>NZ_JBHFNU010000005.1:0-110476 GCF_041929145.1 Aerosakkonema sp. BLCC-F183 | reverse complement strand
TTTTTTTTTGTTTTTTTTTTTTTTTTTTTTTTTTTTTTTTTTTTTTTTTTTATTTTTATTTAAATAAATAATTTAAAGGGTGTTGTGTCGGCTCAGATGGGCGCTACCCCACCGCGTTGTACCAAATCCGGGTCTGCTGGCGCTCTAGGCGTGCAAAACCCTAAGCACATTTTCCAGCAAGATATCGGGAACAGACTGGATTTCACCTTCGCACCAGCGTCCGTCGATGATTTCCAAAAAAGGTTGTTTTTGCCAAACTTCTTCTCGTTTTTGTCGGACGCTGTGAATCACCGTTAACGGCTGCAAAGTTGGATGACAAAGCTCGTGCCATTTGGGAATCTCATCTGATTCTTTACTAATAATTATATAGTGCGTACATTGTGCGACCAGAGGCGCTTTCTCTTGCTGCGGTTTACCACCCACATCAACCAAAACCAAATCGACAACTTCCCGCAAATTCTGTACCGCCGAGCTATGATATTTAAAGAATTTCGGTATTAACTTCGCCGTTTCGGGATTTTCGTGCAATCGAAACTCGTTTTCTACAATCAGCTTTTTAGCTAAATCCCGATTCGCTACTTCGTAAACCCAATTTCCCTCACCATCCCAAGAAGCGCGATGTACAAATACTCGTTTGAATGCTCCGGTTTTCATCAAATTAAAACGCAAAGCATTCGATAAAACGCTTTTGCCGCTGTCAGGCGAACCACCTATTAAAATTGCCGGACAAGGAATGTTGTTAAGCAATACAGGTATCGCATCGCCTATACTTATTGTTGATATCCGACTTTGAATTACAACAATTTGATTTTTTGGCGCTGTATAGCATCCTATCCAAGGCGCTTGCCAACAGCGTTCTACTAAATTGGCATACAACCAAGTAGGAGCTATACCGTATAAAATTACTTCTCTGCTCAAGTCTAGTTCGTCAGGAAGTTTCAATTGTGCGAGTACATCAGTTTTTATTAGTTCCTGGAACATCACTAAGCTAATCGCCAAAGTTTGATAACTTCCTTGTGCGGTTTTCAGTTCGGTGACTTGCAGTTCAACTTGTTTTTGTAAGGCGATCGTATTCATTTTTATTCCTTTTGTTGAGTTTTTTGGATTTAGCAGTAGGGTGGGTTAGGCACGGGCGATAATTTCTCTCAAAAAACTAATAATTAACTGTCCGTGCCGTAACCCACCATCACAATTGTCTGTTACAAAAGCGAAGCATAAACTTGAAAGAGCTAGATTTACAGACCTTCGTATGTTGTTGCGTTTTAACGCTTGGTTCTTTTGGGTTGATAGGGTACAATCTTCGGGTCTAGAGGGTTTATGGTGGAAAATGTTTGTCAATGTTACAGGTAGGTGGGATGGTGGGTTACGGCACGGGAACTTAATTATCGATCGAAAGTATTGAAATTATTGCGCGTGCCTAACCCACCCTACTATTAAAAAGTTTTTATTATCACTACGTACCTGTTGTTTTGCGAAATATGGCTGCGGGTAAGTTGAGTTTGAGAATATCTCCGAGTGCGACTTGGCGACTGTGTGTAGCAATTATAACTGCACCTTCTAAGCGGGGGTCGAAGCAAGCTACCCAAGCGGCGGGGTGACAAGCGTGAACTAAATAGGCGTACAACCAAATTGGCGCTTTACCTTCAATGACAACGCCTTGACTCCAGACCATTTCCTCCGGTAGAGATAAATTTTTCAGGTCGGCTGGTGCAATCAGTCCATCCGGTGTGTTGATTTGGATGTGCAGGTGTTGGTAGGCCAGACCTGACTGGATTTGCTCCCGAAACAGTTGTAATTGAATGGCTGACATTAAATAATAGGTTCATTGAGTTATTGCTACTGTATCAAACTGGTGGAAGCACCTGCTTCCAAGATGAGGCATACTTAGAAAGGAAGGCAAATCGCTGAAATCGGGAGAGTAGCTTGGAAACGGTCAACCCCTTTTGGAATGAACCTCCTCGTGTGGAACTGCTGCAATGGCTGGCGCGGGGAGATTTAAAACAAAGATTGCTACAGGCGGTGCGGTTGTGGGTGTGGTTGCACTTTCTGTATGGGGAAGCCGGCATTAAGTTGAATTTGCCGGAAAATTTTACTTATCCTGAATGGCGAGATGCTTTTTTTACTGCGACTCATACTAGAGAAGAAGAAATTCCGGCGTTGCACGACCCGAAATGCCGTTGTGCGAAAACTGTTGCTGCTTGGTTATTTGGTTCTGATTTCAATTTAACTCAGTCAAAGTGGAAAGGGGAATTAGGGAAGCCGGAAGTACAGGAAAAAGAGCGATCGTTTGAACAATCTTTGCGGGAACATCATTTGTTACCGGATAACCTTAAAGAATTGTTGCACGATACTCGTTTGTTTGGCTTGACAAGACGATCGCTTTATGGCGATTTGCAAGTTTTGATAGAAATCGGGTGGCTGAAACGCCAAGGAAATCGGTATTATCGGGTTAAGAAATATCCACGGACGCCGAGTTCGATCCAAAAATCAGATTCTCGTCTGATAGCTTACAATTTGGATTTTCTCACGCAACCGGATTTGGCTGCGATCGCAGATAATCTTTCCACGCGATTGAATGGTCAGCAGCGCTTTTTTATCCATCTGGAATATGTGATTCCGCAAGACTCGATCGATCGTGTCGAAGAATGGCAAGCACAACTGCGGGAACTTTGGCAACAGGAAGTTGTACCGCCGATTTTGTTAAGTTATGAAAGTGCGGTATGGCAAACAACTTTGTCGGTGGTAGTTTATCCCGTTTGCATTTATTATTATCAGAGAGGGCCGTATTTGTGTGCGTTTGGCGAAGTTCCGCAAGACGAATCGGGAAAATTAGATTTTCGCAATTATCGGCTCGATCGCATTCAGGATTCGATCCCTTTGAGTTGGGACGATCCGCAAGTTCCGGTGGCGCTGAAACGGCGATATCAAAAGAAGACTCTGCCTATTCCCGATGATATCCAATTAGCGATCGCAGAAGTTTGGGGTTTTGATTACTATCAACCCCCACAACTGCTACTATTGAGGTTCGATCGCGAGTGGGATAATCGCTACATCCGCAATACTATGCGCCATGCTACCTTTGCGCGAGTGGCATATCAAGAAGTAGAACGATTAATTCGGCAGAACTTAAAGGGAGAACAACAACAAAAGATGTTAAATATTTGGCGCAAATGTTCTCCCCAAGATGCTTATTACCAAGCGCAATATCGCCAAGGCGATCCTAACGTAATGCAGCGCTTGCGTGCGTGGCGACCGAATGTAGAAATTCTCCTCCCTGTGGAATTACGAGAACAGGCGAAGAGAGAAGTCGAAAAAGAATGGAAAATTTATGAAGAATGAACGGTGTTTGACAATTTTAACTTCGCGTTTTCAGGAAGCGTTGGTATATGCGGCGCAACTTCATGGCGACCAACAACGGAAAATTACAGGTACTCCTTATATTGCCCATTTGTTGAGCGTAGCGGCTTTGGTGTTGGAAGATGGAGGAGATGAAGATGAGGCAATTTCCGCTTTATTGCACGATGCGCTGGAAGACCGAGGGGGAGAAGTAACGAAGGCGGAAATTTTGCAGCGATTTGGCGATCGCGTTTTCCATATTATAGAAGGTTGCACCGAGCCAGAACCGAGTTTATATCCGACTTGGAAAGAACACAAACAGCAATATCTCCAACAGCTACGAGATGCTTGTCCGCCAGTGCAAAGGGTGATGCTGGCGGATAAGTTGCACAATGCGCGGACTATGTTGGTTAATTTTAGGCAATTTGGCGAAGAAATTTGGCATTATTTCCGAGGCGGTAAGGAAGGGGTGTTATGGCTTTATCAAGAACAATTGCAGATTTACCGCCAGTTGAGTAGCAGTTGGATGGTGGAGGAATTGGAATGGGTGGTGAGAGAGTTGCAGCAAGGTGCGATGGCGAGTTCGTAATCTTTCCGTCCCCATTTGGGGAATAAGCCGACACACCAGAACAAAGCTTTCATAAGCTACTGTCCTTTTTTCAGCAAGTGGTAGTAGGCGATCGCTGGTTTACCTAGCAATAAGCACTGTGTAGCAGTTTTGAGGTTTTAGTCCCCTTGCGGGGAAGTAGTTGAGAACTTAGTCAACTAATCAAATTTCAGTGAGAAATGCCTGTTTCAATCCCCTTACGGGGAGTTTTTAGGTTTTTGTCTAACCATTGAAAAACGGCATTTTCTATTATTCTGATATTTGACTTATAAAGTATACACAAATTTGATCCAGAAGTCAACCTAACCATCGGGTATCCAGCCATGACTTGCTTGGTATTAATATTTTGGAAAATAAATTACGGTTTTTGAACATATAGGAAAAGACAAGTTTTCCCTGTAGAGCTAGGTTATACTATAATCTATCCTTTCATTGTAGGTATAAGTATGCCTCAAGCAATACCAAAGTTGACAAAAAACGCTTCCTTAAGCGAGATAACTTTCCAAACTCAATTAACTACTCAAAGCCCAGCGAGAACAGCTTGTTTCCTCCAAACCTTACAAAATCAACAATCCAGCAATTTAACCTGTGGGTTGTTAGGTAATTTGAGCCTTTCGTACAATCCTGGCTCAATCTCAAAGGTTTTTTCTCCATCAACGATTTTAGTTTTTGGAGAGGGGAAGCAAGCTGTTCTCGCGGCTACACCCATTATAGGGCAGCCAACATGGGCGACTACAGATTTGGGCATCTTGCTCACTTCACAAGCAAAAGCGCCACTCCATCACCCGCAAAGCCTGGAATTCCATCCTACAAACCACCCTACCAACAAATCGGAGAAGCAGCCTGTTGAAATTATAAGTTCAGCAGTTGAAAATGTGGCTGTAAATGGATTATGTCCGACTCTGCGGGATATGGCAAAGATTCCGCACGCTGGTGTATGTTTGTTGCTTAAGATTCGCAACATCTTCCATTTGGAGTTAAACCTCTTTCTCAAACCTCAATAGAGAGTAAATCAAAAGTTTTGATGCACCTGGAAATTTTCTAATCCAGGTGTAGTCATCGCTTTTTTGGAGTTTCCAGGCTGAAGCGTGGAAACTCTGGAAGGCAAGTACTACTGTTCGATACCTCAAAAACGAGTTAAAACTTGGAAAAGGGGTTTTCCATACGGATGTCAGAATAGAGGCAAGAATTTGGCAATCGAATTGAGAAGATACTTGAGCGATCGCCAAACATCTAATTCGTTGGTTTAACATTTTGTTTCGCCAAAACTGGCGTTACCTGAATTCGTGCAAAAGTTAGAACAAACACCCTATATCAAAGATGAGTAACTTTCAACAAGACATAAAGACAGCATCAGGAAAGCTTTTCGTTGGAATCGCCTGGTGTCTGGCTTGGGGAGAACAGCGCCAACCGCAATTTGATATCAAGGAATTGCACCAGATGCGGGAAGCATTGCACGCTGGGACAGATATTCCAGAAAAAATGCGATCGCTCCTCGAACAAGTCAAGCAATTAGAAACTCTAAAGTTTCCCAAAACGTTAGATGAGTTAAAGTTATTGGCCGAACAGCATTCTATCCTTTGGAACTCTCGAATAGGCTTGGTTTACGGCGGTGCAACCAAGATTAAACAATACGTATTTGAAGCGGCAAAACTCCCAGATATTCGGGGTGCTTCTGCACTACTAGATCGAATCAATCTGAGCGATTTGCCTGCTTTTTTTAACAAAAACCCTGAATCAATTCTCTACAACTACACTATCCAGTGTCAAGAAGTAAGAACATGGCTTAACGACAACTTTCCTAATGAACCAAAATTTTCAGATGCGTTAATTCCTGAACTAATCATCTACTCAACTGGCGGTAATATTCTGGCGTTTTGCCCAGCGGCTTTTGCAGATGACTTAGCTAATGCTATTGAAAAGCGTTACACCGAGGAAACTTTAGCAGCTAATTCCTGTGCAGTCGCCGATACCTTTAGGTTAATGGAAACTCGATTTGGTCTGCTACAAGACCCCATTGAAAATAATTTCTGGTTAGAGCGGTATCGTCAAGAATATAATAAACCATTGGTTCGGGCTTACTTTGGCAACTTGGAGAAAAAGCCAAATGAGCCATGTATTAGCGATCCGGTATCTGTTGAAGAAGCTTTTGCTAACCGGAAAAGTTTTAATGAATTAACAACTAAATTGGCGATTCTGTTTAATCAACGCCGCAGTGGAAATGATTTTCCCGATCGCCCCAGTCGCCGCTACCCACCGATGTTTGAAACTCATCCTTATTTGAGAAGGGATGAAGGCGATCGCAGATCTGCTGTGGCGATCGTTCAGCCACCTTTATTGCCCAGCGAATCTCAATTTTCTGAAGTTTCTGCACGTAAAAGACGAGTAGGCGATCGCGCTAAAACGGGATTAGCTAAAACACCAGAATGGTACAAAAATACCGGGCTAGAATGGCAACCTGGAATAATAGAAGGTTGGGTTGACAAATTCGAGGAATTTTTACAGAAAAATTCCGAGCAATGTCAGCAATATTATCAAACCTGCCAACAGGATGATGTTAAAATTGCTAAATCATTAACGCATTTAGGCAATGTCAGCAATGGTTTTGTTGCCTATATTTATGCTGATGGCAACAACATGGGAGGATTTATTCAGAAAATATGCACTACGCCAGAAAAATACAAAGAGTTTAGCGAAGATGTGGCCAACGCAACTGAGTATGCTGTTTATCAAGCCTTAGCATATAATCTTCATCCCCGCCAGATTAGAGGAATTAAAGATCCAGATTCAAGATGGCAGGATGGTGATTTCATTCATCCCTTTGAAATTATTACGATTGGCGGAGATGATATTATTTTGATTGTGCCAGCTTCTCAGGCATTGGCGATCGCTAAAATGATTGGCGAGCAGTTTGAAAAAATCCTCCTCAAACAAGTATCTCTGGCAGGTGTAGAAATTCAAGGCAACTATCATACTAAGCAATCTGAAAAGCCAATTGACCTCAAAAAATGCCACCGCTACTCAAGCGAAAAAGCAGAACTTTCTCAGTGTCAACTAAGTATATCGAGCGGCGTGTTGATTACAGCTTACAACACTCCTATTTACTACGCAAAAAACCTTTATGAGCAGTTACTTAAATCTGCTAAAAGCAAGGCAAAGAAGTTGAGAAAATATGGCTATTGTGGCGGTACGGTTGATTTTTTAGTGCTGAAAGCTGTAACGATGATTTCATCCGATATCGACGAGTTCAGAAAGCAGGCATTAATTAAAAATCCAGAGGTGAAAATTAAGGACATACACACTCCTACTTTAAAGCTATATGCGGCCCCTTATACTTTGCATGAATTAGGAGGATTGATTGAGACAATCGACGCATTGAACAAGGCAAAATTTCCGCGATCGCAACTGTACCAAATTCGCGATCTACTGGAACGGGGCAAGCATACCGCTATTCTTAACTACCGTTATTTTCGAGTTCGACTCCAGCAAGGACAACAAGAATTAAAAGAAAAGTTTGAAGAAGCTTGGTGTCAACCAAAAGAGCAAAATAATAAGGGTAATCTAGCTCCTTGGATGTCCATTCTAGAACCAGGAGAGACAACCTACGAAACAATTTGGCGAGAACTGGTAGACCTCTATGACTTCATTGAGACATCTGAAGATTCTGGAACATCCCAGGAAAGACTTGTAACTCAGGAGGCTGACTGATGATATTTCTCAGAAATTTATCAAATTTAATTGAAGTAGAAACACACAAAATTACTGCTATAATTGATACGGCTTTGTGTGTAGGTGCTGGTGGTTCTTCTAGTTCCCTAGCAGATAAACCGATTGTTCGAGACTCCCAAACAAATCTGCTAATTCCTGGCTCTCAAGTCAAGGGTCGCCTGCGCCATGAATGCGAAAAATTTGCAAGGGCTTTGGGTTGGGCAATTTGTAAATCTCCTAGCCCTAAAAAAATGGTTTTACGGCGAGAAAGTTCACCGAGCGAATTTTGTCGTAGCGAGTATCAAGTTGCAGGGTATAATGAAACATATCACTGTTTAATTAGCCAAATATTTGGCGATCCGGTTTTACCATCACGAGTAATCTTTGATGATTTAGTTTGCACAGAAGACCCTGAAAATTTACCTGAAGTTATCCGTCCGGGTGTGACGATTAATCGCCGTCGCCGCACTGCGGAGGAGAAAAAACTTTACTTTTTGGAAACCTCTCCCGTAAATCTTAAACTCAGATTTGAGGGTAATATTCACATCCAACCAAGCCTAACACCCGTAACACCCGATCGACCTGATTATGCTAAAGCGCTGATTTGGGCTGGTTTGCGGCATATTCACGCACTGGGCGGCAGTAAATCTGCGGGTTTAGGTTGGTTACATTGGGATTTACCTGAAATTCAAGTGGATGAAACTGTTTGGCAATTCTTGGCAAAAGGAAGGGTGCAATGAAGCGCATTCTATTAGAAATTAAAGCTTTATCTCCTCTGGCAATAGCACGCCAGAAACCAGGCGGTTCAATTAGCGAAGTAGAAAGTTATATTCCCGGAAGCGTAATTCGGGGTGCAATTGCCGCTCAAATTTTGCAAAAATATCGTCAGCTACAACAAAGCGAACAACAGCAGGAATGGAGCCAAGATTTCTCAGAAAATGGCGGTGATTTTCAGGCTTTATTTCTTGATGATACTCCCGCAATTTTTCAAAATGCTTATCCTGCAACTATAGAAATAAAGGATAAAACTATATTACAACCAGAAGTTAGGGTGCTACCTACTACTGCGCTGAGTTCTAAAAATAGCTCTGGGTTTACGTCTAAAAAAGGAAGTAACGGCGTTTTCGATACTCTGATCGATCGCTTCTGTGCTGAAGGTTACGGTTATCCCTACGATCCCAATTGTCCAACAGACGGAGGGCGAGTCGATGCACATAGTTGTTTTTACAGCAAACTCAATGATAAATATCACGCTCATAGTGTTAATAAACGCCTATTAACACGAGTAGGTATTAATCGAAGACTGGCTACGGCTGAAGAGGAAATACTTTACAGCATAGAAGTTCTGAATGAATCTGAATCGAAAGGTAAAAAGCCCAAACCTGTTATTTACTGCGGCTCAATTTTGGTAGAAGATAGTTTGGCAGATTCTCTGACGCAATTTATTCTCGATCGCAGTGAAAATTTCCGCTTAGGTGGTTCTACTTCACGCGGGTTGGGAAAAGTCAAAATTCAAGCTAAAATTGTAGATATTAAACCCAATGTAGTTGCAAAAGTCGAGAATTTTAATGAAAAACTTGGACAACGTTGGAAGGAATGGAGAGTATTTGGTAGTCCTTTAAAAGAATTGGCGATCGATCGCACCTACTTTTCTTTGGATTTACACTCTGAGGCGATTTTGACCGATAACTGGCAGGGTACCACTGTAATTTCGGAAGAAATGCTAAAAAAGTTTACTGGCGTTAAAGATTCCACCTTAAAACTTGAAGCAGCGTATAGTAGCTATGACTATCGTTCTGGCTGGAATTCTGCTTGGGGATTGATGAAAGATGTGGAACTGATAACTAATAAAGGAGCGGTGTATTTATTTAGCACTGCACAACGAGATGCTTGGATGAAAGCATTAGAAAATTTAGAGATTGTAGGTGTCGGCGATCGCACCTGTGAAGGCTTCGGTCAAATTGAAGTTTGCAACGAATTTCATCTTGTATTTCAGGAGGAACCTGTATGAACGAACCATTCGATCCGCAAAAACAACTCAAGATTCAAAAAGGTATTCGCCAAGCTGAGGATAAGCTAGTGACTAAGATCCAAGATGCTTTAGATGATAAAAGCTCTTATGGTGATTTACAAGAATCCCAATTTCGTAATCTTCTAAGAGTTGCTGATACAACTGAAAGCACAGAAGTAATCAAAAACTTTTTGCGTTATCAGGTAGGGCGTGACAAAAAGTGGGGTAAAGGCGAACAATCTTTAGCAGCAAAAATTATTCGTAACATCGATAAAGACATTAAGGAGGCTGCTAAAGAAATAGCAAAAGCGGCTGAAGTTGATGAATATAACCAAATTTGGCTAGAGCTAACCCGTCGCTATCTTGGTTATGGCGCACGCTATCTGGTATACAAAAATAAAGGTGAAATTTAGGTTTTAACTATCGTTTACAAAGGAGTGTATCTCTATGCCTCGACTCGTAATTTCCACTGTCGGTACAAGTTTATTGACCAATCAAATTGACCGCGATATCGATCCAGATAGCTGGTCTAAGTGCCTACAGCAAACTGCAAATTATACTGTTGATGAAATAAAAAAATATCATGAGGATATTTCCCATATTATTGAAAAGTTGAAGAATAGGGCGGAAGAAAAGCTTTACAATGACGATACCGAGCTTGAAGAAATCCGAGAGTTGAGCGCGGAACTGAATGGCATCTATGGTTTGTACAATAATAAACTAGAACAGGGTACAGAAGATACTCATTTATTAGTTGCTACTGACACAGCACAAGCTAGAGTTACTGCAAACATTGTAGAGTCATTTTTGAAAAGTAACGGATTGAATAACACCAGTACTTGTATACAGCCTGGACTGTCCATCGCCAGTAGCGCTACCTTTATAGAGGGAATGGCAAAATTAATTCCCACACTGCAAGAAATAATTATTGCTTCTAAAAGTAGCAAATACCAGATTTATTTCAATTTAGTTGGTGGATTCAAAGCTTTGCAAGGCTACTTCAATACCATTGGAATGTTTTATGCTAATGAAATTGTCTATGTTTTTGAGGGATCGAATGAAGTAATCAAAATTCCACAACTTCCTGTAAAGGTAGATCGCTCCAAGGTTGAGCCATACAAAGTACAACTAGCAATGATGGATGTTGGAGAAATTCCTACATCTTGGGAAGAAGCAAAGAAAGTCCCGGAAGAATGGGTTTTGGTTGATGGCAAAGAAATGACTTTATCGACATGGGGAAAATTGATTTGGAATCAATGCAAAGACGAGTTACTTTCGGAAGATTTAGTCAAATTTCCTAAATTGGATTATGAACAAAGCTTTTGCAAAGATTACCAAAATACTTTAGACATTCAGGAAAGGATTCAGTTGCAAGAAAGGCTAGCTAGAGCAGCTTACCTATTATTCAAACATGGAGATGGGATCAGCGCTTTGAAAGACGATGATATTCTGAGGCTTCGTAGATATCAGAATACAAATATCGACCATATCAACATTACGGCTCAGACTCGACGAGTTAGCTGCAAAGTTGCAGATGGAGGAAGATTATCTCTGCGATACTACGGAACACATGAGTATATTTACAAAAGAGAAGGCATTAAAAAGTAAGTAAAAATAGGTGGATTGATATGTTTGATACTTTCAAAAGTCGTTTGGAAATCACCGGAACTCTCACAACTATCACCGCTTTGCGAATTGGCGCGGGACGTTCCACAGAACCAATTGGTTCGGATTTACCAGTAATTAAAGATGCGGTAGGACGACCTTTAATTCCGGGGTCGAGTTTTAAAGGTGCTTTGCGATCGCGTTTAGAAAGCTTCCTGCGCGGGATTGTGGGAAGCGATCGCAAATTAGTCGCCAATCCCGCCGTAGAGGATGAATGGTCGCTAAAAGCTGATGAAATCAAGCAACTTAAGGACGAAAACAAAGATGATTTTGACCTCACCACTGCAATTTTAAAAGAAACCGATTTAGTTTCTCGCTTATTCGGTTCTCCTTGGATCGCCAGTAAATTTCAAGTACGAGATTTAACGGTATTACTAGATAGTTGGTTTGGACAATATCAAGAACGAGATGGAGTTGCGATCGATCGCGATACCGAAACTGCTGCTGATGCGAAATTATACGATTTTCAAGTTGTACCGGCAGGAACGCAATTTGAGTTTAAAGCAGTAGTTGAAAACGCCGAAGCTTGGGAATTAGGTTTATTAACCATCGGATTGCACCAATTTGAAACTGAACAAATTCCGTTAGGCGGTGGACGTTCTCGCGGATTGGGTGTGGTGAAATTGGATATTAAAGAAATGCAATGGTTTGATGCAGAAGACGATCCAGAGTTATTACTAAATTACCTGCAAAATCTGGTTAACGGAGAAATGGATATTTACTCATGCTATCCAGAAAGAATTGCTTTCCTCAAACAGGAATGGACAAATGCTTTGATTACCCATTTAAGAACTTTTATGTCTGCTAATACCACTGCCGAGGAAAACAGCAATGTTTAAACGATTTGTCAATCAATGTACAATAGAATTAACTATCACACCTGCTGGCCCTATCTTAATTAAATCTGGCAAAGAAGGTGCTGACCCTACGAAACCGGATATGGAATTTGTGGAAACCTATCACGGCGGAGGACGGACAATTTATTTACCCGGAAGTTCTCTCAAAGGTGCTATTCGCGCCCATGCAGAACGAATTGTGCGGACGGTGGGAAGCGATCGCCGTCCTAATAATTCTACCACTGTCTGGGCAAGCGACCCTCTCAGCGACGACAAAGACGAACAAAAAAACATCAATCTTTACCTAGACAACTGGAAAAAGAAAAATAAAAATCATCCCCATCCCGGCGCGGAATTATACAAGCAATCTTGTTTTATTTCCCAAATGTTTGGCAATACTGCGATCGCCAGTCGCGTCAGAATAGAAGATGCTTATCCGGTTAATCCCAAATTGTTGAAAATTGAAGAACGCAATGGCGTAGCTATTGACAGAGTGTTTGGTTCGGTCGCTGTAGGGCCATTTAATTTTCAAGTTTGTACCGCCGGAGAATTTCATACCAAAATTCATCTCAGAAATTTTACCCTTGCACAATTAGGATTAATCGGTTTAGTATTGCGCGATTTAAATCAAGGTTGGTTTGGATTAGGTTTCGCTAAATCTCGCGGTTTGGGATTGGTGGAAGTTAAGTTAAATTCAGCCGTTGTCCAATATCCTGGCTGTATTATAAAAGATGAACAAATTAGCGCGATCGGCACAGAAACAAAATGGCCGCTTACTTCCTTATTGGGTGCGGGAATGTTTCTGGAAGATGAAGAAAGAAACCGCTATGGTTTTCCCCCTAACGATCTGAAAGAAACATCACCAAAAACAACACCAATTGAGTTTAATTTTGGCGTGCAACAGAGTTGGGAAGGGAGCGATAAAGTGCGTGAATTGTTCTCGCAAACTGTAGAAGCTTGGTGTGAAATATTGCAAGGGACAGCAGCATGAATCCTTTTGTAGGTATTAAACAAGTTGACTCATCTGAAGATCTCAGAAAATTGCTAGATAAATTTGCGAAAAAGCCTACTTATTACTTTCTTCGGTGGCAAGATCGCGTCAGTGGAATTGTAGAGGAATTAAAAGAATTTCCCAGTCCAGAAGGACAAATGTTTAATTGCGATCGCGAATTGCGTTGGAAACAACAAGGTCAAGGTTATTCAGTATTATTGCTGTCAATAACTGGTAAAGATTCTGCTTTCACTTCTATTGATGAGGAACGAGATAAAAAAAAGGAACAAGATAAAAAGATAGAGTGGAAAGTAGAACAACGACCTGCTTACATTTATCGTCCCGATGAAACTCGGTTTCCCCAAAAATTCATTGTACCTGACGCTCTCAATCCCATAATTAAGGATGAAAAGAATAATCCAAACAAAGTTAAAATAGCTCAACGTTATTTCATCGATCGCGAAACTTCCACGGTACATTTTATCGCTCTCACTGTTGAGATATCCCCATGACTAACAATCGACCAATTCGACGCCCTCAACCTAATCCTGCACCAGAAACTGCTAATCCAAAACCTTATCAACTCATTTCTCTACCCAGTCAGCCGCCACCGCGAGATAAACCAATTGGACAAGATCGGTTTAAAAGCGATCGCATTAGCGGTACAATCTTTCTGCGCTTAACGGTGAAAACCGCTACTTTTGTCGCTTCTGGCGTTGTCGCAATGGGTAGCGACTTATCGGGAAATGCCAAAAATATCCCCCTAATCAAAACTGCCGTTGGACGCGATCGACAGTCGATCGTTCCGGGAAGTTCCCTTAAAGGCGTTGTGCGTTCTACTTATGAAGCAATTACGCGCAGTTGTTTGTGCAAAACTAAGGCAGAACAGAGTCAAATTCCGAATGGTTATCGGGAATGTAAAGATAATACTAAACTTTGTCCGGCTTGTCAAGTTTTTGGGGCAATGGATTGGCAAGGTTTGATTCGCTTTTCTGATGCGATTCTCAACAATGCACAGTGGAGTGTGGGATTTATGCCCTCACTTTATGCACCCAGAAAACAACGTGCCGGCTACTATATAAATGGAAGAATAGCTGGACGCAAGTTTTATTACCATTTTGTTAAATCGATTGACAAAGGACAACAAGGTATTCCAGTTCAACAAGCGGGAAAAGAATTGATATTTACTACCCAAATTGGATTTAGGAATTTAAGTTTAGCCGAATTGGGAACGCTGTTGATTGTGTTAGGACAAGATAGTAAAAATCCCATTGCTTTAAAAGTGGGAGGCGGTAAACCAATTGGTATGGGAACGATGGTAGTTGAAGTAACAGAAATTCAGCGGATTGAAAAAGAGAAAGAATGGCGCGATCGCTATTGCAATTACAACACCTCACCCCCTTCTCTGACTGGTAATTCCCTCCAGGAATTCATCCAAAAAGCCGTGCGATCGGCATCCACCCAATTAGTACAATCTCAACAATTGAAAGAGTTACAACAAGTTCTGCAATGGCCGACAACTAGAGAACCTATAGACGGAGTTTATTAAATGTTTACTACCACCGATTTAACCGAAATTCAATGGCAAATTGCTCACGGAATTGCTCAAACATTGGTCAAAGAAGAGACTGATGTAAATGAATTGGGTAAAGTGATGGCATATCTTCGCGCTTATAGCGATCGCGAAAATGCCGGCACGAAATTTTTTAGTTATCTGCAAACACTTTCCCGCCAAGGTAATAGAATCGGATATAGCCAAAAAACATCTGGATATTATGATAGCATAGAAAGAACTTGCACCAAATATTTGCAACTTTATCAAAATGATGTAACAGCTATCCTGCAAATTTTAGGGTGGTCAATTCGCTTAATGCGCTACTACAAAGAAGCGGGACCGATCGGCGAAATTACCGCTCCTGTCATAGAATCTACTCGGCAAGCCGAAATTTTACAAGTGACGCAATCTCAAGATTTTGCGATCGATCAAATCTTAGATGCCCAAGTTATTGGCATTGCAGGTAATAAAGTGACATATCAAATATTAGGCGCGATTAAATTGACTGAAAAAGAACCGAAAAAAGCGAGTTCTCTCCAGCAAGGGCAGATCGTAAAAGTAAAAATAACAGCCTTAAAAAATGGCAGTATCAAAAGCGTCAAATGCGTTGATTAGCAATCTTCACAGCACTTTGCCGTGCGCGAACAAAAACGGCTCTTTCCCAGTTCTTATTTTCCCCTGAAGCCCCTCTCTCTTTCACCCCTCCCCCTACACCTGTTTCACCCCTCCCCCTACACCTGTTTCTCCCCTCCCCGTGGACGGGTCGGGGTTGGGGGTGGGGTTTCCGCCATCCCACACTAACCGCAGAAGCGCCGCCAAACATTTACCGTCCCCAGATAGCCAAACCGCCGCCTCTACCTCTAGCTGCGATCGCCTTATCGGTGATGAAAAAATAAGCAAAAAACGCTTGCTTGCTCACACTTTCATGGTAAAATTGTTTTGACTTCACCTCACCTGAACGAATATATCCAGAAAACAGCGTCACTCCCAACAACTGCACCGTCATGCGAGTAAAGTCAAACGCCAAAATGTTTTTCTTGTGCAAAAATTTGGCAGGCCCGCTCACCACTAATTTTAGCGCTCCGATCGTCACCCGATTCTCAATTTGACCGACTTCAAAATTCTGTTCTTCTATCTCTACAGATGCAGTCGAGTAAGACAATTCAATTTTGACAAATTGAGGAATGTAGCGTCCCGCACCCAGCACAATTCCCGCCTTAGCGCGAGTTTTTTTAGTCCCGGTAATAAAACATAAACGCCAATTGCCGATTAATCGATCGAACGAATCAGAAAAATTGTTCTTTCTGGCGTCTTTCTCCGCCTGAAGCAAAGCATCGACTACCTCAGTAGCAGACGGCTTAGAAGCAGAAGCAAGTACCACAGAATTAGCAGCTTGTTCGATCATCGACATATTATAACCAATTCCCTGCAAGAGTAAAAGCAGCCCAGTATCTAAGCGTAGGGTGGGTTAGGCACGGGCGATAATTTCAACACTTTCAACCGATAATTTAGTTCCCGTGCCGTAACCCACCATCACACTCAACTGTAACATTAACAAACATTTTTACCCATAAATCCGAAAGAGCTAAAGTGTTTATGTATGTTATAGATAAGTGTCGGTGGGTTACGGCACGGAGAGTTAATTATTGCTTGAAAGTGTGGAAGTTATTGCCCGTGCCTAACCCACCCTACGATGAGATAAGTGTCGGTGGGTTACTTTTGACTTTTGACTTTTGACTTTTGACTTTTGACTTTTGACTTTACCTCACAACAGCAACTTGTCCGCTGTAATCGGTAAATTGCGAATGCGTTTGCCAGTAGCGTGATAAACTGCATTAGCGATCGCAGCAGATACGCCGGTAATGGCAATTTCGCCGCAACCGCGCACACCCAAAGGATTAAAATTCAGATCCGGTTTACCGACGAAAGACACTTCAATACGCGGAATATCTGCATTAACGGGAATGTGATAAGTTGCCAAATCTTTAATAACAGGTAATCCCAGATTTAGATCGTGAAGGCATTCTTCCATCAAAGCTTCTCCAATTCCCATGATAACACCGCCGCGAATTTGACTGGCAGCTGCTTTGGCATTCATCGCTCGACCCACATCCATCACAGAAATCCAGCGCTTTACCTGCACTCGACCCAGCAATTCGTCTACTTCCACTTCACAAAAATGAGCGCCCCAAGATTGAAATGCCCACTGTTTCCCTTCTTCTCCCGGTTGACTGGATGCAGTCATTTCCAAAAAAGGACGCCCAGATTCACGCAGCGCAATTACAGCTTCTGTCGCATTTTTCGCATTTACTTCTTGCAGTAACAATTGACAAGCATTCACCACCGCAGGCGCGAGGGAAGCTGTCATCATCGAACCTCCCGCAAGTCCACCATTAGGAAAGCGAGAATCGCCAATTTCTACTTTAATTTTATAAACAGGAAGATCGAGAGTTTCTGCGGCTGCGATCGCTACAACAGTATAACTACCCGTCCCCATATCGTTTGCTGCCGTTAAAACCTGCGCCGTTCCATCTAAAAGCAAACGTACTGTGGCAGAAGCTCCCATCCGAATAGCGGGAAATGTTGCGGCTGCCATTCCCCAACCGACTAATTTATCATCGCGGCTAATTGCCTTAGTTTGCATGGGGCGATCGCACCATCGAAATTGTTCTGCACCCAGCTTCAAACATTCCGCAAAGTGTTTCGATGAAAAGGGAAGTTTTTTGCGTTGATGTTCTGTTGTGGCATTTTTTAAACGCAGTTCGATCGGATCGATTTGTAACGCCCAGGCGAGTTCATCCATCGCCGATTCTAACGCATACATTCCTGGGTTTTCTCCCGGTGCCCGCATAAAAGTCGGCATTCCTACATTCACAACCGCAATTTCTTGCTCGACGCACAAATTCGGTGCAGCGTACATGGTAGGGGTAACGCCGATACAATTTTCCACATATTTGGGATTAACGGGGGAAGTGTAGGATTTGGCAGCATGAGCGATCGCAATTAGCTGACCCGACTGACTTGCTCCCAATTCGATCGTTTGTTCTGTTGGCGAACGATGTCCGACAATCGCCGCCATTTGTTGCCGAGAGACAACAACTTTCAGCGGACGATTAATTTCCCGTGCTGCCGCTATACAAAGAATAGCATGAGGCCAAGGCCAAGCTTTAGCTCCAAATCCACCACCAATATAAGGACTAATTACCCGCACTTGCTCAACCGGAATGCCAAACAAAGTTGCATAAGTGCGCTGTTGCAAAAATAGCCACTGCGTTGGTTCGCAAACCGTCAACGAATTGCGATCGTGCCATTGTGCGATAATGGGGTGAGGCTCCATCATCGCGTGCAATTGTCTTGGCGTTGTGTAGGTTGCTGATATTTTGACGGGCGCTGTTACTAAAGCATCGGCGACATTTCCCTGTTCAAAAGAAGCATCCCGTGGCGATTTCTGAAATGATGCTTGTTGCCGATCGATCGTCGGTGTTTCGATTTCGTATTCCACCTTAACTAACGAAGCCGCGTGACAGGCACGTTCTAGAGTATCGGCAACAACTAACCCAATAATTTGCCCCCCATAATGAATGCGATCGTCTGCTAAAGGAAGCCTGGGTTCGCCAATATGGAAACTTGTCCCCTCATTAGCTTTTGGGAACGCTGGCATATTTTCATGGGTAAAAATTGCCAGTACACCGTCAGAATCTTGAGCTTCTTTAAGCTCCATCTTTTTGATGCGACCGTTGGCAATGGTAGCTACGATTAAATAACCGTAAACCAATTCGGAAATTTGATGTTCCGCACCGTAAGTTGCCGTGCCTGTAACTTTAGCGCGTCCCTCGTGGCGATTGACAGATGTGCCGATAACTTTGCTCATACGTTGCTTCCTTTCTGAACCGATGTAACTAGCGCTTTCTCGATCGCTCGTTTTGCCATTTCAACTTTAAAACTGTTATGTTGTAGCGGTTTGGCTTCTTGTAAAGAGATGTTTGCTGCTTGTTGGAATAAAGCAACATCCACAGGTTTTTCCCGCAAAAATTGTTCTGCTTCCAAAGCTCGCCAAGGTTTATGGGCAACTCCACCGAGCGCGATGCGAACATCCCGAATGCGATTATCTGCTACTTCGACAGCAGCCGCTACAGAAACTAAAGCAAAAGTATAGGAAGTACGATCGCGCAATTTCAGATATACACCCGATTTAGCAGCTGGTAAAGCCGGCAGAATGACTGCGGTAATCAGTTCCCCAACTTCTAAATTGGTATCGCGTTCGGGGGTATTTCCCGGCAAACGGTGGAAGTCATCAAAAGGAATTTGTCGCGTCCCCTGCCATCCTTCCACTTCCACAACAGCATCGAGAGCAGCCAGAGCAACGCACATATCGGAAGGATGCACGGCAACGCATCGATCGCTTGCACCCAAGATAGCATGAGTGCGGTTTATTCCCGCGATCGCAGCGCAACCGCTTCCGGGCTGTCGCTTATTGCAAGGGAAAGCCGGATCGTAAAAATAAGCACAGCGCGTGCGTTGGAGGAGATTGCCTCCCACTGTAGCGACGTTGCGGATTTGTTGGGAAGCACCGGAGAGAATGGCGCGAGATAATAGCGGGTAGTGGCGTCGCACGTAGGGATAATCGGCAACAGCGGTATTCGTTGCTAAGGCTCCAATCCGCAAACCCCCTGCCGGTAAGGGTTCGATCGGCTGCATCTGGAGGCGGGAAATATCGATTACTTGGGATGGATTTTCCAGATATCCCTTGATGCGATCGAGCAAGTTTGTACCGCCAGCAATGAATCTTGCTTCATTATCGTCGATCGCTCGCGTTACTGCCTCTTGCACTGAAGTGGCGCGAATGTAAGCAAAGTTTTTCATGATTTGGCTTTGTCTCGGAATAGAAAATAGAGCGTTTTATCTGTGCAATTAGTTTTGAAGAAAAGCAGAAAAATTAGGAAATTATATCGTGTCCGGTTGTATCGGTAGTACATGACTGATGCGAAAGATTATCTGTGGGAATTAAGGGTTAAATTTTTACCGCAGATGAAAGACAGATGAACGCAGATGAACGCAGATAAGAATTCCGATCGAACGCATTTTTTATGATACCGATGCTACCGGATATGATATTACTCCTCAACGAGAACAAGCGCTTCGGGGGGTGGGGGTGTTTGTCCGATCGCTTGTCCAACAGCTGCGACAATACCGTTATAGGCACCGCATCGGCACAAGTTACCGCTGAGACGTTCTTTGATTTCCGATTCTGAGAGTTCGGCGAGTTGGGGAGGATGGGTGAGATCCGGCGTTACTGCACTCGCACATCCCTGTTTTACTTCCTCGATCAGCGCTACAGAAGCGCAAATTTGACCGGGGGTGCAATAGCCGCACTGAAAGCCGTCTTGTTCGATAAACGCAGCTTGTACGGGATGGAGAGTATCGCCGTTGGCTAAACCTTCAATCGTAGTAATTTCTTTTCCGTCTTGCATCGCCGCAAGAGCCAAACACGAGTAAATCCGCTCTCCGTCGCACAAAACTGTACAAGCGCCACATTGTCCGCGATCGCATCCTTTTTTTGTTCCCGTTAGCCCTAAATATTCCCGCAGCGCATCTAATAACGTTACTCGCGCCTCTACACGCAAGGAGTAGGTTTTGCCATTGATGCGGAGGGTCAGCGGAATGCCTAAGTCTTCCACCGCCAATGCAATTTCAGGTTGCTCTTTTAATTTCATCTGGCTTTTCCCTGTATAGGTTGTGACTGCAATTCCTGTGTTCACCTGTTGTAAAATAAGTCGATCGGAGTTGATTCGATCGCTACAGTTGCAGGTGCGGCCATTGCGATCGCACCCTCTAACTGCTGAGTATTTATCCTTTTCTCGGCTTACTTTTTGGTTTTTTTCCTTTGCCCTTAAACTTTTTCCTATCCGATACAAAAATCCCGATCTTTTCGGAACTGACAATTTTCAAATCTTCCCCTTCCCGCTTGACTTTAAAAGACCAAAGTTGCTTGCAAGCTTTACAGCCGAGATTCCCCCATAGTTTCAATTTAAAAAAGAACGGTTTGCCATCTGGTTGTTTCGGAGCTTGGATAATTTTGACCAAAATCCACTGCTCTTCCTGATTTTGAAATATCACTTCTCCATGTACAGAAAAGTAATCCGGTTCGATGGGATAATCCGGCTTAAGTTCCATGCCTTGTTGGAATATTTCCGGCTCCCAAATCCCGCATATTTGTACGTGAAGTTTTGGCGATCGTTGATTTTGGGAATCCTCAGACGCTGGGGCAGAAATTTGATTAGCTTGATTAGCTTCATTAGCTTCATTAGCTTGATTGGCTTCATTAGTTGGTTGCTTTATTTCACCCTCAGTTTGCGGTTTTTCAACTGCTGATTCTGCATCGGATAAATCAGATTTTCCCGGCTCTTTATCGGTTTCTTCCTTTTTTGGCTGTTTGTTAACTTGAGGAGTTCTGGGATAGACAACAAACAGACGCTCTTTTTCTGGGTCGAGTTTGGGTGATTGAATCACTGCTTTTACTTTTCCCAACACTACCGCATCAACGCTCGTATTGTCCTCTGTCAACAGAATGCCTTTAAACCATTCTTTGCTATTTTTATGTGCTGTAGAAGGTATATATTTCGCAGAAATCAAACCAATCGCCCTGTGCTGGAATTGGTCATCTTGAGGAGTCCCGACAGGATGAGAGGGAGGAGCTTGTCTTTTTCCCCTTTCATAATACCGCATCTGGCGCAATCTCGCCCTCTCTATTTTGGGATAAATTATCTTCTCTTTTACCTGATTCGATTCCTTCAGTTTCGGCTTGGTTTTTAGCTTAAGCGAAAGGTCGAGTTTTTGCTCTTTCGGCTTTTCCAAAAGTTCGTTCAGAGGCTGATTTGTTTCTTGTAACTGCGGTAAGGGTGTAGGTGCTTCAGCATTTGGCGGCTGCGCTTTTTTTAATATATACAGGGGTTGCTGTGGTTTCTTTTCCATCGGTAGGTGCTGATAACTTAAATTAGTGTCTGGGCTGAGTGCGCCTGGTCAGGCAACGATTTGGTTGCCAGAGACTCAGTAAACAATTTCTACCATATTACTTGACGATCGCAATCCCGCACCAGACAGAAACAGGGGCATATAGCCCCCGCTCTTTCAATTAGCGACAGCTGCGATATTTGATGTGATAAACTAAACCACGGTGAGCGAGATCGAAAGAGTCAACGGTGGCCATTCCGGAACCGCTGGCGGTCATCGCCGCATTCACCCGCATATTTACACTATCGCCACAGCTCGACCAAACATTAGCCACAGTTGATAAACTATCTCGAACGTTATAGTTAGTTTCGCCCCTGAAAGTCCGAGAAAAAACTGGGCCGCGATTACCCGCAAAAAAGTATTCCGCTCGTAAGTTCGCAGTAGTTCCAGGCGCAACATAGCCGCGATAATCAGCATCGTAGAGGGAAATTTGATAGCCTTGAGGTAACTTGATCGGAATGCTCAAATTACAGCTTTTCCGTCTTTCTGCTGCCACATTCCCCAGAGCTGTAAACTTATCGAATAGAATAGTTAGCTCTTGACCGTCCGGGCTAACGCTCACGCTGGCGGATAGATTCGGACAACCGCTACCACCATAGCTTGCGCCTAAAATTTGAACTTTGGCATTAGCAAAAGCGGCGCTAGGAAAAGAACTAATTAATGTAGCCGCAGCCAGAAATAGGTTTAGAAACTTCATGAATGTTCTCCTTAAGGAATTAAGTTTGGTGTTAAACTAGCCCAGAAATAGATCGGCAAAATTTAGGCAATACGTTTCTAAATAAACGCTTGCACTCAACCCCTTTAAAGCTGAAAGCTCAGGAAAGTTAAGATGAGGAGCTAAATCGCAATACCTAGCTCAGGGCTTTTCGACTATTGGAATTGCTCGCAAAAAATTGATTTTTTGCCGATCCTGTTCTAAGATTCGCAGCCTTTAAATAAAGTTCCGGAAGGTTCGACCATAGTCAGAAACCGGGTTTCTTACAACTATCCTTGAAAGCCCAGATTTGACGTTGAGAAACCCGGTTTATTCAGCCTTGCCAAGCTCATCAAAAAACTCGGATCTGACAATTTCACTATATGGTTTTTGATTTCAGGAAAGACTTCTCTCGATCTGATGTAGTAATAATCACCATGCTGCCTGTATTTGCGCGATCGACTATCCAGTCGAATCTAGACTACCCGCGTTTTAGCCTAAACTCGGTTAGGATAGTTAGGGATTATATTAAATCCGGGTTGATTACCCCCTTTTTTAACGAACCGCCTTAGCGAAGCGATTCGCGATAGCGAATTAGACGCGAAGAGCGCTTATAGAAGAGGAAGAAGATAAAGGGGGTAGTGTTGGGTTTCCTGGCGTCAACCCAACCTACAATTCCTTAACTAAGATCCTACTATCAAACAAATGGACTCCCTTGCACAGTCGGAATTGAAGATAGATTACTCACTCGCTCTCGCTACTCTTAAAGAGTCCGATCCGATTTTGGCAAATCTAATCGATCGCGTGGGTGCTTGCGAACTCGATCGCGTACAGTTTCGTGGCGACCTACTGTTTTCCTTATCGCGATCGATCGTTTATCAGCAACTTTCCATCAAAGCAGCCGCAACCATTTTTCGTAGATTTGAACAGCTTTATCCGGATCGACCTTTCCCTAGTGCATTAGATGTGCTTAACACACCAGACGAAGTGTTGCGACAAATAGGTATTTCTCGTCCCAAAATCTCTTATTTGAAAGATTTAGCTCAAAAAATACAGGATGGATTGCCAACTTTAGCGCAATTGTCCGAATGCGATGACGAAACGATCGTTCAAACTTTAATGCCAATTAAAGGTATCGGACGTTGGACGGTGGAAATGTTGTTAATCTTCCGCCTGCATCGCTGGGATATTTTACCTGTTGATGATTTAGGTATTCGTGCCGGTATTCGCCGCATCTATAACTTAAGCGAACTTCCTGACAAAAAAACTGTCGATCGTGTGGGACAGCGGTGGAAGCCTTATCGCACGATCGCTTCCTGGTATCTATGGCGCAGCGCGGACTTGTTTAGGGGCTAGGGAAGAGCGGGAGAGCGGGCGTCAAACTTACCGCACGCAACATAACTTTGCAAAAGTTCTCGCGCTAGCTGCAAATCGTCGGTATACTGTCCAAAGGGGAAAGGAAAGCGATCGCGATCTGTTGGTTGCTTCGCCTTCAGTTCGCAGTTAACATAATTTTGGCAGACATCCGGCGGATCGCCTTCTACCCGACTGCCTACCGCATCACCCAGACATTGACCGATCGGACAAGCTAAACTGTTCTTTTCGTGGTGTTGTCATCAGATTTTTGAGTTTAATTTTGATAAGATTATTAATCCCTCTACATTTTTTATAAGTTAGGTTTTTAGATCGATGTCCACTACTGCTAAAGACAAGGTTTCTGTTCGTCCGTTTCTCAAATGGGCTGGTGGTAAAAGTAAGTTGATTACTCAATATGAGACATTTTTTCCCAAGGAATTTAAGACCTATTACGAACCTTTTTTGGGAGGCGGTGCAGTATTCTTTTACCTTAAACAAACTCGACCAGCATTCAAAGCTGTTTTAACAGATATTAATCCTGACTTAATTAATACATATATTTGTGTTAGAGATCGTGTTGATAAGTTGATTGCTCTTTTGGAAGAACATCAACAAAAACATAATTCAGATTACTATTACAATTTACGAAATTGCCATGATTTGAAGGGGTTAGAAGCAGCTGCGCGGTTTATTTATCTCAATAAAACTTGCTTCAACGGTCTTTATAGAGTTAACCCGAAAGGTGAATTTAACGTACCTGTAGGTAAATACAAAAATCCTAAAATTTCTAATCCAGATTTACTTTACACAGTATCAAAAACACTTCAAGGCGTTGAGATTGCAGAAAGAAGTTTTGAGGCTGTTTTAGATTATGCGAAAACTAGCGATGATTTTGTTTATTTCGATCCCCCGTACTATCCTCTCAGCAATACCAGCGAATTTACAGCTTATACTCGCAATGCGTTTAGGAAAGAAGACCAAATTAGGCTAAAAGAAGTGTTTGCCAAACTCGCCAGTCAAGACGTAAAAGTAATGCTGTCTAATTCCAATTGCGAATTTATTCGAGAATTGTACAAAGATTTTCATATTGAGGATATATTAGCAGCAAGGTATATTAACTCCAATGCGAAGAAAAGGGGCATGATTTCTGAAGTTTTAGTAAGAGTTAAAAATTTCTGTTTGCCCATACCATAAAACTATCCATCGAATTATAGACTGCCAAAAGGTTTGGATTATCTTTTACCCGGTTTTCAAACCACTTAATTGCTCCTTCCCTAGCCGATGTTCCAGCAATTATTACAATAGTTTTCTCTAGATAATGTTCTAGAATATTTAAATTTAAGTAGGGAAATTTTTCATCAACCGAGCCTTTAGTTTGTTGCCATTTGCATTCGATGATTAAGCGATGAGGAATAGTTGGTAAACCAACAACGTAAAAATCTACCTTAATATCAGTTTCATAAATTCCCTTACCGATGTAAACCTGCTTGCCATATCGTTTTGGTACGATAGCATAATGGAGTGTTTCTAAGCGTTGCTTTTCAGGTACTTGGTTGCATAAATTAATATATCCGTGTGTTTGCAATGTTGTTTCTACAAGACTTTCTAAACGTTTACCAAATTCATTTGCTTTGCCACCCTGATTCATTTTGTTAGCTCCTGAATAAGAGCCTTTTAAGGGAAAAATAGTTGGAAATCATCCAATGTCACCCTCCACAATAACCTTTATATTCCATTTATTTAAGATTGTTCAAAAGCGTTGAAAAGTTCTGTATATCTTCGCTTGTCAAACCTAATTCCAAAAATCATCTACATTCAGGCTATCCGCTTCTGACTGTATTTCTTGGAAATAATCGCTTTGGGTAATAGCAGCAACTTCCTGCTGACGTTTTTGTTGGTCGATTTCAATGCGGAGTTCTTGCAACTGGCGTTTGAGTTCTTCTTCTTGGCGCTTGCGCTGGGTGATGTCCTGGATTAAACCTTCATAATAAAGTACATTACCGCTGCTATCGCGGACAGCGCGGGTATCCTGCTCCACCCAAACGATACTGCCATCTTTGCGATAAGCTCGATATTCAAAGTCTGTAACTTTGCCATTCTCTTCCATCTCTTGAAAGAATTCATTTATCCTCTCTGGGTCAACATAAAGTTGAGTGCCAATGTCGGTAATGGCAGCCATCATTTCTTCGCCAGAGTCATAGCCATAGATGCGTGCCATTGCGGGATTTAAGCTGATGAAGGAGCCTTGAGCTGTAGCTTGGAAGATCCCTTCTAGTGCGTTTTCAAAGATACTGCGATAATTTTCTTCGGCAATTCGTAAAGCTTCTTCGGCTTCCATGCGATCGGTAACATCAATGCCTACCGATACAGTTGCTCCACCTTGCCGATATTTCTGCGCGGCAACTAAATAATAGCGCTTAACTCCATTGACTTCGACGTTAATTATAGAGGAGGCCGATGTTTCGTCTGAAGTGATAAAGTTACGCATAAATTCGGCTAACTGTGTACTGCCTTTGAGAAAGCCTACTTCTTTACCGATAATTGCATCTTGAGGAAGGTTCAAATCTTGAGCCATGTAGCGATTGACGCCCAGGTAGACACCAGCGGAATCAAGCCAAGAAATTGACCCTGGTACAGCATTCAAAATGGCTTCCAACTGATCCCTTGCTTGAGCCAATTCTTTCTCGCGGGCTTTGACAGTTTGCACCATATTGGTGAAAACTGTTGCCAGTTTGCCTAATTCATCTTTACGTTCGGCTACTTCACTTAAACTCTCAGGTTGAAACTTATCTTGTTCGACCGATACTGCGGCTGCGCTGACTTTATCGACTTGCTGAATATACAAAGCCTGACGCAAGTTTTCGGCTTTGAGCATTTCTTCAGCTTCTTGCCGTTTTAATAAGTTCATATAAGCTTTGGAGTGATATCGGACGCGAGCGATTAGCTCCACTCGATCGGGCAATTTCACCAAGTAGTCATTTGCCCCCAATTCAAATGCCTTAGCTTTAATCACCGGGTCCTCTTTACTGGAGAGTACGATCAGGGGAGTATTCACAGTTATGGCATCCCTAGAACGCAGGAAGCGTACCACTGTTAACCCGTCCATATCGGGCATCACCAAGTCTTGTAGAATGACAGTTGGGTTGCACTCCTTAGCTGCTCTAAAAGCTTGAGTTGGGTCGCCGCAGTAATGAAAGACAATATCTTTTTCTGGCGCTAACATTCGGCGAATAGCTTCACCGATGATTGCCTGGTCGTCGATAAGTAGAATTGTAATTTTATCGTCCATAAATAATTATTAGTTCTGAAGTCTAGCCTGAAAATAGGGAGCGGTAACTACAAAAACAGGAGGGATAACTAACGGCAATAAGTTAATCGGTCAATTAGGCTGGAAGCGATCGCCTCCGGAGGTAATATTTCTATGGCCGCGTTTAATTCGGCGGCTGCTTTCGGCATTCCGTAAACAACGCAGCTATCTTTATTTTGAGCGATCGTATGCCATCCTTTCGATCGCAACAAACATAAACCTTCTGCGCCATCCCTTCCCATCCCCGTCAGTAACACAGCAATTGCTTTACGCTGCCAATGTTCCGCCAAGCTCTCAAAAAAGACATCTACCGATGGACGGTAAGGATAATCCTGCGGCTCCTTAGTATAAGAGAGAGTTAAATTTGATGTTAAAATCATATGATCGTTTGTGCCGGCAACGATGACTTTGGCTGCTTCCAGGCGATCGCCTCTCGATGCCAGCATAACCGGTAATTGACTTTGCTGATTTAGCCATTCGACTAAACCGGAAGAAAACTGAACGTCTACGTGCTGGACTATTGCCACAGCTGCGTTGAGAGAAGCAGGTAAGCGAGAAAGGATGGTTGCCAGCACCTTTGGGCCTCCGGTAGAAGAACCGATCGCTACCAAGGGAGGAAAATTTGTTTTGATATTCAGAGAATTAGTTTTATTTCTGGAAATGGGAGTGGACTTGCCGATCAATTTTTTGATTGTAGCAATCTTGCTGAGCAAAGGCTGAGACCCTTCGGCAGTTCCGCTCATTCCCAACACAGGTGTTTTGACTGCATCTAAGGCTCCATGTCCCATCGCTTCAAAAACTTTCCCAGAATTTTTCCCCACACTAGCAGTTACTACTAAAATCGCGCAGGGAGAATTTTTCATAATCTGGCGAGTTGCTTCTACCCCATCCATGACTGGCATAATTAAATCCATCAAAACCAAGTCTGGGGTATCCTTGGCGCACTTAGCCACTGCTTCCGCACCATCGCGAGCTACCCACACTACCTCATATTCGGGAACTGCGAGCAAAACTCGTCGAATTGCCTCTACGGCCATTACCATATCATTAACAATTGCTATTTTCATCAGCGAGCGGTGATTATTTATTAAGCTTATGTTAAAGCCATTAGTGATAGTAAAGCAGAAAATATTTTGCGATAGCGGGAAATCGATCGATAACGCTACGCGATTTTTTCCCGCTATCCCACAATGGCAACCGTTTATTTGAGACCGTGGGTTGCTTTTTGTAAGGATATTGCAGCACCGTTCAAGCGCTCAATTACTCCCTTGAGTTCGCGCACAGAAGAAGTGGTTTCCCCAGATGCTTGGCTTAACTGGCTCATCGACTCACTAATTTGTCCAGCCGCTTCTGACTGAGCTTCCATACCTTCGCTCACCATTTGAAAACGGGGTGTCAAGCTCTGCACTTTCTCGATAATATCTACGATTTGGGTGCTGATATTGCGGACATCTTGGACGCCGCTAACCATTTCTTTGGTGAACTTATCCATTTCCATTACACCACTTGCAACCGCCGATTGCATTTCTTTAATCATCTGCTCGATATCCAGAGTAGCGACAGCAGATTGATCCGCCAGCCGCCGAATTTCTCTGGCTACCACAGAAAAACCCGCTCCATATTCTCCAGCTTTCTCGGCTTCAATAGAAGCGTTCAGGGAAAGCAAATTGGTTTGATCGGCTACTTTGGTAATAGTGACAACAATACCATTGATTTTATTCGCTTTTTCTGTAATTGTCTCCAATCTACCGGAAATAGAACTCGTCGCCGAAGCTAACTGACTCATGGTTGCTTCCATGTGAGTCAGAGATTTTTGACTGTCGGTTGCTGCATAAGTAGTAGCTACGGACTTAGCCGCAACATCCTCGATCGTTTTGACCAGTTCTCTAGAAGTGGCGGCAATCTCTTTAGCAGCGGCTACAACCTCATTTGTAGAGGCAAGCTGTTCTGTAAGCATCGCTTCCAATTGTTTGCTAGAGGCGGTAATTTCTGTAGCTGAAGTCGTTACTTTAATACCGGAGTCCTGCACTTGGTCAACCAATCCACCCGCACCAGATATTTGCTTTGTAATTAGTAAAGCGAACCAAATAATTACAGCCAATCCAAAAATGGGTATCACTATAGATGCAATTTCCAGTAACTCAAGGGTCTTGGTAGTACGTTCGACCTGGCTGGTGATAAATTCTTCCTGTGTTTGCTTAAATTGTTGATTCAATCGATCGATCTCATCAACAATTTGTTTAGACTCTCTGAGGAATATAACTACAGCTTCTTGCTGTTTGCCATCATCTACCATGCGAAAAGTTCGCGTTGACAAATCTTGAAATTGTTCTCCCAGTTGAGATATTTGTTTAATTTTTGCTTTCTGTCCCTGGTCTTTTATTAGCTGTTCTAGACGTGCAGTGCTGTTGATAAAACGCTGTCTTTCTTTTTCATACTTATCCAAAGCACCATCACTATTTTTAACAAGGAGATAGCCGCGAACTTGCCTACCCATCATCGAAATACTCACAACAGACTCATAGCTTTCTATCAAGACATTTTGGGCATAGTTCACATCTTTGAATATGCCCGTTGTTTTATATGAATTCACAAAAATTGTGGCGCTAAATATAGCAAATACTATTCCAGGAACTGAATAGCCTAAAAATATGCGATCTCTCAATTTCCACTTAGCAAACATCTGAATTACCCACTGTTGAATTTATTTTAATCTTGATTTTTGCAGGCTAAATAAATAGCCTCTTCTTCAAAAAATTGGACTAAATTTGTTGTCGATCGCACCAACTAACAAAATCCAAATTAAGGTTCGCCAATCAAATCTATGACGGCTTTGAAGAAGCTATCATCCTGGAAACTACTCTTGGTTAAATAATAATCTGCCCCAGCTTCCAGTCCTTGAATTCGATGTTCTTCTTTGTCTCTGTAAGAAACAATAATTACGGGAATTGAATTCAGCTTCGGATGATTTTTGATCTGGCTGACAAATTCAATTCCATTCATACGCGGCATATCAATGTCGCTCACAACCAAGTCATAGTGATTGGTGCGAACTGCATTCCAACCATCCATACCATCGACTGCAACTTCAACCATATAACCTTTGTTTTCCAAGAGCTTTCGTTCCATTTCCCGCACGGTAATCGAGTCATCAACTACTAGGATACGCTTCTTGGTTTCTAGTAATTTGCCATCCCCATCATCATCGCTTACCTGCTGCAATTCTTTGTCTTTAGTGTTGAGCAGGTTATCAATGGAGCGTACTAAATCTATCACATCCACAATTAAAATCGGAGAACCATCTCCCATCAGGGCAGCAGCACCGATATCTTGGACTTTGCCCAGGCGGGGATCTAAAGGTCGGACTACTAAGTCGCGTTCGCCCAAGAATTTATCTACCACCATACCAAAGCGGTTTGATTGATCGCCAATTACCACAACTGGTAGCGCATCTGACTTGAATGAAGATGGCGGCAATTCCAAAACTTGATAGGCAGCTATCAGTCCGATATTTTCACCATTGAGGGTGAAATATTGGCGATTTTCCGCCACGGCTATTTCTGATTTATCCAGCATGACCAACTGTTCGATCCGCGCTAGGGGAAAAGCGTAAGGTTCGCCGGATATTTCTACTAATAAAGTGCGAATAACGGACAGAGTGAGGGGCAATTGGAAGTGAAAACTCATCCCTTTTCCGGGTACCGAACTTGCCCGCACGGTGCCGCCGACTTCGTGGGCCATGCTCTTGGCGATATCCAAACCAACACCGCGTCCGGAAATTTCCGTGACTTGAGCGGCGGTGGAAAACCCTGGCAAAAAGATAAATTCTAATAACTCGCTTTCGGTAAACTTAGCTGCCATCTCTGGGCTAGCCAGCTTCTTTCTGACGATTTTTTCGCGTAATTGCTCTAGGTTCATTCCCTTGCCATCATCAGAAATGGTGACGGCTAACATCCCGCTGCGGTGGGTGGCTTCCAGTTTGATGGTTCCTTCTGTTGGTTTGCCAACTGCGATGCGATCGTCAGGCATTTCCAGACCGTGATCGAGGGCATTCCGTAAAATGTGGGTGAGGGGAGCTTCCAATTTTTTGAGAATATCTCGATCGACTGGTGTAGCTTTGCCCACGATCTCAAAGTTAACTTGTTTGCCCAGTTTTCTGGCGAGATCCCGCATCATCCGAGGAAAGCTTTGCACGCCGTCCGCGAAGGGACGCATATGGGAGGCAATTACTTCCCTGTAGAGGCGATCGCTCAAGTTAGCCGTGCGACCGGCATATAATTCTAGGGTGTGGATGCGCTCCAGCAGAATTTCCCGACATTCCCGCTCTTTATCGCGAGCCACTTTCAGAATATTTTCGGTTTGTCCATCGACGTGGCTTTTTCCGCAAGCTTCCTGTAAATTTTCGAGAACTTTAGATAATTCCTGTTGCCGTTTCTTAAGCATCATCAAAGAATCGGCATAAGGCTGTAACCAACTCGCCTCGATCAGAGTTTCACCCGCTAACCCCATGATACGATTGAGGTTTTCTGCGCTTACCATCACCACCCGATCTTTGTTTGTATCTTTGGTGGGTATTGGCGCTGCTTTTGACTCTTTGGCAGGCCCAATAGGTGTAGGGGGGTTCTTAACTATTTGTTTGGTGACGCTAGTTTCCTTTGCAGAGGCACTTTGAGGAACTAAGGCAGCTGATTGCGTTTGTTGCTCTGGCTGTGCGGAACTGTCTATCTGGGTTTCAGTTTTAGCATCGATGGAGGCGGTTTGCTCTTGTGCTTTTGGTTTGACCGCATCCGATTGTCCATTTGCCGGCTCTGCTTTTTTGCGCGGAACTGGTGCAGATCCAGGTGTCAGGATAGCGCTAATTTCTTGTCTTGTGGTTTCAATTTCTTGGCGATTTTCTTTTAGCCAAACGCCCAATTCTGCTGGCTCCAGTTGGCTAATATTTTGGATCAGATCGACGCCTCGCAACAGAATATCAATACTATCTGCTGCCAGGGTAATCGTTTGTTTCTGCGCCTCCACAAAGCAGTCTTCCATGACGTGAGCCAGGTTAACCGCCGCATCGATCGCCACAATGCGAGCAGCTCCTTTAATCGAATGGGCAGCTCGCATCAGCGCTTCCAATTCTCTCAAAGAATCCGGTTGGCTTTCTAGGGCTAGCAAACCATCATTTAATATCTTTGTCTGTGCGTCTACTTCCAAACGAAATAATTCCAGCATCGAGCTATTGCCAATACTGGGAACTTCTTCCATTTCGGGAGCAGCTGGTGCTTCGGGAGGCTCAGGGAGTGTGGGGGAGACAGGGGGCGGGGGAGTGGGGGAAGACGGAGAAGGAGTAGAGGAAGAAGGAGAGGGAGAAGGGGGAGGGGAGAGGGAAGAGGAAGAATTTTGACTTTTGACTTTTGACTTTTGACTTTCCCGTTCTCCCGTTCTCCCCTTGTTTTCGGCTCCCGGCGTCAAAATGGCAGCAATTTCTGCCCTTGTCGCTGCTATTTCCGATTCATTTTCCTCTAAGAAACCCTCTAAACCTCCGTTTTCTACGCGGCTAATATTTGCGAGCATATCGACGCCGCGCAGCAGTACGTCGATGTCATCCGGAGTCAACGTAATGCGTTGGCTTTGTGCGGCGACGAAGCAGTCTTCCATGATGTGAGCCAGGTTAACGGCGGCATCAATTTCGACAATGCGAGCTGCTCCTTTAATCGAATGAGCAGCCCGCATTAAGGCTTCCAGTTCTTTTGCAGAGGAAGGTTGGTTTTCTAGCGCCAACAAATTTTCGTTTAATATTGCTGCCTGGGCTTCCACTTCCATCCGGAACAAATCCAGCATGGAGTAACCGCTTATATCTGTCACGTTATCCTCCTGTTTATGTTGTAAAACAGCAATTCATCATCCAAATAACTAACTTTTTTGTTTTGCCAATTTATCACCGCTTTGGTATAAGATTCATTGGATTGGGTGATGACGGCTGGTGCGGGGCGAAATTGATGGGGATGGAAGCGTTGAATGCTGGAAACTTCATCGACGCTAAAAACCCAACGTTCTTCATTTTTTTCAACTACTACCATCCGTTCTTGGACAACGGTATTTGATTTAGAATTTTTGCTTTTTTCTGGGATTTCTAAACCCAAGAGGTTGCTGAGGGAAATGCACATAAGAATTTCGCCTCGAATGTTCACAATACCCAGTAATATTTTGTTGGTGCGGTGCGGTATGGTGTGGATGACGCTGGGAGGCGTAACTTCTTTAAATAAGTTAGCTGGCAGGGCTAGCCATTCTACGCCCAAGCGAAAGATGATAACCGCTTGAGTTTTAGTATTTTCGCTTTGAGATGACCTTTCTGGAAGCTGAGTTTGGGCAAATAAATCTGTCCATTCATCAATGTAGCCTTCTGGTGCATCTCGTTCCAGCAAGCCGCGCCCCGCAGCGGAATAAACGGGGCAGTTGCGGCAGTGAATATAGGTTTTGAGTTGTTTGCACGATCGATCGCCGCCTACACCGATTTTATTCCAGCAATCATTTAAAATTGCCTGCTCGAGCGTGACAGATATTTTCACTTTCTTCCTCTCAATTTTGGCTGATAAATCCTAATCTTTAAGCCACTTTACACTTTAAAGCGACGTATTTCGGCTTGCAATCCTTGCGCGGCATCGTCTAGCTGGGAGACGGCACTGTTAGTCTCGCGCAAAGCATCGGACGTTTGCTGGGAGGCTTGCGTTAATTGTTCCATTGCCTCGCTGATTTGTTGGGCTCCTTGGGATTGTTCTTCCATACTTTGGCTGACTTCTTCAAATCGCGGTGTCAGTCCCTGCACTTGCTGAATCACCAGAGCCAGTTGCTCGCCAATATTCACTACTTTTTCGACGCTATCGTTAACGGCTTTGTTGAATTTATCCATTTCCATCACGCCTGTGGAAACGGCAGATTGCATTTCTTTAACCATTTGTTCGATTTCCAAAGTGGCTACGGCTGTTTGGTCTGCCAGTCGGCGAATTTCTCTGGCTACTACGGCAAAACCGGCTCCGTATTCCCCTGCTTTTTCCGCTTCGATAGCGGCGTTGAGGGATAGCAAGTTGGTTTGGTCTGCTACTTTGGTAATCGTTGTGACTACGTTGTTAATGTTGTTAGCTTTTTCATTCATGATCCCCAGTTTGCTGGAGATGGAAGTGGTGGCTTCTGCCAACTGACGCATGACGTTTTCCATTGAGGAAAGGTCTTTTTGGCTGCTACCTGCGGAAACGGCGGTGGATTGAGCTAAAGTGGCTACTTGTTCCATTGTGCGAGACAGTTTCCGGCTGGTGGCGGAAATTTCTTGCGCTGTGGCTGCTACTTCTTTGGTCGAGGCGGCTTGCTCTGCTACAGTTGCTTCTAATTCTTTGCCAGAGGCGGCTATTTGTGTGGTTGATGTTGTGACTTGAATGCCCGATCTTTGCACTTGGCTGATGAAGGAACTGAGATTTTTGATCATATTTCGGAAGGCATTTTGCAGCCTGCCGATTTCATCGTTGCTTTCGGCGCTTGGTACGGAAGTGCTGAGATCCCCGGCGGCAATTCGTTCGGCAACAGTTACCACACCGGCTATCTTGGCTCCCATTGGTTTGGCGATCGTATTGCTGAAGTAAAAGCCGAATAGAACTGCGATCCCGGTACCGACGAGCATTGTCGTTATCGACCAAAATGTTGTACTGCCAACATCTTTTTGTGCTGTGCTTCTTGCCCGATCTGCCAAGTTTTCATTGTAATTTAAAAGCTTGAGCAGTTGGGCTGTTCCTTCGTTGAAGGCTGGTCGTTCGACATCGGTTATATACTGGTAAACTTTTTTTTGTGCGTCAGCTGCTGCTTGGGCTCGCGCATATTCTGGCGTGTCTCTTTTACCCGCCAGGAGCAAGTCAACCCGCTCTTGTCCGGGAAATTCGATATCATACTGTCTAAATTCGTTGTTGAGTTCGATCGCTTGGTCGATTGTGCTCTTCCACTTATCTAAAGAGGGCTTTGCAGATCTGTATAAATTATCTTCTTCTGGGTCGCGCTTAAGTTTGTCATAGTCTTCCAGCCCTTCCTTGTAGCGACTGAACGCATCTTCCAGATTTTTTAATTCTTCTTGTCTTTTCTGCGGAGAGATGGTAGGAACAAATTGCGCTAAAAGCGCTGCATCAGCCGCGCTCTGTGCCTCATTCACTTTCCACAGGCTAAAGACAGAAGGAAAAGCATTTTCGCCGATGGTGTTGATGTGTCCGCTGAGCCTGTTGGTACCCAACAGACCGATCAGCCCCACAATCAATACAATACCGCCAATAACGAGAAATCCAGAAATGAGTTTTCCTTCTATGCCTTTGTTTTTCGACAAAATCGCATCTTGAACAAACATGGTAATCCCCTTGTAATTTGAGATCGATTGGTTTGGAAAAAGTAAAATTACCCCATTAGGGACGATTGATAGTATATTACAGCGTTGGCATTTAGCCCAAATTTTGAGAATTTTCTAATCTTTTAATGCGTTGTTTTATCAGGGCTGCACCGCTGAAATCGCCGCGATTTTGTTTGAGCAAAGCCAGATGGGTAAGCGCTTCGTAGCAATCTGGTTGCAAGTAAAGCGCTTTTTGGAAGTGTTGCTCTGCTTGTCGATCGTCTCCTGTTGCCTGATAAACTTCCCCTAATAATAGGTAACCTTCGGCACTGGTAGGATTTTTACCTAGAAAGGTTTTACCAGCCTTAGCTGCTTCTTCTAATTTTCCCGCATCTGCTAACTTTCGGGCGGTTTGCAGATCGGGTATCGGGGATGGCGCTGGGGAGATAGGTGACTGGAGGCTACCGCTTTTGGATTTAATTAGTTCCGTTGACAAAGGGTTTGTCTTGGAATTGGCTGGCGATAGCAATCCTTCCCTTGTTTCTCCCACCCTTTGCGTTCGGGAGAAAGCTTGTTTGAGCGAGTCTAGCTGAGGCTGTTCGAGCTTACCGTCTCGTTGTACAACTTTGGTAGTAAAGGTAGGTTTTGTCAGGAAAGATAGGTTCTGTTTGGGAGCGACTGATGGCAAAGTCAGATTGTTACCGGACTGTTCGGTTTTTCGGTAGGCAAATGTAAACGGTTGACGAACAGAGACGAAACGATCGCCCGGTACTTTTCCAGTTTCGGCAGCACCCACAAATATTAAACCGTTCGGTATTAACAGGCAATCTAACGCTTGCATTAACTGAGTAGATGCCAACTCGGATAAATAAATCAACAAATTGCGACAAAATATTACATCATATTTGTTACCATTCAAAAAAACAGGTTCTAATAAATTTCCGTGCATAAAATTAACGCTTTGGCGAACCGTCGCACAGATTTGAAATCCTTCTCCGATTTGCTGAAAATATCGTTCTTTTTGGGGAAGATCTCCGCCGCGAAAAGAGTTTTTGCCATAAATACCTTCTGCTGCTTTGTGTAAGGCTTTTTTACTGATGTCAACGGCATCAATGCGAAATTTGTGAGGTAACAGTCCTGCATTCATTAATGCTATCGCTATTGAGTAAGGCTCTTCCCCAGTAGAACAGGGAGCGCTTAACAGCCGCAGGGTGCTGTTTTTGTTCTTTGGTAACCATTCTGAAATTACATAATTTACTAACAACTCAAAGGGTTTGCGATCCCGAAAAAACCAAGTTTCTGGAACAACTATATTTTCTATTAGTTCTTCCAGTTCTTGAGGTGTAGTTTGCAATTTTCTCAGATAGGATTGCGAGTCTGTTAAACCGCAATAAAGCCTGCGCGTTTCTACAGCTTTGGCAATTTTTTGCGAGCCAATTACGCTAGGCTCAAGACCGATTTTTTTGGCCAGTAAAGCCTCAATTTCTTGTATCATTGGTGGAATTATTCCCTGCCGTTAATAGGTATTTATGTTGGGAATCAGAAAACAACTTTTCTAATCGGATACACTGGATCATTCCCTTGTCATCCATGATCATTTCTCCTAAATAAGGAGCTTCGTTGACTTGAATTCCTGCGTCTACTAGGTCTGTATCTGGTTTATCCAAAGTTTCGGTCACTCTTTCTGCCATCAAACCTAAGTAACGGATTGTATTATTCTTTACCGGGTAATTCACCATGACAATCCGAGTACTCAAGTAGGAACGACTGGGAGTACCTTGAATTAAATGGCACAGATCGATGACGGGTACGATCGCACCTCGATAATTAAATAATCCTGCCACATAGTCAGGTACGTGATTTATCTTTCTGAGTGACACTCTGGGAATCACCTCTACTACCTGAGAACTTTCTACTGCATAAAGGTTATTCCCGGCGTAAAAAAGTAGCATTAACATTAGTTTATTCCTAAAAATCAACTTGTATTAATTTAAGTTTGCTTAACCTGCACTTACTAGGTATTGACGTAAGCGGAAATTTGTTTAATTTCCGTTGTACGTATAAATAAAATTTTCCAGTCATAAGCCCATCCTTACCAGAAAAAAAATTTATTGTCAATCAATACTGGGATATATTTTAGGGCAAAAAAGTTTAAATGTCCACCCTTAAGAGAATTTATTTAGGTAGGGAATGTAAGCTGTAAAGTTTGCTGACAGGATAAATATTTACACGAAACTATGCCGCCAAAAAGGTAGGAAAGGTAGGAATTTTATGGAAATCTAGCCTTAATCGAAATAAAATATCGGGCGCAGGTATAATACAGCTACTGTAAATCGATTTGGGGTGTAGAGTTTCGGATTTGGGGTCGCTCTTGTAAGCAAGCCAGCTCGACAAATCTAATTTTTGAATTATTAGTATATAAAATTTCTGCGATTAATTAAGTATCAATGAACAAATAAAAATGGTACTTAGCCAAGCATAAGCAGGCGCAAAAAAAAGGAGAAATCGAAAACTTTAGATTTTCGATTCTGTGGTATAATGTTAGATAAAAAATTGAGTAAAAAAATATAATTTCAAATGGAGATTTAAAATTATTAATAAATAAGTTAGCTCGAAAGCAATTGAATTACTCCCCGATCGAAAACTTGATTATCGGTGTCGATCGCACTTACGGCTATGCGATCGGCATACACATCAAAAGCCGCAAAGCTGAGGAAGCTGGCAGAATACTCAGTCCATTCAGATCGCCCGACAGGTCGAGTTCCCGCACCTCCGCCACAAATTAAATAAGTCGTACCGTCGATCGATCGGGTGCGCTCGTAATGGTGGTCGTGTCCGTTAATATAAAGTTGAACCCGGTACTTTTGAAACAGAGGCGTCAGCATCTTAATAAAAGGTTGATTTACCCCATAATGACCGGAAGAATAAATTTGATGATGACCGAACACAACCTTCCAAGGCGCATCGCTGCCACTCAATTCTTTTTCTAACCAAAGTAATTGCTTTGACCAGTCAGCATTGCCATTCGTATCTAAAGCAAAAAATTGCACGGCATCGCGACGAAAAGTATAGTAGCGTCCTTGCATATTAAAACCGGGATACTTAACTTGAGCGTCACCATTATCAGTAACAATATCGTGATTACCCAAACAAGCGTGAAATTTTACGCCTCGTTGCAACAAAGACTGATACGGTTGTTCAAAAACAGCGCCAATTTTGGCAATTTCACCAAAGTTGTAAATATTATCGCCAGCCAAAAGCACCAAATCATAGGGATTTTCGCGGAGATAGTTACTCATTGCCTCAGCCACGGCATACTGACTTCTAGTGCCGGTGCCGGTATCTGCTACGGAGACAAAACGCAGTAGCGGCTGTTGTGCGGGTATAATTACCGATTCGGAAGCTAGTGCGGGAGTAATACCAGCGCCATCATCCCCATGACGTTCGAGTGCGTTCCACAAAAAACTCAATCCAAATCCGCTCAGGCTGCCGAAAATGAGAAAATGACGACGTTTCAAATTCATAACTGATATGACTGGCTCAACGGTGCTTGAAAAGCAGAATAGCAAAAGTGGTAGATTAGGCTGTGATAACAGGATTACAATATAGCCTGCGGGAGATTCGATCGACCCAATCGAGCCTGGAAAGCCCTGCCATTAGAGAAAATTCGATGTCACAGGAACAGCCACAGCAACCAGAGCCAAAAAAACAGACACCTCCAACACCGACGCCGAAAGGTCAGTCTGGAGAGGCGTTGCAGAAGGTGACGCAAACGCTTCAGCAAACCTGGAGTAGAGTCCAACCCGTTCTCAAAACCCAAAGCGCCAATGCTTTGCGCGGCATAACAAACTTAGTGGGAGGAACGGGGAAGAAACAGGAGATAAAACCTCCTACTTCACCCCAAACACCACCCACGCCGGAAGGGACGGCTACGCCGACGAAGGGAACAAAAACTGCTGGTTTCCAATCAGCACCGCCAACTCAGAGTTTCACGGCGAAATTGGCAGTATTTTTAACCAATCTTCCGGTGTGGTGGAAAGCTACTTTGGGGAAAATTCGCAGCCGACTGCCGGCGTCTGTGAATGAGAAACTGCCTAACGATACGATTTTAAGTGGTGCGATCGCCGCTCTCTTCATTTTGCTATTTTGGGCAACTTCTGTGCTTTCACCGCCAAACCCGCCCCAAATTGCGGAAGTTCCATCCCCAAGTGCAATAGCGCCAACGGAAGTGACCGCACCACCACCTATAGAAGCGCCAGCAGAACTGTCAGCACCTTCGGAGGCGCAACCGGTGGCGATTATTCCACCACCACCCCCAGTTTTAACACCAGAGCAGAATTTGATCGCAGCTATTCAAAATCAAGTTGTGGAGATCACCAGCCAATATGCTGATGGATTGATTGAGTCGATTCAAGCTAACTTCATAGCCAGCATATTAACTGTTAAAGTCAGCAATGATTGGTACAGTTTCGATTCAGCCAAACAAGATAGCTTAGCTGCTGATATGTGGAATCGAGCGAAGCAATTAGACTTTAGCAAGCTAGAAATCGCTGATTTTGAAGGTGTACTCCTAGCTCGCAGTCCGGTGGTCGGTTCTCATATGGTGATTTTAAAGAGAGGTTTGCCGATCGCAAATCAATCTTAAATTTTCATGAAACTTGTGTACAACCAAAGGGGCAAGAATTTAAAAGGGGTAACAAAACAAAATTTGGTATCGGAATTTGTCAGAAAATACTTGGAGGTTGGGTTTCGTTCTGCTCAACCCAACCTCCAAATTCATCAATTAAATCGATCGCCCTAAATACCGGATCGGCTTAGTTCTCACCCAAGTAAGCAGCTAACGCATCCGAACCGCCGATTAATTTGCCATCTATAAATACTTGGGGTACCGTTAATGCGCCCGTGACGGCTCTTAAAGACTTGGTGGTGATTTCTTTACCCAAGACAATTTCTTCGTATTCTAACCCGCGTTGGCTCAGCAATGCTTTGGCACGGGCACAGAAGGGACAACCCACTTTTGTAAATAGGGAAATCAGTTTCGGTTTGACTGCGTTGGGGTTGATATAGTTGAGCATTGTGTTGGCGTCAGACACTTTGAAGGGATCGCCCGGTTCTTCTGGTTCGATAAACATTTTTTGGACTACGCCATCTTTGACTAGCATAGAATAGCGCCACGATCGCTTCCCAAATCCCAGGTCTGACTTATCTACGAGCATTCCCATCTGTTCGGTAAACTGTCCGTTACCATCAGGAATGAACCTGATATTGTCTGCCTTTTGATCTTTTGCCCATTCTTCCATCACAAAGGCATCGTTGACGGAAATACAGATGATGTCATCTACGCCGTTTTCTTTGAAGACTTTCGCCAATTCGTTGTAACCTGGAACGTGGGTGGAGGAACAGGTGGGGGTGAAGGCACCCGGTAAGGAGAATACAGCTACTGTCTTACCGACAAACAGTTCATCTGTGGTTACATCTATCCACTGGCCTTTCTGACGGGTACGAAAGGTGACGTGGGGAACTTTTTGTCCTTCTTTGTTGGAAAACATGAATTTGGCTCCTGTGCGGTCAAATGGCTTTTTCGATCGATTTCTATTTAAGCGTACTCATTATGAGTATGAGTTGTCAAGGGAAAACGGCGCGATAAGCTAAAACCTTGTAATCGATACCGGTGATATCAGTGCCGACCACAACTGCATAGGCTCCCAGTTGTAGGGCTTGTTGAGCCATCTGGGGTGAGGAAATGCCGCCTTCGCAAATGGCTGGTACGTTCAAATTTTTTACCATTTGGGCCAGGAGTTCCAAGCCGGGGGGAGAGAGGTGCTTTGTGTCGTTGGTGTAGCCGTAGAGCGTTGTACCCACAATATCGGCACCGGCTTTTTCGGCGGCGATCGCTGCCTCAATGGTATCTACATCTGCCATCACCGGCTTGCCCAATTCCTTGTGAATGCGTGCAATTAGGGTATGCAAGCTTTCATTACCCGGTCGATTTCTGGGGGTAGCGTCAATGGCGATGATATCTGCACCGGCAGATGCGATCGCCTCCGCGTGTTGGTACTCAGGAGTAATGTATACATCGTATCCACGTATCTGCTGTTTCCAAAGCCCGATAATCGGTGCTTCTACTTTCTGGCGCACGGCGCTGACATGACTTGGTGTATCAATCCTTACTGCGGCTGCGCCTCCGAGTACAGCAGCTTGCGCCATTGCAGCGATCGCGAGAGGATCGTGTAGGGGCGAGTCAGCGGGAGCCTGACAGGAAACAATCAAGCTATGGCGCAGTTGTGTTATTTTTTGTTGATTAACAGTCATTTGTCAGTTGTTAGTTGTCAGTTGTCAGTTGTCAGTTGTCAGTTGTCAGTTGTCAGTTGTCAGTTGTCAGTTGTCAGTTGTTAGTTGTCAGTTGTCAGTTGTCAGTTGTTAGTTGTCAGTTGTTGGAAAAGTTTATGGCGCGTGATAAATGATAAAGCATGAAGCATCAACAATAGACATCTCCAAAAACTGCCAAAGCCTTTATAATATTGGTTTTTGACTGCCTGCCCCCCAAAGGGCAGGCAGTCAAAAACCAACGGTTACATAAGGCTTTGGCAGTGTTGCGGTCAAAATAGAAGGGATTTTTGAGGTAAGATTGTTTCATATTTAGTCAGAAATTTTAGGCTTTTTAGCTATGCGCGAACTATTGCACCTATCCGCCATCTGATTAATCCACATACAGTCAGAATTACTGGTTCATAAGTTGTGGATTTTAACCGGAATCTTTCTGCCGCTATCCGAAAAGTCTTCACCAGTCTAATTAAGTGCTCTACCACCACTCTAGTGCGGGCTTTTTTTTGATTATCTTGTTTTTGTTCAAGCGTTATACCTTTACTTCTAGTTTTCTTATGAGGGGTGTCAATCGCTGGTTCTCCTACGTAAGCTTTGTCTCCTTGAAATTTCTGGCCACTACTGAATTCTCTCCGTTGTTCTCGCCATATTTTTATATCACTGGTTGCGCCTGGTTTCCCTACTACTACATCCACTATCTCTTGACCAGAAGGCATTACTATTAATTGGTTTTTAAATGTATGCTTTTTCTTCTTTCCTGAGTAATACTTTTTTTGCTCTTGGTACTCTGCTGGCCTTTCACGCGGTTGCTCGTAGCTATCCACTATTAACTCAAAGTCGCTTAATATTTCTTCAATCCATGACCATTCTGAGGCTTTTTTTTTACTTGTTCTACTAAAGAGGCTGGTAGCAGTTCCCTTAATATTCCTAGCCAGTAGTGAAATATATAATTAGCTGCTGATTCACTTACTCCGAACTGAACTCCTAGCATCTGGAATGTTGGTAGGTGATGCAGATATACTAAGGTTAGTAGAACTTGGTCACTCAAGTTTAACTTTGGCTGTCTTCCCCCTCCAGCCTTGATTATTCTCGTTTTTCTCTGTTCTGCTGCAAGTTGTTTCTGCTTGTGTAATCTTTCTGCAAGACCGCTCAACTCTATTAACTGCTCATAATCGACACCCACTAACCTTTGGGTTTCGGATGGGTGCTTTTCTATATATTCTCTCAGTTGGCTCATTTCGGTAAGGTAAAACTCCATTTTATCCTACTCGCTCGCAGTTTAGTTTATATGTTGGAGATGTCTAATGAACAACCAACAATTAATTATTAGTCATTAGCAATTGAACTTTGTGCAATAACTCTTGTGGCTGCACGGGTTTATTCAGATAATCATCTGGCTCTGCCCCCAAACCGTATAATTGATTTGCGGGTATTTCCGTAGCAGTTATAGCCAAAATTTTTAGGTTTGATATTGCAGATGAATTACGCAATTGACGGATCACTTCATAACCATTTAGACCGGAAAGATTAATTTCCACGAGTGCGGCGAAAGGTTGCAAAATTTCAATTTGTTTTATAGCGGTTGTGCCTTCAATAATCCAGACAATTTGATAGCCGGCGGCAGTGAGAATATCGCAGATGAGGTTAGCTGTTTCTTCATCATTTTCAATCAACACAATGCGCCCTTGGGGGAGGTCGGTCATTATCGGTATGCGCGGATCGTTGGGAGAAGGAGGTGATGGCGGTAGAGGCAACCAAACTGTAAAAATCGATCCCTCTCCCACCCTAGAATCGACTTCGATCCGACCCCTATGCAATTCTACCAGTTGTTTTGTTAAAGCCAAACCCAAACCAGTGCCTTCGTATTGGCGGTGATAAGAGGTATCCAACTGTTGAAATTTCTGAAAAATTAGAGGTAGCTGCTCTTGAGAAATGCCGATCCCGGTATCTTCTACCTGAAACACAGCCTGAGTGCCCTCCAACCAAACTCGCAGAGTCACTCGTCCGCCAGAGGGAGTAAATTTAATGCCATTAGTTAGGAGATTAAAAAGAATTTGTTTAACTCGTTTACCGTCAGCTAAAAATCGGTCTTGACTGGGAGATATACGTAAATTGATTGCCAGTTCAACGCCGCGTTGGAGGGCTTTTTCTCTGACAATTTGTAAGCTATATTGTGCGACTAGAGATAAGGAAATATCGCTGATATTTAAAACGGTTTTACCCGCTTCCATTTGAGAAAGTTCGAGGATATCGTTGATTAACTCTAATAAGTGTTCTCCGTTATCGTGGATAGTTTGCAGGTATTGCCGCTGTTTCTGACTGAGTTGACCGAATGACCAGCGCAAGAGAGTCGCAGAGAGCCCGATGACGCAGGTGAGAGGTGTTCGCAATTCGTGGCTCATGGTGGCGAGAAACTCACCTTTGGTGCGACTGGCTGATTGTGCGGCTAGCATGGCATCGTGGAGTTCTTGGGTGCGCTCGATCACCCGTTGTTCTAAAGTTTGTTTTTGCTGTTGGAGTTGGGCATAAAGTTGAGCTTGGTAAATGGCGATCGCTAAGTGTTCTGCAATTTGCCGGAGAAAGTTTTTTTCATTTTCCTGCCATTGGCGGGGTTGGAAGCATTGATGGACAATGAGCAGTCCCCAGAGTTGTTCTTGGATGACGATCGGTACAGCTAACTTGGCTCGCACCCGCACATTTCGCATTAAGTCCAACAAGCAGGGAGAAAAAATGTAGGCAGTTTCGATATCTTCGACGGCTAAGGCAAAACCTTTGCGATATTTCTCGCGACATTTAGGCACTTTGATGAAGCAGTATCCCTCCTCTGCCAAATAGAGTACTGAGGGTATGCTATCGTTTGCCTTAGCTTCGTAGGTAATGCGACCGTAACAGGAGGAAGAATCCAAAGATGCCAGAGGATAGAGGGGGTCTGGAAAGTTTGAGTCGGCATTCTGGTTGACTGCAAAGCCGTGGTAGTCGCCTGAAGAAGAAGCTATTTTAGAGTTATGCCGCTCCTCTACTGTGTCGCAGTGAAATTCATATACGATCAGGCGATCGGCTTGCAAAAAATTTCTTACCTGCTCAACAGCAGTATTGAGAATGACCGGTAATTCGAGACTTTGGCGGATTTGCGTTGTCACCTGATTCAGGAGTCGCTCTTGTTCGATCTGTTGGCTGAGCGTATTATGAACGGGTTGACACACAGAAACATAAGGATAGACCTTTTCTGCTGCATTGTTTTCCTCTCGATCCTGGGAAAAGATTTCTAGCAACGAGAGAGTAAATTCACTTTGAAGCGTCGGGTCGTTAGACTGGGGGATTTTGCTTGCTGCTTGCAGAGTTTGACGGGCAAAGAGATTGTTTTCTACTAAATTACTGAGTTGGGTGAGAAAGGCGACGATCGCTGTTGGCTCGAAAGTTAACCCCACGCTAAGGAATTGGGCATTGGGGATTGACACTTGGCAATTGGTCGTCGGCAGATTATCCTTTCCGTTCGGGCTTTCCGTCTCGCTTTTCTCCCATGCCCTGTCTCCGAACAACCAGGCGCTAAAGCGCTTTGAAATTAACAGCGCGAACCTTTCTGGCAGCGTTCCTTGGGGTACTTCTACAGAGGATACTACATCTTCCGTCAGAAATAAGGTAAAATCTTGTTCTTGTCTTTTCCGCAAAGCGGAAAAATTGACGCCGGTATCTGCCTGAAACCTTTGAGCCATCTGCCCCAATAACTCTCGCACCCGCTCAAAAGTAGTCAGGGGCAAACATCGATTTAAAATTGAATTTTGATAACTGACCATTTTAGATATTTATTTATCAGATTTGCCTTTTACCGCGATTATACCGTTAGTTTGGTTGGGAGCGAAGGTGTTAAAAATATGGTACATCGAGTACCATATTTTTACAAACATTGCTACAATACCTGAATAATTGTTTTACATAAATGCTAGTTTATGAAGCTAAGTTACAAGAAACTCTCAGCCAGTATCGCATCATTGATGATATGTTGCCGACTGGCCTTTTTTTCGTAATAAATCTTTGCGTTACAGGATGGACGATCCAGGAATAAACGGTATGGATATCAATAAAATACGACCGGGTTTAGCTGAAAACCCTGAGTTCGCTTGGGTAAAAAACTTAACTCAATGTCACGTTAACCAATGGCTGAAAGAAAACTGGTAGGCATATACAAATTCTTTGATAATTGGAAAAATCAAGTCCCAGGCCAAAAGGTATCCAAAATTCAAGCGGCTGCAAAGAAGGACATCTGTTAAATATAAAACCTGCGGATGGGTGCGATCGCAAGCAAGAAGAAATATCACATTTACCGACCAGTTTGGTGGAGGCATTTTCAAGCTTTAGGGAAATAGAGATTTGCACTTCTCTGAGATCCGTCAAATCCAGCGAGTTAGAATAGTTAGCCGTTCTGATGGATATTAAGCACAGTTTTGCATTGATGGCGAAAGTAAGGCAAATCATGATTTAACTGGTAAGATATTAGGCTTAGATATGGGTTAGAACCATTTCTCTACTGATGCAGATGGGAAAAAAATTGAAAACCCTCGCATTTTGAGGCAAGATGAAAAAGCGCTGAAGAGAGCGCAACGTCGAGTAAGCAGACAGAAAAAGGGATACCATCTTGCATCGTTTAGCTGCTACCCCCGGAGGGTGGAATTTTCAGGAAGAAGGAGTCATTTTTGTGGAGCAAACGCCTGCTCCCATCGTTTTTCTAACTGCTGCGGATACGGATATCCAAACCTTTGCCGCCGCAGTCGGCTTCCTACCGGAGGGATTCCCAGCGCTGCGGGTGGTGAATCTGTTGCAGTTGCAACAACAGTTAAGTATTGATACTTATGCAGAACAAGTGCTTGCACAAGCAGAGGTAATTATCGTCAGGCTGCTAGGAGGACGTTCCTACTGGTCTTATGGATTGGAAGTAGTGCGGGAAACGGTGGAAAAATCCCAGAAAACGCTGATTGTGATGCCGGGAGACGATCGCCCAGATCCCCATTTATTCGATCGCTCCACCGTCTCCCTCACAGTAGTTAACCAGCTGTGGCGCTATTTCACCGAAGGCGGCGTGCAAAATTTTGTGAACGCGCTTAAATTTGTTGCCGATGTGTGCTTAGCTCAAACCTACAATCCGCCGCCACCAGCAGAAGTTCCCCGTGTGGGACTTTATCGCTGGGAAATGGGAAATGGGAAACAAGCAGAATTGTCAATAGCTAAAGTTGGAATATTATTTTACCGCGCTCATTATTTAGCTGGAAATACAACTGTAATCGATGCGCTTTGTCAAGCTTTATCCGCTCGGAAATTACAACCAGTGCCAATATTTGTCTCTTCTTTGCGAGAACCTGATGTGCAAGCAGAACTGTTGCAATATTGCCAGCCCAAAGATGCAGAACAAATAGATATTTTACTAAATACAACTAGCTTTTCCATTTCAGATTTGGGATTGACAATGCCATCCCCTATTGAAAATTTAGATGTGCCTGTATTGCAAGTAATTTTTAGCAGCGGTACTGTCGAACAGTGGGAATCTGGATACAAAGGACTTTCGCCGCGAGACATGGCGATGAATGTGGCGCTACCGGAAGTAGATGGGCGAATTATCAGTCGAGCAGTTTCATTTAAAGCAGTGCAATCTCGCCATCCTCAATTGGAAACTGATGTGGTGGGATACGAACCGCAATTAGATCGGATTGGTTTTGTAGCGGATTTAGCTTTAAACTGGGTGCGTCTGCGTAAAACTCCCGTTTCCGAGCGCAAAATTGCTCTAATTTTAGCTAATTATCCCAATCGCGATGGGCGTCTCGCTAATGGGGTGGGATTGGATACTCCAGCTAGTTGTGTAGAGATTCTGAAGGCGTTGCAATCGGCTGGTTATTATTTGGAAAATTTACCTGAAACGGGCGATGAGTTGATTGCACGCTTGACTGCTGGGGTGACTAACGATCCGGAAGGGCGCGAATTACGACAGATTTGGCAGCAATTATCGCTAGAAGAATATAACGAGTATTTTGTAAGTTTACCAAAAGATGTACAGCAAGGGATATGCGATCGCTGGGGAATTCGGAACCCCCCCTCAATCCCCCCCGTCAACGGGGGGGACGAAAGGGGTAATTTCCTATTTCCAATTTCGGGAATTCAGTTAGGTAATGTTTTTGTGGGGATTCAACCGAGTCGAGGTTACGATATCGATCCCAGTTTGAATTATCATGCCCCGGATTTAGAACCCACTCATGCTTATTTAGCTTTTTATTATTGGGTGCGACAACATTTTCAAGCAGATGCGATCGTTCATGTAGGGAAGCACGGCAATTTGGAATGGCTACCCGGTAAAAGTGTCGCTTTATCGAGTAATTGTTACCCGGAAGTGGCATTAGGTGCGATGCCACATTTTTATCCGTTTATTGTCAACGATCCGGGTGAAGGTTCTCAAGCTAAACGTCGCGCTCAAGCTGTGATTATCGACCACTTGACGCCACCGATGACGCGGGCGGAACTTTATGGCCCTTTGCAACAATTAGAAAGTTCGATCGATGAATATTATGAGGCGCAAAGTTTAGACCCAAAGCGTTTACCGATGATAGCCGATCGCATCGCACAGTTGGTATCGCAAGAAAATTTACAGCAAGATTTAGAAGTAAGTCAAAATTTAAAAGTAAAAAATCAAAACAAAGAATTTTTTCCTGAAAATTTCGACAGTTCGCTTCTGTCTTTAATTGATGGTTATCTTTGCGAATTGAAAGAAGCACAAATTCGGGACGGACTACATATTTTCGGGCAATGTCCGCAGGGGCGACAGCTAAGGGATTTGATTGTAGCTATAGCCCGTCATCCCGGTACTAATCGCCTTGGTTTAACTCGTGCGATCGCTAAAGATTGGGGTTGGGATTTTGACCCTTTAACAGCAGATCCATCCCTACCTCTTGTGGGACAGGCGTCTCGCCTGTCATTAAATTCCCCATCATTAATTGAAGGCGGGCAAGATGCCCACCCCACAAGATATCAAGAGCCTACAAGATATCAAGAGCCTACAAAATATCAAGAGCCTACAAAATATCAAGAGCCCACAAGATATCAAGAGCCCACAAAATATCAAGAGCCCACAAAATATCAAGACCCTACAAAATATCAAGACCCTACAAAATATCAAGACCCTACAAAATATCAAGAGCCCACAAAATATCAAGAGCCCACAAAATATCAAGAGCCCACAAAATATCAAGACACCACAAAATATCAAGACACCACAAAATATCAAACTGCTGGGGATGCGATCGAGTTATTGGAAGAATACGCAGCTAATTTAGTAGAACAGCTAATAGCAACCGATAAAGAACAACTGATAATTGAAAGCGGAAAATTAATCAAGCGCGAGTTAGATTGGATAAGCACTTACCTCCTACCCGCACTGCAACAAACTCAACAAGAAATCACCCAATTGTTGCGCGGTTTGGACGGTCGATTTGTACCCAGCGGCCCATCTGGTGCACCTACGCGGGGACGCCCGGAAGTACTGCCTACTGGTCGCAATTTTTACTCGGTTGATATTCGCAGCCTGCCGACGGAAACAGCCTGGAATATTGGCAGAAAAGCGGCTGAAACTTTGATTGAGCAATATACTCAGTCAAATGGCGAGTATCCTAAAACACTGGGATTATCCGTATGGGGAACTGCAACGATGCGGACTGGCGGCGATGATGTGGCGCAGGCGTTGGCATTGCTGGGGGTGCGACCTGTGTGGGATGGCCCATCGCGGCGGGTAGTAGATTTTGAGATATTGCCAGTTGCGGTTTTGGGGCGTCCGCGTGTGGATGTAACGCTGCGAATTTCGGGTTTTTTCCGCGATGCTTTTCCGAATTTAATCGATTTATTCGATCGCGCAATAGCGGCGGTAGCCGCGTTGAACGAACCGCCGGAAGACAATCCTTTGGCGGCGCAAGTGAAGCAAGAAAGGCAATTCTGGCTGGCTGCGGGGTTAAATGAAGAACAGGCAGAAATGCGATCGCACTATCGCATTTTTGGTTCTAAACCCGGTGCCTACGGTGCCGGTCTGCAAGGTTTAATTGAAGCGCAAAACTGGAAAGATGAGCAAGATTTAGCGCGTGCTTATATTAATTGGAGTAGCTATGCTTACACATCCAGTCATAGGGAAACAAAGGCACAGGAAAATCCCAAAACCCAAATCCAAAATCCCAAATTCGGTATTGCAGCACCAGAAGCATTTGAACAGCGTCTGCGGCAGATGCAAATAGTTCTGCACAATCAAGACAACCGCGAACACGATTTGCTAGATTCGGATGATTACTATCAATTTCAGGGTGGGTTAACAGCAGCAGTTCGCGCCTTAACTGGAAAAAATCCCCAAACTTATTTTGGCGATAATTCTCTGCCTGAAAATCCCAAAGTCAGACAGTTGCGATCGGAAATTGCGCGAGTATATCGTTCTCGCGTAGTCAATCCCAAGTGGATAGCGGGAGTGATGCGCCACGGTTACAAAGGTGCGTTTGAAATGTCGGCGACGGTGGATTATTTATTTGCCTACGATGCTACAGCTAACTGTGTGGAAGATTTTATGTATAGAGGAGTGGCAGAGGCGTATTTATTTGAGCCATCCGTGCAGGCATTTATCCAAGAAAAAAATCCTTGGGTGTTGCGAGATATGGCAGAAAGATTGTTAGAAGCGCATCAGCGCGGGTTGTGGCAAGATGTTGAGTCAGAGATGGTAGATAAATTGCGATCGATCGTTCATCAAGCTGAAGGTGTAATTGAATCTACCTCCTTTATGCAATTTTAAAACTAGAATAACAGCTTGAATTACTTACACCGCAACGCGACTTTAGAAACGACGGATAACTATAGTTGTATAGTAGCGCGGCGAAGTTAAAATAAATGCAAGTAGGCTAAAAACTGATTTGGAGAATTTATGATGACTGAACCATCGATGACTGAATGGCTAAAAGTTTTGGTGCAGAATAGAGAGGGAGTGGAGAAAGTGCGATCGCGTTTTCCCCCTAGCTTAATTAATTTCCATATATTCGGATAAATGCTAGCTTCCCGATATTGGTCTTTTCATCACACAAGCTACTCTTCCATAAGCTGGATAAGATCCCTCTAGCCCTTCTAAGGTGTGAATGATGTCTTCCAAATCACCACATTTACTTGTCCATTCACCAGAAGGAAGTTGCCTTGCAATATGTGTTGGGATTTCATCTTCATCTATATAAATTGCTACTTTCTCAAAACCGATTTCGCGATCGCTACTGTCGCAAACTTGATATCCTAAACTTTGAAAAACACTAATGAAAGCGGCTAAGGATTCAACTCTTGGTTCTTCTGGCCAATAATAAGGCGGTAAATCGATCGGCCACCAAGGGCGATCGTCTACACCAGCAGCCCAAGCAATACAATTATATCGGGGTGTTTTTTGGCTTTCTATCCTATATCCGGTGTTTCTTAAATTCGGAAAATAAAGTTCTAATTGAATTGACTCCATCTAAATTAATCCGCGATTTTTTCCCCATTCCAACCAAGTTTCAACAGCGCGATCGAAGTTGGATTCTGAACTTACAGGGTTTTCTCCGCTGATAGCAACTAGCGCCCAAAACCAATGATCTGGCTGGCGCTTCAGTTCGCGTAGAATTAGGGGTAAAACTGGTGTTCCCATGCTGATAATTTCTTGGTAAGCAGGATGTTTTGATTTTTTGGTAATTGAGGACATCATCTGCGTTTCCTTGCGCCATCTTTCAGTTAGTTCTGAAAATGTGGTTTCTAATGATTTTTGGTTCGATAAGTCAGAGATAGCAATGTTTTCCATTATTTTTTTATTTTTTTCGGTATTGATTATGATTAAATAGTAGCATTATTTGAGTAAATGGAGGTGCGATTGGATTTTGATTAAATTTTTTGTACAATATGGAGAGGGAATCTTTGGAGAATTTCTGATGACAGAAGGATCTATGAGTGAAGCGCAACAGGCAAAATTAGCTTCGATGCTTGAACTTGCCAAAATTACTGAACAGAAAGCTAGAGAACTTAATGAACTTGCGATCGCATTTGAGGCAAAGTGGAAAGGTCGCTCGGAAGATAGACTTACAGCGAAACAGAAAGCTGCAACAAAAGAAAGTGAAATCGGAAGTTAAATAGGTGAGTTGTACTGCGAGGAAGCGATCACACTTATTTTGGGTAAGGTGCGATCGCTCTTGACTGAAAGTTTTGGTGCAGAATGGAGAGGGAGTAATGTTCGGAGACTACCAGCTTCCTAATTACTAAACTTTAACCGCTGTTTTACCAACAAGCTTTTCAGCTTCTTTAGTATGCTTTTTGGCAAAACGAGAGCGCTTGGTTGCTAATAACATAGTTAGAAGTGCTGCTAGTCCGCCAATTTGAGATGGTTCTGGAACTGAGGTAGAAATGCTGTCATCAGAGATAGTGCTAAAATCATCCTCATAAACATTGGAAAATCCGTCATCAGAGATAGTGCTAAAATTATCCTCAGAAATACTGGCCAATTCCTCATCCGAGACGGGAATAAAATCATCGTCAGAAACGCTAGCAGCACTAGCAAAGCTTGCTAGTGAACTTCGACGTTTACCTAGATCAGTTATAGTAGCTATACTCGTGAAACTGATAGTAGAACTAGCTTTTAGTTTGCCTAAACCATTAACTTCAGCAAATCCCAAATATGCGCCTCCTAGAGCAAATTTTTGTGTTCCACTAAAGTTTTTGCTGAAAGTATAGGAATTCAACCATCTGGCATCTGAAGCGCTACCCACAAATGCACGGTACAAATTGAGTCCGGTTGAATGTGAAGAATTATAAAGATTACTCACCCAGCTTTTGGCATAAGCATCCCCACTACCAAGAGTGCTGACACTTGCAATTGTTAAGCCAGAGAAAGTAAGATCGAGACGATAATTGCGTTTTGAATCTCCCCAAAATTTTTCCGATTGGTATATGTTTAGCCAGTTTCGTGAGCCAGCCGAAGCAATATTAAAATTAGTACTGACATCAAACTTTAATGTACAGTCAGTACGTAACGTGAGGACAGTGGAAGTATTTTTGAGTGTAGAATTACTACAGTTAACTTCAGTACCTGTGTTTGCTGACAACTGATCAGCAATGGATACAATATCATTCACCGCACTGAGTAGTGAGCCAAGGCTGGCGGCTGATGCGCTGCTTGAAATAACTGGAATCAAAATAACGGAAGCAGTTAAGCCAACAATGCTTTTAGATAAACTTTTAGAAAAATTAAGCATTATATCCCCCTGATAATACTCATATAGAAACAGGTGTTTAACCTTTAAACGCTGGGTTTGCTGCCAAGTATGCGGTAGAATAGGCTACCTGTCCAGTCGGGAAAAGTAGGATTTCGTAGGAACTTTTCCAACACAAAAAAGCCGGAAAAAGTCGGAAAAAGTTGCCCAAGTCGGATAAAGTAGGAAAAAGTCGGATTATAATAGTGAAAATACCGACATCTACCTAACCAATGGACATTAAAGAAATGTTAAAAATAGCCGATCGCCTAATTTTCACCAAAACAGGGAAACATCTAGACGATCTGCAAGAAGCTGTCCTACGGGGAACGGTGCAAAATCAGAAATACTCGAAAATAGCAGAACAGTTTAATTGCACAGAAGGTCACGTTAAAGATATCGCTTCTGAACTTTGGAAGGTACTCTCAGATGTATTAGGAGAAGATGTCAATAAATCAAATTTTCGCTCTACAATGGAAAGGTGTCGGTTCTCTAAAGTTTCATCAGTTTCATCAAATTTCGCACAAGACTTTGTAGGTATTGGTAACATTAACTTTTGTCCAAAACCTTTGCCACCTCCACAAGTTCCACAAGATCGATCGCACCAAGTTAAAAACCCGGTTTCTTCAAGAAACCGGGTTTTTGTAGATGATGCACCGGATCTCGGCAATTTCTACGATCGCACAAAAGAACTGGCTATCCTAGAAAAATGGATAGTGCAAGAACGCTGTCGCCTAGTGGCAATTTTGGGGATAAGCGGGATCGGGAAAAGTGCGATCGCAGTTCAGCTACTAAAGCAAATTCAGGATAAATTTGATTGTGTAATTTGGCGAAGTCTCTGCGATAAACCACCGCTAGAACTAATTCAAAAAGAACTAATCGAATTTTTATCTAACCAGCAAGAAAGTGAATTATCAGATAGTGGAGAAAATAAGCGATCGCAATTAATAGAATATCTGCGAAAGCAACGCTGTCTGATCGTATTCGATGATGTACATCATATTTTCAGTAACGGACAACTAGCTGGTTGCTATGAAACTGGATATGAAGATTATGGATTACTCTTTAAAAGATTAGGAGAATTATATCATAATAGTTGCTTGTTGCTGCTTAGTTGGGATAAACCGAAAGAAATTGTAACATTGGAAGGGGGAGATAAATTAGTGCGATCGCTACAATTAGATGGTTTAGGTATCGCAGCAAGGGAAATACTCAAAGAGAAAGGTTTAGTTGATGAAAATCAATGGGAAGACTTGATTAACCTTTACCAAGGCAATCCATTATGGTTAAAAATAGTAGCAACGCTGATTAAAGATTTGTGTAGTGGGAGAGTCGCTGAATTTCTGAAATATGATGCCCTATTTGTGAGTGAAGATTTAAAAGATATATTCGATCGGCAATTAAGTAGGTTATCAGATTTAGAGAAACAGGTAATGTCTAGGTTAGCGACTGAAAATGAACCTGTTTCTATATCTCAATTGTTAAATGATATGCAGATATCGCCCTCAGAGTTATTCAAGGTAATGCAATCTTTGGGAAGACGTTGTTTGCTGGAAAAGAAAGAAAATGGAGAGACGGTTTTTAAGTTGCAAGCTGTGGTGAAGCAATATGTGAAAATAGAATATAGTTGACAATAAACCTGGTTTTTGCGATGATTTATGTCGGCTAAAAGAGATTTGATTAAGAAACCCGGTTTCTGATGCGATCGCGCTTTGCTATCTTGCTGCTGCAAATACTTGCTCGGCGGTAAGTTCCAAGTTTGGAAAAGTGGGGGAAATAATAAGATCGCTGCCACGAAACTGTTGTCCTTGATACTCTCCTTCAACTAACTGATGGATAGTAATTGTAGGAGGTTTAGCTACACCGATAAACTGCCGTCCGCCAACTCCTAAATAGTCTACAACCCAGTATTCGGGGATACCGAGTGCTGCGTAATCTTCCACTTTACGAGCATAATCATTTTGCCAATTGCTAATAACGACTTCCGCCACCAACTTGATAGAACTTGGCAACGTAATGATTGGTTCCTGTTGCCAAAGTGGTTCGTTTGCAATAGCCTCTTTATCTAAAATCAGCACATCTGGACGGAAGGCGGTGCTTTGTCCGAGTGGTTTGATCAGACAGCGTGTGGGTGTAAACCAACGCACATTTAGTCGATCGATTTCTACATTGAATTTGCGAAGGAGAAAAGCTGCTACTTCTTCATGTGGCCCGGTTGGTGACCTATCAATTAATTCTCCATCAATCAACTCGTAGCGATCGTTATCGCCATAGTCAGCAATGAACTGTTCTAAAGTAAGGGATTTCGATATAGCTTGAATCATGCGATCGCACCTTCCTACTTAGATTTAGCCCTTTAGCGCTCTTATTACAACAGAGATAAGGGCGCTAAAGCGCAACAACATACAAAGAAAGCAACTAACTAGCAACTTGAGTTAATATAATAACATAAGCAGCCAAGGAGAAAAGCAATGGTAACTACCGCCGAACCATTAAATATATCGAAAATCTTTACATTAGAAGATTATATGGTCAATCCGCCCGATAATACAGAATGGGTGGATGGGCAATTAGTGGAGAAAAATGGTATGACAGCAAAACATAGCCGAACTCAAGCTAAACTCGCTCGTTATTGGGGAAATTATCTAAGTTCAAGTCAGCAGGGTGGCGAAGTTTACGTTGAAGTATCTTGTCGAACAGTGGGAAGAGGGCGTTGTCCTGATATAGCTTATTTAACCCCAGAATTACTCGCACAATATGGAGATAATTTTACTGTATTACCGCAAAGTTTTCCCCTAATTGCTGAAATTATTTCTCCCACCGATGTAGCAGAAGAAGTATTTACTAAAGTCCGAGAGTATTTAGAATCTGGTTGTCAGGAAATATGGCTAGTTTTTCCCGAAAGTCAGTGGATATTGGTTATTACAAATCAGCAGCAAAAATTGTTTAATTTGGGTGAAGTAGTTAGCACTCAAATCGTGCTACCAGGTTTTAGTGTAGCAGTTAATGAATTGTTGGCTTAAGCAGTGTGAAAGTGCTAAGAGTGATATGCCTACGGCAGGCTACGCCAACGCACTTTAAATTGCGATAATTCTATGTAACGAAGTTCATACAAAATTGTAGTTCTATTACAAGTTAACTATTGCTAAAATGTCGCGGTTAGAATTGAGCGGTATTTGCACGAATACCATTATTTCTGCTTTCCTAAAAATAGAGAGCAGCAAGGGAAAATAATTGCGTCTACCCAAACAAAATACTCTGAAAACATCAATATGAATCCGATCGATCGCACAACAGAAAGTAAAACAGAATTACCAGGAATCTCTAGTGGCGTAATTCGCCTGAAACCCCAGCAATTCATTCACGTTTTAGATAACAATACTGGCGTTACCAGATTGGAAGTTGGGCCGCAAACTATTACCCTGCGCGATCACGAACGGTTAATATTAAAGCCGGAACCGATGATCGTCGTACCGCCTCGATATTATTGCATAATCGAAAATCCCGTTCTTCGCGATGAGAATGGGAATCCGATCGCAGACGAACACGGACAAATAAAACTGCGTTATGGCGATGCAGAAATTCGCTTCGCGCAAGAACCTTTTCCTCTTTATCCAGGTGAAGAACTTGATGGAGAAATCGAACTACTACAAGTTGTAGAAAGAAATCAAGCGTTACGTTTAAGAGCTACTCGCGATTTGAGCGATTTAATTAGAGTAGAAGTTGATGGAGAATTTGAAAACCAAACTATTAACCGTTTAGCAGGCGATGAATGGTTGTTTGAAGGCCCAGGAACTTACATACCCCGCGTGGAAGTTGAAGTTATAGAGATAGTTACCGCCAGCGTAATTAAACCAAACCAAGCTTTACGACTGCTGGCAAGGCAAAATTGTACAGACCGTCAAAGTAACAGAAGGAGAGCGGGTGAAGAATGGTTAGTGAGGGAAGAAGGAGCCTATTTACCTGGGGTAGATGAAGAAGTAGTTGGCATTATTAATGCTTACGTTTTGACAGAAAAGAAAGCATTACATCTGAGAGCAAAACGCACTTTCACCGATATTTTCGGTCGCCAACGTAAAGCAGGCGATGAATGGTTAGTCACAATTGAAGATGCCGAAATTCACATTCCCGATGTTTATGAAGAGGTAGTGGGAGAAGTTGAAATAACCACTTTGGGAGATAGAGAATGGTGTATTGTGGTCAACCCGATCGATACAGATGGTAAACCTCAGTTGGGAATGCGAGAAGTCAGACAAGGGAGAATATCATTTTTCTTGCATCCTGGTGAATCTCTGGAAAATGGCATCCAAAAAATTTATGTTTTGGGGGAACAAGAAGCACTTTTACTAAGAGCAAAAGAAGCTTTCAGCGAAGGTGAGGATGCAGATTTAATTCAACATCAACCTGGAGATTTGTGGATGATTTCCGGGCCGAGAGATTATATTCCTCGCGTCGAAGTGGAAGTATTGGAGAGACGAAAAGCAATCCCTCTTGATAAGAATGAAGGGATTTACGTGCGGGATATTCAGACAGGCGAACTCAAGCTTGTTAGCGGGCCACAAGCATATATGTTAAGCCCTTATGAAGAACTTTGGCAAAAGGAACTGCCGCCAGTTGTAGAAGAATTGCTGATGCAAAAAAGCGATCCGGTTGCCGATCGCAGTCAGCATCATAAAACTGGTGAAGAAGCAGGCCAAAGATTAATTACTAATAGCATATCCAAACGGGATAAAACTAGGGCGGTTGTTTTTCATGTTCCCCAAAATGCAGCCGTGCAGATCCACGATTATAAAGATAGAACTGCCAGGACTGTATTTGGCCCGGATTTGGTGATGTTGGGGCCAGATGAAGCGTTCACTGTTTTAAGTTTGTCGGGTAGCAAACCAAAACGTCCGAATGCGATCAAATCTTTAGCATTATTATTAGGCCCGGATTTTATGACTGATATCTTTACTGTGGAGACATCAGATCATGCCAGATTGCAAATTCAGTTGTCATATAACTGGTATTTCGATATCGATCGCCATGACGAAGCAGCAGCAGCTAAACTATTTCAAGTGCCTGATTTTGTAGGAGATGCTTGTAAGGCGATCGCATCTCGCGTGCGCGGTGCTGTAGCTGGTGAAAAATTCGATGAATTTCATCGCAATTCTGCCCGCATTATCAGAACTGCGGTGTTTGGAACAGACAGTGAAGGTCGCGTGCGAGAGGAATTCCGCTTTAGAACCAATAACTTGGTAATCACAAACATCGACATTCAATCAGTCGAACCTGTCGATGAACGCACCTTAGAAAGTTTGCAAAAATCGGTACAAATTGCCATTCAAATTACTACCGATGCTCAAGAAGCAGCCGCCCGACAAGATGCAGAACGCATTGCCCAAGAAGCGAAAGCGAGATTAGAAAGACAGGCAATTGTTGATAAAAGTGCGGCAGAAGCAGAACGGCGAAATCTACTGGAATTGCAAGCAGAAAACGCCGCCATTCAATCTACAGGTCAAGCAACGGCAGAAGCAAGAGCCAAAGCAGAGGCGGCGCGAATTCAAGGTCAATTGGCCGTTAATTTAGCTCAGCAAGAAGCAGAGGCGGCGCGAATTCGCTATGAAGCTGAATTAGCTCAAATAAGAGGGAGACAGGAAGCTGAATTAGCTCATCAGCAAGCGCTAATCGCTTTGGAAATCCAAAAAGCAGAGCGAATGGCAGAAATTACCAGTACAGAATTTAGACAAAAAGTAGAAGCGATCGGCCCAAAAACACTCACCGCAATGGCGCAAGCTGGCCCGGAAATGCAGGCGAGACTTTTGCAATCTCTGGGTCTACAAAGCGTACTAATTACTGATGGGAAAAATCCCATAAATTTATTTAGTACGGCACAGGGTTTAATTAGTCCTGTAGCTTCCCAAACACAGCAATTACCCAAGGCAGAAAGTTGATTATTTATAACCTTTTTCTGGCATAATTTGGATTGTTGTCTACCTTACAAGCAATGGACAGTCAGGCAGGATTCATTTTCAAAGTGCTGATCTTCTCAACTGCACTGTCGGTATTAATTAAGTATGGAGGCCCGGTATTAAATGTTACTGCGAATCAGAGCCTTGCGCTGACGATCGTCCTTCTGCCAAGTGCGATCGTCGGGCTTTTACTTTGGGGGCGGTTATGGCAGCAGGGAAAATAAGCCCAGATAAATTGCGATAGCAGTGGCACTCATGTATGCTGGGGAAATTGCGATCGGCTAATTTAGCTGTATTCGGTTACGAATGTACTTGACAAAGGGCATTACACTCAAGGTAGCCCGAACAACTGGGAGTCAGCATTGTGAAATTGGGTCAAGCGATCGGCCTGTTACTCGTTGCCATCTCTTTATACATATTGTGGCAAATTCGGCAAGTAATCTTACTGGTCTTTGCCGCTGTCGTGTTAGCGACTGCTTTGAACAGGCTAGCACGGCGATTGCAGCAGTCCAGATTGCCGCGATTGTGGGCGGTAATGCTGTCAATTGCCATTATGGTCATCGTTCTGATTGGCTTTTTCTTGCTGATTGTGCCGCCCTTTGTCGCGGAAGTTCAACAATTAGTAGAGTTGTTCCCCAAAGGCGTCAATCGCATCAACCAATGGCTGAATCTGCTCAGAAATAATTTTCCAACCCAATTCAACCAGTATCTGCCGGATATTAACAGCCTCAGCCAACAACTGCAACCCGTACTGAATCGCCTTTTGGGGGGATCGGTCGCTTTTTTCTCCAATACGCTGGGGGGTGTCCTTAGCTTTTTGCTGGTGCTGGTTTTGACATTAATGATGTTAGCCCAGCCCCAATCTTACCGTAAAACCTTCGTGCGCTTGTTTCCCTCCTTCTACCGACGGCGTGTAGATGGGATTTTGGATCAATGCGAAGTAGCGCTGGGTAGATGGATTATCGGCGCTTTGATCAGCATGAGCGTAGTTGCCCTATTGAGCGTGGTTGGCTTGTCGATTTTGGGTGTAAGGCTGGCACTAGCTCAGGGTGTGTTAGCGGGATTGCTCAACTTTATTCCCAATATTGGCCCCACATTGAGTGTAGTCTTACCGATGACGATCGCACTTTTAGATGCGCCCTGGAAATCCGTCGCCGTCTTAATTGTGTACTTCTTCATTCAGCAGTTTGAGAGTAATTTTCTCACTCCCTACGTGATGGCGCAACAGGTAGCGCTACTACCGGCGATCACATTAATGTCCCAAGTATTTTTCGCTACATTCTTTGGATTCTTGGGGCTGATTTTAGCCTTGCCTCTGACAGTTGTAGGGCAGGTCTGGGTAAGAGAAGTGCTGATTAAAGATATCCTGGATGTATGGCACAGCGATCGCCAACTGGCCTTCGAGAGCGCCGGTATTGCCGAATCAGAGTCAGCAGCAGAAGCCGATCGACAAGCTCCCGTCTTGCCCGAAGATAGTCCAAAAACTCAACAAAAATCGAGTCCAGAAGATGACACTACCAATTAAACTTAGCTCACTCTTAATCCCGCACAACTTCCAACAATTGTTTTAATTTTTAGTTGGAAATTTTTAATTTTATATGCGAACAATTGCCGAAATAAACGATAAAATTACCAAAAAATCTGCGGTAGTTTGTACCGTCGAAGAATTAAAAGCGCGAGTGGCAGAAGCTGGCATCAGCAAAACTGCAAAAGAAGTCGATGTCATCACCACTGGCACCTTTGAGCCGATGGAATCTTCCGGAGCAATAATTAACTTAGGACACACCGATCCACCGATTAAAATTCGCTCCTGCTGGCTAGATGGAGTCTTAGCTTATTCTGGATTTGGCGCAGTAGATTTGTATTTGGGAGCCACCCAAAGCGTAGACTATCCTAGCACGTTGGAAGCAGGCGACGATCCAGAATCCAAAGAACGGGGTGGCGGTCATGTAATCGAAGATTTAATTGCTGGCAAACCCATCCAATTGCGAGCGGTCGGACAGGTAACTGATTGCTATCCTCGCCCATCATTTGAAACCACCATCACCCGCGACACAATTAACCAATTTTATCTCTACAATCCCCGCAATTTATATCAAAACTTTATCGTGGGAGTGAATGGAGGCGATCGGCCTCTGTATACTTACCTCGGCCCTTTGCAACCTCGACTTGCCAACGCCGTCTACTCCAATCCAGGTGCTATTTCCCCCCTCCTCAACGACCCAGATTTGCAACTAATTGGCATTGGCACTCGCATTTTCTTAGGCGGAGGAATCGGTTACGTAGCTTGGGAAGGCACTCAGCATTTCCCATTACAAAAACGATTGTCAAATCAGACACCAATTGGTCCAGCCGCCACCCTCGCCTTAGTTGGAGATGCCAAACAAATGAATCGTCGTTGGGTGCGCGGTTGTTACTTCAAAAATTACGGCCCTTCCCTCATGTTAGGCGTAGGTGTACCGTTACCTGTTTTGCATGAGGAAGTAGTAGAAAAATGCGCCGTACAAGACAAAGATTTAGTAGCGCCGATAGTAGATTTTTCCATTCCCCGCCGCGTGCGTCCTACCTTTGGTTTGGTAAGTTACGCACAATTAAAATCCGGTCGCATTCCGATTGAGGGAAAACAGGTGAGATCTGCCCCTCTTGCCAGCATATATCTGTCGCGGCAAGTAGCTTTAGAGTTGAAACAGTGGATTGAAGAAGGAAAATTCACTCTCAGCGAACGAGTTGCTGCCATTCCAATGGAGCGGTCTTTTTTACCCCAAGACCGATGGGGCGCAACTATTGCTTTGGAGTAAACTACCCGTGGGGGAGTGGGGGAGTGGGGGAGCAGGAGAGCAGGGGGGCAGGGGAGCAGGGGGGCAGGGGAGCAGAAGAATTAATATTTCCCTCTTCCCTCTTCCCTCTTCCCTCTTCCCTCTTCCCTCTTCCCCTAGCCCCGACGCCCTAACCCCTATTCCCTTTTTTGACTTTTGACTTTTTTAGGTACTCGGTTGCTGACGTTTCGTCGGTCGAGGAATTGGCTTTTCGGTGGGAGGTTTAGCGCCTGCGGGTACTGGACGATTGCTGCCAGCCCCTGGCCCTGGATATTTACCAAACTTTTTACCACCCGGTTTTTTACCTTTAAAAGGTTTCCTGGGCTTACTCGGACGCAAGGATGCGATATCTTTGGCCTCCTGAATTAGGAGGTCGTTAGCCAGTCGCTGGATATGGAATTCCCAGAAGTATCCCACAGCCTTTCTTTCCAAAACACCTTTGAGTGTGAGCTTAAAAAATTTGGGCTTTTCATCTTCCTTGCGCGGTGCTTGCTTAATCTTGACGATGATTTTTTGTTCGTCGTGAGATTGATAAACTACCTCACCGCGAATCGAAAAATAACCATCTTCAACGGGGGAACTCTCAGCTTCTAAATTGCTCGATCTCGATGCTTCGGTTACATCGCTTGCCGATGTCTCGTCAGTGGAAGACAAACTTTTGTCAAGGTTTTCTGGTTCCCAAACTCCCACAATTTGAAGGTGTAAAGCATCATCATTTTGTCGCGTTCGCGGATAAACTACCCACAGGTGTTCGGTTTCTAAATCTAGGTGATTCTTCACCAGACTCATTACGCGACCTAACAGCACAGAATCGATCTCCTGCCCATCAGAGGCTAGTAACAGACCGCGCGTAAATTGCTCTGCACTGGGGCTATATTTGCCCCGTACTAAGCCAATGGCCCGATATTGCATCGGTTCGCTGGGAGCCGGAATGGGCTCTTGCCGCCGCCCACCATCCTTATCGGTTTCAGTCGCCATGACCTCACCAGAAATGTTGGCATCGCTTTTCTCGATCGCAGGGGTAGGAGCCTGGGTCGTGGAGGCAGCCGCCGGTGGTGTAGGTGCTGTAGCCGGGGGAGTAGGAGGGGTAGCCGCTTGGGTGACAGGGGGCTTGGGTGGATTGGGCTTACGAACGACCGGTAATTCGGCCTTAGCTTGTTCGGAACCGCTAGAAGACTGGGGGAACTGATTCGGAGAGGGACTCATAAGAACTCCTTGCAGCGGAGACACACTTCCTCTGGCTCCTAGTGAGAGATAAGCACAAACTGGACTTGGGTAGGAAATCCGGTCGATAACCGAGAACCTTTGCAAATCCCTTGTACTAGCCAGAAGTCAAAACCTAGTATCTACTACTCTATTCGCTCTCGCGTTCCTCCGGAGTTCACAGGGCGGGAACTTCGCCGACAAGGACTGTCGCCGCAGGTGTACTGCCGTTGGCGCTCGCGGACCGATGATGAGATCGGCGTGCCTATTCTACTGAATGCAATTAATTTTCGCTGCAATCCGCAAAGTTTCTTTGAGACTACGGCATTTTGGCTTTGTGGTAGTTTATGGTGCGGTTGATTGCAGTTAACAATAAACTGCCAACCATGACCAGAGCGAAATATCTCAATCTCAGACCGCGCTAACTATACCTTTTTCTCTATGGTTGATAATGTGATTAGAGTTCAAAAGAGTTGTGTGTCAGATAAACTCCGTCGCTGGTTGATTTTGGGAATGATGATCTTTGGAATCATCCCTTTTGTAGGGGCGTCGATCGTTCCCCTTATACAGGCTTTTCAGCAGGGCTCGCCTGGGGTATCGGCGACATCCGCTCAGGTGCAAGCGACGGCGATAAAGGAGGAACTGCAAGCTAGAGCGAACGGTTTCGAGCTGGTTTTGCAGCGAGAACCAGATAATCAAGTGGCGCTGAGACAATTGATCGCTACTCGTCAACAAATGGCTGGATTGGGATTGGGCGATATCAAAGATGCGATCGCACCGATGGAAAAACTGGCTTCGCTCAATCCTAAAGACGTTGGGGTGCAGATAGACTTGGCAAGCTTTTACACTCAGCAGAAACGTTACGACGAGGCGATCGCGCTCCTGGATAAGGCGATCGACAGCAACAAAAAAGATTTTCGACCGGTGTTTGCTAAGGCGATTGTGCTGCAACAACAAGGCAAAACGGAACAAGCACAGCCTCTGTTTGCTAGTGCTGCGGATTTGGCACCACCTGAGTTAAAAGAGCGAGTTAAGGCCCAAATCGCACAGATCCAAACTCAAACCTCAGCCCCCAAGCCTGACTCGACTACTTCTCCATCTACTTCTCCATCTACAGATAGCTCTGTTAAACCAGCAGCAACCCCATCTCCAGAATCAACTCCTGCAAAAAATTAGCTTTGCTGGCAATCCTTTCCCAGCCTTGATAATGTCTTTAGTTAGAGTTCAAAGCACTCATGTGTCCCAAAAGCGCGATCGCGTAGCCCAAAGCAAAAATAACAATCGCTGGTTAATAGGTGCGGGGTTACTTCTGATATTGATTACCGTAGGTGGATTTTTGCTTGGCAGGTCTTCCTTTTTGAGTCAAGCTTTTGTGCAAGAGCAATCGTCTGACCCAACGGCGGCGACACCTGCGGTGGAGTCAACCCAAGCAAAGCAAGCAGAACTGGAAATCCAGGTTAGGGGTTACGAACAGGTTTTGCAGCGCAAACCAGACGATCGAACTGCACTCAAAGGACTGATCGACACGAAGCTGGAACTGGTTCGCTTAGGAGTGGGTAGTATAAAGGATACGATCGAACCCCTGGAAAAACTCGCTAAACTCAGTCCGGAGCAAACTGAATACACGGTGCTGCTAGCTCAAACTAAGCAGCAAGTTGGCGATATTGAAGGAGCAGCGACGATTTATCGCACGATTTTGGAGTCTAAACCAGGAGATCTCAAGGCTTTGGATGGACTGGTAAACTTGTTGCTCGATCAACAACGTCCGCAAGCGGCGATCGGATTGTTGCAAGATACGCTGGATAATGCACCCAAGCTGAATCAAATTAAGCCGGAAACTGTGGATGAAGTTTCGGTGCGGTTGATGCTGGGAAGAGTTTACGCGGAACAGGAAAGCTACCCAGAAGCGATCGCAGCTTTCGATCGAGCTATCAAAGCTGATAAGGAAGATTTTCGTCCGGTGTTAGCTAAGGCGATCGTACTCCAAAAACAAGGCAAAAATGAGGAAGCTCAACCTCTGTTTTCCTCTGCGGCGTCTTTAGCTCCAGCTCAATATAAAGACCAAATCAATCAGCTCGCATCTGCATCTCCACCGCCGGAAGTCCAAGAGTCACCCGATAGCAACTCCGACACCGATAGCCCTGAAACGGAAGAGTCACCAGATGGTAACTCGAATACAGATAACACCGAACAAGGTAATTGAAGAAAGTGGGGAGTGGGGGAGTGGGGGAGTGGGGGAGTGGGGGAGTGGGGGAGCGGGGGAGTGGGGGAGCGGAAGAATTAATATTTCCCCTCTTCCCTCTTCCCCTAGCCCCGACGCCCTAGCCCCGACGCCCTAGCCCTAGCCCCTAAACAGCTTCTATCCAAGCTACGGCGGCGAAGATCAAAAATAACAAACCTCCCACAGCAGTCATAGTGCGTTCGGAAATTCGCTGGGCGATGAAGCGTCCGCCCATGACTGCGATCGCCGCACAAATGGCATGACCTAAAATAGCACCTGTGGTTACTCCGACCGCATTGTAGGAGGCGGCTAGGGTGATGGTGGCAAATTGAGTGCGATCGCCCCATTCCGCCACAAAAGTCATTGTAAAAGCTTTGACTAAAACCGCTAATTTGCTTTGGCGGCGAGGCATTTTCGCTTCTGCTTCTTTAACTGCCGCTAATGCTTCTTCTGCTTCGTCGCATTCGGCTTTGCCTGACATTTTACTGGCTTCGTACAATAACTTTAGCCCAAAACCGACAAACAAAGCTATTTCCGCGAATTGAACGTACTGTTTCGGTAAAAGAGACACAGTTTGTCCGACTAAAACAGACAATATCGTCATTGCTGCTAAAGCTGCGATCGCGCCCGCAAATACCAGCCGTCGCGAATGACGCATTGCCAATATTGCAGCGATAAAAAACGTTTTATCCCCTAATTCCGAAACTGTAATCAGCAATAAACCGGCGGTAAAAGCTGTCAGCATTTTCTCAAACTCCTCTGGTGTGTTTCTCTTCTTCCTGAGTGAGCTTGATGAATGCCAAAACACTTCACCAAGCTCACATCTTTTTGATTGAAGAGATCGTAAAAACTCTTCAAATGTGAACTTAGTGAAGGTCTCGCTTGCAAGTGTTGAAATGCTTTAGCCCAACCTCTACAGCGGTCAGAGCTTCACAAACTTGTCATCTGAACCAGGCTCATCGCCAGTATGTTGATTCAGATGGGCTAGCTTAATGGTTGGCTAGCAGCTACTCCCCTTCTTTACATAAATAATTGTACATCTATCTTCTGGGAGAGGACAAGGGGGTATTTTATCATTATCTATTCATTTTTAGAGAAATTTGGGAAGCGATCGCACTCCCTACCCTTTTCTCTGACTGCTGCGGAATGAGTGCGATCGCCTGACGCGGTTGTGAAAAAATGCCAAGAAGCTATGCAGTGATGGAGCGGATCGGGGGATAATGGGCGAGCGGTAATCAATGCGATCGATCTGGCTATGGCGAATAGTTTATCAATTCCAGAAGATTATAATGATTTTCTGCGGGAACTGAAAGAGCGCATCCGCAATGCACAAGTACGGGCAGCACTTTCTATTAACCGTGAATTAGTGTTACTTTATTGGCAAATTGGACAAGATATTTTAAATCGACAGCAGCAACAAGGATGGGGCGCTAAAGTTATCGATCGTTTGGCGAATGACTTGCAAAAAGCTTTTCCTGAAATGAAAGGTTTCTCATCTCGCAATCTCAAGTATATGAGGAGTTTTGCCGAAACTTACCGAGATTTTGAATTTGTGCAACAGGTTGTTGCACAAATTCCTTGGGGGCATAATGTCCGCATTTTGGATACTGTGAAAGATTCCGTTGAGAGAGAGTGGTATATTCGTCAAACGATCGAACAAGGATGGAGTCGAAATGTATTAGTCCATCAAATAGAAAGTGGGCTATATCGGCGACAAGGAAAAGCTGATACTAACTTTTCTCGTACTCTCCCGAATCCCCAATCCGAACTGGCTCAACAGTTATTGAAAGACCCTTATAACTTTGATTTTATCAGTTTAGGGAAAGCAGCGCAAGAACGAGAATTAGAGAAGGCTTTAATCGAACGCATCCGCGATTTTTTGCTGGAATTGGGCGTGGGGTTTGCTTTTGTGGGCAGTCAGTATCATCTGGAGGTTGAAGGGGAGGATTTTTATATCGATTTATTGTTTTATCACTTACGTTTGCGTTGTTTCGTGGTAATAGATTTGAAGATAGAAGCGTTTAAACCAGAGTTTTCAGGGAAGATGAGTTTTTACGTTTCGGCAGTGGATGATTTACTGAAACATCGGGATGATATGCCGACTATCGGGATAATCTTATGTAAGAATAAAAAGCAAAAAATAGTCGAATATGCTTTGCGGGATATGAATAAGCCGATCGGGGTTTCTACTTATCAATTAAGAGAGGCTTTACCGGAGCGGTTACAAGGGAGTTTGCCGACTGTGGAACAGTTGGAAGCTGAGTTAGAAGCGGCGGATATGGAAATTGAGGATGAGTTATGAGGCAGATATCGCAGTTGCTATAATGTTAAATATCCCAAGTTATTAGGATAATTACTCATCAGTAGTGAATGCGATCGGACCGATCGGATTTACTGATTCCGTATTTACCTCAAGAGAAACGTTAAGTAAATGCAAACACTAATTAGACTCAAGGTTGAAAAGTTCATTGAAGATGGGCAAGCATATTTTGTCGCTACCAGCGATGATTTACAGGGTTTGGTTGCGGAAGGAAAAACAGTACAGGAAGCTATAGAAATTGCTGAGGATGTCGCCAAAGTTATCTTAGATTTAGAAAAAGAAAATAATCATAACTTTCAGTGACAAGATTTGCCTTCTCAGTTTTCTTGATGTTTAATTATAGGGTGAGCAATGCCCACCCCAAATAATACTGAAAACTGACAAACTTCAATATTTCCGTTCTTTTGGCTCAAACATGGTAATTGTGACAGGTTTATATTGAAGGTCGATGCCAGCAGGGGAATAGTATGCTAGTGTGTGCTTGAGGAAATTCTCGTCATCGCGCTCGGCATAATCTTCCCGGTAATGAGCGCCGCGACTTTCTTGTCGATTGAGGGCAGATGTGAGAATTAATTGAGCGACGATCGTCAAACTACGCAGTTCCCAAGCTTCCACAATCTCAGTGTTCCAAAGTTTACCTTTGTCATCCAAGTAGATATTCTGATATTGCTGCTGTAACTTCTCTAACTCTGCCAATCCTTCGCGCATAACTGACTCCGTGCGAAAGACGCCGCAGTATTGAGTCATACAATCTTGCAAAGATTGACGCAGCTTGTCAATTCGTATTTCTCCCTTTTGGTCGAGGAGCGATCGAATTTGTTTCTGTGCTTCTGTAATGTAGCGTTGCTCATTGATGTCCGGTAGCTTGCGTTTTTGCACGTATTGTGCTAAAGCTGCACCAGTCCTTCTGCCATAGACCACACATTCCAGCAGCGAGTTGCTACCCAGTCGATTTGCGCCGTGAACGGAAACGCAAGCAGCTTCTCCCGCCGCGAAAAATCCTTCCACTAAACCATCTGCGCCACTGCGAACTTGTCCGTCTGTATTGACTGGGATACCGCCCATCGAATAGTGAACTGTCGGTCTGACTCGCATTGGTGCTTCCACGGCGTCGATACCCAGGAGGCGATGACATTCTTCCCAAGCGAAGGGAACGCGACTCATAATTTTTTCGCGACCCATGTGGCGCAAGTCGAGGTAGACAAAGGGGCCACCCGCAGAACCATCAGGATGAATGCCTCGTCCCGCTTGGATTTCCCGTGCGATCGCTCTTGATGTAATATCGCGGGGTGCCAGTTCCATCCGGCTGGGGGCGTAATTAGCCATAAAGCGATCGCCCTCACTATTAATAAGATAAGCACCCTCACCGCGCACCGCTTCCGAAATCAGCACCCCCACCGGATACAGTCCTGTGGGATGAAACTGCACAAATTCCATATCTTCCAACGGCACACCCGCGAGGGCAGACATTGCCAAACCGTCACCCGTAGAGGCATAGTCATTGGAAGTAGTATTGAAAACGCGACCGTAACCCCCAGTAGCAAACATCACCGCCTTAGCGCGAACTACCTCCAGATGCCCGTCGCGGATGCGATACATCAGCACACCTTTTGCCTGGGCATCTTCTAAAATCAGTTGCATTACGTACCACTCATCGTAAATATGAACACCGTAACGCCTGAGATTGTTAACCAACTCGTGCAGAATCGCGTGACCGGTCTTATCGGCGGCGTAGCAAGTGCGGCGATGGGAATGTCCGCCGAAAGCGCGTTGGGCGATGCGTCCGTCTGGCAAACGGGAGAACAGCACACCCATATGTTCCAAGTCGATGATGACATCTGGTGCTTCGCGGGTAAGAATTGCCACCGCATCTTGGTCTGCGAGATAGTCGGAACCTTTGACCGTATCGAAAGCGTGGGCTTCCCAGGTATCGTCTGGATCGACATTATTTAGGGTAGCAGCCATACCACCTTGGGCGGCGACAGAGTGCGATCGAATCGGGTGAGTTTTAGCGACTACAGCTACACTGAGTTTGGGATCGATGCGAGCAATCTCTACAGCAGCGCGACACCCAGCCAATCCACCGCCAACTATAATTACATCGTGTTCTAACATATTTTGTTTGATATCTGTCATCCTAATCTATGGTCACTCAAATAAAAACTTCCCCAACAAAAAGCGGGAAAGTTCTTTACAAATCTGGCCAATGTCAGATGCCAGTTGTTAGTTGTAAGTGATATTTTCTACTGACCGCTGACTGTTGACTGTCGATCGTTTACTCATGACCGCTTATGTGGTTACTCGTAAGGTTTCCTGATTAGGTGCCGCTACTGGGCTTGTTCGAGTTGTTTCCTCTTGCCCTAAAGGGACAAATTCAATATGGTTCAGCAGTGTGCTCACGAAGGCAAATAGCAAGAAGGGCAGAGACAATACGAGAATAAGTCCAACTGTGGCTAGGGCATAAATGTGGCGGCTGCTACTCCATAGGGCAAGCGCGGAGGCTAAACTCAAGAAAATGACGATTAACCAAATAACGATTTGACCGTATATGTCGCCAAAGGTAAGAGTGCAGACCATGCGATATCTTTGTAATTTATCCATGACATTTTCCTCGTAACATTGCTATAAGTTTCTACGTTAAAGTTTAGATTCGGTTTTGGCTACGTTTGCAATATTTTTTTTAAGATATCGTAATAAAAGTTCACAATTTATGTAACAAATAACTGTCTCAGAGAAAGAGTAACTTTTTTGAGGGCTGTTTGTTGTTCATTGTTGATAGTTTATTGCCATGAAACGCGACCTATCAATAATGAACATACGATTTACTTTGCTGCAATCCAACTTCAACTTCCCTCAGTTGCACAAACTACCAAACTCAAGCTAAAAATTCATCTATTGCTACACTAAAACCCGTCAAAAAAACTTGCGTACTGACTAGATCGCCAAATTTTATCGCCCTTCGCGCAGTACTTTTGTATGAAGCGTAGACCAGAAACCCGGTTTCTTCAAGAAACCGGGTTTCTCTGCGTTTCTTCAAGAAACCGGCTTTCTCTACACGCCACACTCTATGATGTGACGCGGAACTTCCGCAAATCTAGTTAAAGGCAGCGTTACAATAAAAGTTGTGCCAGCGCCTACATCGCTTTGCAGTTGAATTTGTCCCCGGTGTAAATCTACACATTTTTTGACAATTGCCAGTCCCAATCCCGTGCCTTGAATTCGATTCACATTGCTGCCGCGATAGAAAGTTTCAAACAAATGTTGTCGATCTTTTAAAGGAATGCCGATGCCTTCATCTTGAATCTGAAAAATCGCCGTACCGTTTTGACAAATTAAATTAAACCGAACGTTGCCGCCTTGGGGAGAATACTTAATAGCGTTGGAGATTAAATTGTTAAAAATGTGTCCCATTAAAAATTCGTCCATTTCAACTTGGCTGCATTCTCCTGCACAGGTAAAGGTAATGTTGTGCTGTTCTGTGGCGGTGAATTGCAAATTTTCCATGAGTTCGCGACAAAAATCTTTTAAATCTAAAGTGGCGGGTTGATATTGCAGCCTGTTGGCGTCAGTTTTACCGAGAAGCAAGACTTCTTCTAGTAGTTGAGTGGTATTGTTGACAGCATTCTTAATCTGGTCAAAATATTTGATTTTTTGTTCTTCAGTCAAGCGATCGCCATAGCTTTGGAGAATTTGAGCAGCTGTGCGAATTGCGGTCATGGGGTTGCGGAATTCGTGGGAAACCATTGAGATAAAACTGGATTTAAGCTGATTGAGTTCTCGTTCTTTTTCCAATGATTTGAGTACTTCTGCTTCAGCGCGTTTGCGATCGCTAATATCCCTGCCTTCCGCAATCAGCAGTACAGTTTTGCCCCTTTCATCTTTTAATGGCTTGAGCGATAAGTCAATCCAGACGATCGCACTTTCTGCGCCGCACATCTGGAGTTCGTTACGGACGAAATTACCTTCAGCGGCGTTGGCGAGCGCACTTTTCAACCACTCCTGAGTTACCTGAGAATCATACAAACAGTCGATCTCCCATAGCGGCGAACCGACAAAATCATTTTGTTTGCCGCCACAAAAAGCAAGAGATGTTTTGTTAATTTCTAGAATAATTCCTTCTGGGCTTAACAATAGCATCAGTTGGAATGTTTGGTCAAAAATTCCCCGAAAACGCCGTTCGCTATCATGGAGTTGCTTGAGGATTTGTCCGCGTTCGATCGCATAGCGGATCGCCCTAACTAGCAATTGAACTGTGATTTGGTCTTTGACAATATAATCTTGCGCTCCTTTTGCCACCGCTTGCAAGCCCATCTCCTCATCGTCAGCTCCCGTCAGCACTACAATGGGGATATCTGGTGCAGATGCGTTAAATTCTGCTACCGTCTCCAATCCATCAGAATCTGGTAGAGAAAGGTCTAACAAAGCTACATCAAACAGGAAATCGCTGCAAGACTCGATCGCATCACTCAGTCGTTCAACCCATATCAGTTCCCACTCCCCGCTGTTTAGACGCGAAAAGAGTTGGCGCAGCAAGATTGCATCGCTAGGGCTATCTTCGACCAAAAGTATATGAATGGGTTTGTTATTCATACAGCATCGCCAGGAGTGTAAGGTTATTTTTACGATCGGATCGGAAGTTCTGCCTAACCTTAAATTTCGATCTAGTTTAGAATTACTCTGGAGGTAGTTTCACTGCGGCTAGCCAGAAATCTTCGATCGCGCCGATCACATCAAAAAACTGTTGGATGTCAACCGGCTTAGTAATGTAGCAGTTAGCGTTTAAATTGTAAGCTATCAACACATCGCGTTCATCTGCTGAAGTGGTGAGAATTACCACAGGTATACGTTTTAACTGCGGGTCTGATTTGATCTCGCCGAGTACTTCCCGTCCATCCATAGCTGGCAGGTTAAGGTCGAGTAGAATCAGGTCAGGACGGGGAACATCAGCATATTCATCTTGATGTCGGAGAAATTTCATTGCTGTTTCCCCATCTTCAACCCAACGTAAGTTATTGATTACCTTGGCTGTCTTTAACCTTTTTATAGTTAGGTTGGCGTCGCTGGGAGAGTCTTCAATCAGCAAAATTTCAATCGGTCTCAGCAGTTCGCTGCTAATCATGTAAATTAATCTCTGTTGGGAGGGATGACTCAGAAGGGATGGTAAAGTAAAATGTCGTTCCTACTCCTAGCTGAGATTCAGCCCAGATGTTACCGCCGTGGCGTTCGACAATCTTTTTGCAGATAGCCAAACCAATACCGGTACCGGGAAATTCTCTGCGAGTATGGAGACGTTTGAAGATCTCGAAAATGCGATCGAGATACTGGTCTTTGATGCCAATTCCATTATCCCGCACAGAGAAGAGCCATTTGTTATCTGTTAATTCTGCCGAAATCCGAACTTGGGGTGGCATTTCCCGGTGGAATTTGATCGCGTTACCGATCAAATTTTGAAATAACTGCACCAATTGAGTTTTGTCTGCCATAACGGTTGGCAGGGAGTCATAGGTAATGGTAGCGTTATTTTCGGCGATCGCTACTTGCAAACGATCGAGCGCTTCACGCAAGAGCGCATTGCAGTCAGCGGGAACAAACTCTTTACCGCGAGTACCCACACGGGAATATGCTAGCAAGTCTTGAATTAACTGCCGCATCCTTGTCGAACCATCAATGATGTAGCCCATGTATTCGCGTGCGGACTCATCAAAAAGGTGCTGGTAGTCATGCAATAGCAGTTCGGTGTAACCGGTCACCGCTCTCAACGGTTCTTGCAAATCGTGGGAAGCTACATAAGCAAATTGCTCTAATTCCTGATTGGAACGTTGCAATTCCGCAGTTAGTTGTTCTAGTTTTCGTTCTGCTTCTTTTCGCTCGGCAATTTCAGCTTCTAAAGCACCATTAATCTCCGTCAGTTCATTATTCAGTTCCCGCAGTGCATCCTCTGCTTGCTTCCTCTGGGTGATGTCGCGGGTAATAATAAGCACAGATTCTACGGAAGTATCAAGGGCGAATTCTGGCACAAGACGAGCTTGGTAGAATTTTAATCCATTGGGGCTGGCAGAATTGAATTCTACTACATTCATTTCACCTGTAGCAAAAACTTTCTGACAGGGTGCTTCCAATTGCTCTACGAGTGCTTGTGGAAAACCCAATTCCCAAAGAGTTTTACCGATGAATGCTTCAGCTGGAATTCCTGTTTCCTTTGTAATGGCAGGATTAATATAAAGGTATCGTATTTGTCGATCCAATCGAGAAATTACATCCGGGGTATTTTCTAGCACCGTTTTCAGTTCTTGTTCGCGTTGGGATAAAGCTATTTCTGCTGTTTTGCGATCCGTGATGTCCGTATCTGTCCCCGTCATGCGAAAAGCGCGATCGTTGGCATCCTGAAAAGCTATACCACGGGAAAGAAACCACCGAATGCTGCCGTCTTTGTGGAGTCGGCGATGTTCCATTTCATACTGCGGCGTCAATCCTTGCAGGTGTTCTCTAATGGCTGCGATCGCCTTTTCTCTGTCGTCGGGATGTAGCAAACCATACCAAGTTTCCAAAGTGTTCGGAATATCTAAATCCGTATATCCTAGAGCTTCTTTGATATTGGAATCGATATAAAATTGGTTAGTCTGAATATTCCAGTCCCAAACTCCTACTTGTCCGGAACTAACGGCGAGGGCATATCTTTCTTGGCCGATCCGAAGAACGTCTTCTACCCGTTTGCGATCGGTAATATCGTAGTTAATTTCCAGAAATGCTACCGCCTTACCCTGTTTGTCTCGCTCTGATGTCCAGCGACTCTCTACTATAATTTGCGTGCCATCTCGTTGCGTGTGTCTGAGTTCTCCCTGCCAATAAACATCGCGCAAGCACTCATTTTTGATTGACTCTAAAGGTTTGGGAAATACTGTTTGTAAAAGTTCATGGATTTCTTTTCCAACAGCTTCTTCTTTTGACCACCCATATAAGCGTGCTGCCCCTTGATTCCAATACTGAATGCGATCTTCTAGATCGAAAATAATAATCGTATCATTAGCAAAGTCTAGCATTTGCGTGCGTTTTAGCAGTTCTGCTTCTGCCAATTGGCTAACTCGAATTTGCTTTTTAAGCTGAAAATAAACGAGAAATAGCAGGCTGAAACTCAAAAAATAGCCAATAGCCACAAGGATGCTAGTATAGCGAACGCTGTCATTTATCGCTGCCGATCGCTGCTGCAATAAAAGTCGTTCTTCTTGTTCCATTTCAGACAGTTTTTCTCGAACTTTTTGTTGGATAGCGTTGCCGCGATCGGTGAGGATAATTTGATTTTTCTGGTTCGATTTTTTCTGCTTAACTAAATCGATCGATACCTGAAGCACAGCCAGTCTTTGTGCGAGCATCGGTTCTAATTCATCGAGTCGGCGCTGTTGGTGAGGATTATCATCAGTTAACTCCCGGACAACTTTGAGAGAGCGCTTAGCTGTTTCAAGATCGGCGTTATAACTTTTTAGATAAATATCGTTTCCTGTGATGATGTAGGCACGTCTTGATGTTTCAGCCTCTTTGATACCGTCAAGAGTTTTATCGATTTCTTCCAATACTTGACGAGTATGTTCGAGCAATTGCTTATTTGCAATCAACTTTTGTACGCTCAGATACGAAACTGCACCCACGCCGCTTAAGAGGAGTAAAGCCAAGCCAAACCCACCAGCAATAATTTTTTTGTACGCTCTTGTCATAGCAATTTATTTCGCTGCAAAAATGATTAGTAAGGCTGCCATTACCATTTTGCAGCGAGATTGTCCATAAGCAAGTAGGGTGGGCAATACCCACCCTAGCTCCTACAGCAATTCTCAAATGAATCCAACACAAATAAGTGGCTTCTCCGGTACTTGTGGTGGAAAAGCCAATTTTTTGCCAATTGGATATGGGGCAGAGGACAGAATTAATATTTTTCCCTCTTCCCTCTCCCTCTTCCCTAATCCCTAACCTCTAGCCCCTAGTCCCTTTTTTTGACTTTTAACTTTTAAGTTTTTCTAGCCCCTAACTTAGTTGTGGCGACTGCCATCAGGCATAGTCGCTCCTGTCAGAATTGCCTGCGGCCAGTGTGCTTCTGTGCCTTCGATGTACGCTCCGCGCAAGCTAGCTCCAGTCAAATCCGCGCCGCGCATTGCTGCCACATTAAAGTTAGCTCCCCAGAGGTAAGCTTGTCGCAAACAGGCATTGCTCAAGTCGGCATCGCTGAGATCGGCCATATTTAGATTAGCGCCTGTTAAATCTGCCTTGCTCATATCGGCGGATGAGAGGTCTGCCTTACTTAAATTTGCTTCGCATAAGTCGGCTTTGGTAAGGTTTGCACCGCTGAGGTTGGATGCGTGAAGGTTTGTCCTGGCCAATATCGATACGCGCAGCTGGGCATTGCTGAAGTTAGTTGCAGAAAGGTTGGCTCCGCTGAGGTTAGCTCCGCTCAGTTTCGATTCGCTGAGATTGACTCCATCCAAGTCTACGCTATTGAGGTCTACACCATTGAGGAAAGCTTTACTGAGTTTGATGCCGTTGAGTAATGCTCCCCGCAACTGGGCTCCGCTCAATCTGGCTCCCGTGAGGTTAGCCCAATTTAAGTTAGCATCTACTAGATTGGCAGAACGAAAATTAATGCCCCGCAAATCTGCGCCACACAGATTAACGCCCTGTAAATTTGCCAAACGCAAGTTTACTGCTGTCATTATCGCGCCACTCAGTTTGGCTCCCGTCAGCACGGATTTAACTATGAAGGCTCCTTGAAGATTAGCTTTTGTTAAGTCTGCGTTTGTTAATATTGCTTCGTTTAGCTTCGCAAATCTTAGATCGGCGCGGTGCAAAAATGCTCCGGAAAGATTTGCCCCCGTTAGATGTGCGCGGCTGAGGTTGGTTGCTGCTAGATATGCACCGGAAAAGTTAGCTCCCACGAGTTGGGCGCTTTCTAGGTTAGCTCCAATTAAATTAGCTCCACTAAAATCTCTTTCTCCTGCTGCATAACGTCTGAGTAGTTCGTTAGCGTCCATATTATTTTGCTCCGGCTAGGGCTGAATTACCCGTCTATTTCTAGATTGCCCACATAAATGCCAAAAAAAACATTAATTTTGTTGTTGTTTGATGCAGAGACTTAATAATTAGATGAAGAATTTTTACATTAGTCGTTAGCCATTAATCATTGGTAATTAGTTATTTGTTAACCACTTTCAACTATGCTACTTTGGGTGGCTAGCGCAGTACAGCAGAAGTAACCGACCAGATCGGAAGTAGTTGAATGCCTGACGCTTATAGGATTTTTGAATGTATGACTTTTGACTTTTGACTCCTGGGTGTGTTATGGAATTCCAAGATTTTCTGGCTCTTATTCATCCGGCGATCGCAGTCGTGCTAGTCTTTCCCCTGATTGGCACAGTGGTAAACTTTGCATGGCAGACCCGCGTGCGTCGCTTGCAAACTGCTGCCAAAGACAAAAGTAAAATTCCCTCCTATGTTGGCCCAGAACACATCAAAATGGGTCGCTGGCTGACTGGTTGGGTTGTGGGGTTGACTTTGGTGGGGTTAGCTTACCATATTGTCGAACATATTTTGAGCGATCGCACCTGGACTAAAGCTCCTTTGCAAGTTGCCTTTATCCTGCTGATGTTTTTGGATACGATCGCCGCCCTCGTATTGCTCTACCTCGCAAAGCAGAAAATCTGGCGCGGAGTTTTTGCGACTTTAACCGGGATGGGTATAGTCCTTCTCGGTTGTCAGGACGGAGTTTTTCGTCGCACGAATGAATGGTACTGGTCTCATTACTACATCGGCATTACTGCCACATTACTGATGATTTTTTCTTTAGCCATTGTGCAAGATATCTATAAAGATAAATCGAATCGCTGGCGAACTTTTCATATAATTTTGAACAGTTTTGCTCTCTTACTTTTTATCGGACAGGGACTAACAGGTACGCGGGATTTGCTGGAGATACCTTTAAACTGGCAGAAAACCTATATTTTCAGTTGCGATGTCAATCACAAAACTTGTCCGCAAGCAGTACCACCTTCGGAAGATACCCGTTGATATTTTTTCGGCGGCTCTGGGTCGGGGTAGCGGAGGGCTTCGCCGCCCGCTCGTCGCCCCGCCACAAATAGCGCCTGTATTCTCTGATTGTGTTTCGATCCCGTCAGAAACAAAAATAGTATTTCATCTACCCAAAGGTTGACTTTTGGATATTTTGGAATTACTATGCTACTTGGTACGATTTAATCTCAAATTTAGTAGTATTTTTACCTATCCATAAAAATTGAAAATCATCTTAAAAAATGTTAAAAAATCTTAAACTAGAAACACTCTTCACTTTGTTAACACTCGTAGTTGTCATAGGAGCATTAGTGCTGAGCGGAGTAGTTATCAATAACGGCATACGAGATAGAGCCAGAAATGAAATAACTACCAAAGCTGGCATAATGATGAAGACCATGATAGCCGTTCACAGGTACACCAACGAACAGGTGAAGCCCAAGTTTGGTACTAGATTAGCTCAAGAATTTATCCCTGAATCCGTTTCTTTTTTCGCAGCCAGAGAAGTATTTGAAAGATTGCGCCAAAATCCAGAATATCAAGATTTTTTCTACAAAGAGGCGACACTTAACCCGACAAATATTAAGGATAAGGCGGATGATTTTGAAACGCAGCTGATCGAGCGGTTTCGCAAAGAAAAAGCGCTCGAACAAGTAGAAGGTTATAGAGACGATCGGGGCAAAAAATTATTTTATGTAGCGCGACCTGCAAAAGTTACTCAAGCTAGTTGTTTGGAATGTCACGATACGCCAGAAAAAGCTCCCCCAAGTATGGTTGCACAGTACGGCAAAGAAAATGGGTTTGGCTGGAAGCTGAATGAAATAGTCGGCGCTCAAATGATTGCTGTACCAGTCGGTACAGTTTTCGGTAGTGCCCAGCTGTTAGTTTTTAAGTTTTTGGGTACTATATTGTTGGCGTTAGCGCTCTTAATAGCAGGAATAAAATTATTGTTAAATCGCTTTATTGTCGAACCTATTGACGAGATGACAAGAGTGACGAAGGCGATTGTTAGCGGGGAAAGAGAACTTGAATTTGAGGTTGATTCTAAAAATGAAATAGGAAATTTAAAAACACATTTGAACCGCATGAAGCGGGATTACGAAATAGAAATAGAAAAATATAAAGAATCGTTAATATCAGATACGGAAGAGGAAATCGAAAATGAAGATGAAGAGAGTGAAAACTCAGATAATTAGTCAAAAGCTCATAGATTTGAATGCTCAGATAGAAGAGGAGCCAGCAGCAGAAGGTACAACGGAGATCGCAACAGAGGATGATACTGTACAAGTGAATCCTCAGCTACGCAAAGTCCAAAAATTAATATTTGACTGCTCGACAATACTTTGCGGTATCAGTTTATTTTTGGCATCTTACGGCTTTTATTCTTACTCGGAAGAGAGAAATCAGGTAATCCAAAAAGCTGAAATAAATGCCAGACAGGAAACTGTTTATGCCAGTCGTAAGATAGAGCAAGAACTTCGCAAACTCCAAGGCGCAGCTAATGGGATTGCCTACGATTTGACTGCGGGGAAGTTAAAGGATGAGCAGCTGACAAACAGGCTGCGAGAGGAAATTGAAAGAAATCCAGATTTTGTGGCAATTGGTGCTGCTTATCAACCTTTCGTGTATTCTCGGCGGCGTCTGTATGCGCCTTTCTATGGTAGAAAAGATGGCACAATTAAACTGAACCAAATTGAGGATAACAACGACTATGCTAAACCAGCGCCAGAAAATGAGTGGTATTTCAATGCTTTACGGAATGATTTTGTTTGGGCTGAACCTTATATTGACAAATATTCTGAGGCTCTCATAGTAGATTATAACGTCAGGTTTTCTCGGACTAACCCAAAAACTAAAAAGGAAGAGCCTGCGGGCGTCATCTATGCCAACTATTCAATAGATAAGCTCAAAAGGCTAATGGCGACACTCAATCTGGGTAAGTCTGGCTACGGGTTTTTGCTGTCCAAGAAAGGTGTGTTTATCGCTCATCCGATTGACGAGTACGTCAAAAATCAAAAAACGATTTTTGACTTAGCGACGGAAACTGACAAGAAAGAAATTAGAGAATTAGGTGAAAAAGCCCTCAAAGGGGAAAGCACCGTTGTAGAGTATCAAAATGAGATAACGGGTCAATCTTCCTGGATGATTGTCGAACCGCTACCTCTGAATGGATGGTCGCTGGGAGTAGTTGTCATCAAGGATGAAAGTTCTAGCGACAACACGACGTTACGGCGAAAAACGATCGTACTTTGGTTAGAGTTGATATTATTTGTCTTTTTTCTGTCAATTCTAATCTTTCGCGCTCATAGGGGCAGCGTCAAAAGTCTTTGGGCAGTGGCGTGTACCTATAGTATTTTATGTGTGGCAGCGATTGGTATTATCTGGAATATTGCTTTATCGGAGCGAGCTTATAAAAACAGCAGGAATATTCTGCTCAACAAGGCAACTGTAGATAATTTATTGGCTCCCCAAAATGCCATAGCAGAGGAATTGAAGCAAGATCCACCCCTGTACATTCCCACCGGAGTTTATATTCAGTCTCTCAAATTTACCGGAACTAATGATGTATTCGTCACCGGTTACGTGTGGCAGAAGTATAACAAAAATATCCCGGAAAGCGTGAATCGAGGTTTTATCCTGCCAGAAGCGTCTGATATCCAAATTGGCGATCCTGAGAAGTTCACAACTAACAATACCGATCTGCTCCGTTGGTACTTTGAAGGCACAATCAGGCAAAATTTTAATTTTTCCAAATATCCCTTCGACTATAATGATGTCTGGCTCAGGTTGTGGCCGAAAGATATCAATCGACTCGATTTAAACAGAACTGTAATTCTAGTGCCGGATTTAACTTCATACGATTTGATAAACCCTGTTTCCAGACCGGGTTTGGAGGAAGATTTTGTCACGGAAAATTGGAATATTGAGAGTAGTTTTTTCGAGTACAAATTAAAGAAATACAATTCCAATTTTGGGGGCAGCGGTTTTGGCAAGAAAAACTATCCAGAGCTTTATTTTACTGTGATCTTCAAAAGAGCTTTTATCGGGATTTTCATTGCCAGAATTGTACCCCTAAGTGTAGTAGCTATCTTGCTATTTTCGATCATGCTGATGTCGAACGATCGCGGCATGGAAGTAGTGGGAGCTTGTGCGGGTTTTATCTTCATTGTGATTCTGGATCAAATCACGGTAAGACAACAAGTGACTGCGACAGGAATTATTTACTTGGAGTACTTCTACTTCGCGATCTATTTTTTCATTTTGCTAGTGGCGCTTGATGCGATCGTGTTAACTTTGAACTCAAAAATTCGTCTCATTGAATATAAAGATAACCTGATACCAAAGCTGCTTTATTGGCCGGGTCTTCTCACTACATTGCTGATTGTAACTATCTTGGTATTTTATTAATCGATCGGTCATTGGTCATCGGTCAGTTTTTTGGCGAATTTGATTTTGCAAGCAAATTCAAATTCATCTTTCCATCTGCCATCTAAAATCCAAAATCCTAAACCCAAAATCAATCGTGTAGCGTTCCATCCGGCATTGTTGCACCAGAGAGGATTGCTTCTTGCCAGTTTGCACCATCAATGTATGCACCGCGTAAGCTGGCTCCGCTTAAGTCTGCCCCGCACAGCGCTGCGATATTGAGGTTAGCTCCCCACAAGTAGGCGTTCCGCAGACAAGCGTTAGTTAGATTGGCGTAAGATAATCTTGAGATATTCAGTGTGGCTCCGGTCAAGTCAGCTTCGCTCAAATCGGCGTATGACAGGTTTGCTTTATTAAGATTTGCTTCGCATAAGTCGGCTTTGCTCAGGGTTGCCCCATTCAGGTTGGCGGCGTGAAGGTTTGACCTCGCCAGCAGCGACACGCGCAGTTGAGCGTTGCTCAGATTGGCGGCGGAAAGGTTGGCTCCGGCGAGATTGGCTCCACTCAGTTTTGAATTGCTGAGGTTGACGCCATCCAAGTCGATGTTATTGAGGTCTACGCCATTCAACAAAGCGCCGCTCAGATTAACGCCGTTGAGCAATGCTCCCCGCACTAAAGCACCGCTCAATCTGGCTCCACTGAGATTGGCCCAATTTAGGTTGGCATTGACGAGATTGGCAGAACGCAAATTAATTCCCCGCAAATCTGCACCGCACAAGTTAACGCCCTGCAAGTTCGCTAAATGCAGGTTTACTGATGTGAGGATGGCTCCGCTGAGCTTTGTACCGGTGAGTACGGACTTGACAAGGTTCGCTCCTTTAAGGTTGGCTTTTGTTAAGTCAGCGTTTGTTAATATTGCTTCGTTGATCTTCGCAAAACTTAAATCGACGCGATGCAGAAATGCGCCACTGAGATTTGCTCCTGTTAGCTGTGCGCGACTGAGGTTAGCGGTTGCTAGATATGCTCCGGAAAAGTTGGCTCCTACTAAGTAGGCTCTTTCCAGGTTTGCTGCGATTAAATTGGCTCCGCTAAAATCTCTTTCTCCTGCTGCATAGCGTCTGAGTAGTTCTTGACCATCCATAGGATTCGCCCTCGGTCTGCTGATTTAAGCCAGTCTATTTATAGATTGCCCGAATTGAATGTTTTTTAATAACAATGGCAATAATTCTTTGAGTAAACTTGTCGATCGAGCAACTATGATTTGCGTATTTATACTCTCTCGTGGGATAACGTGACAAAACCGCAGAATTGCTGCAAGTAATTTGTAGGGTGGGCAATGCCCACCGGACGTTTACTTTACCATGTATATCATAAGTTAATCGAGTTCTATTTCGCCGTTGCGAGCGAAGATTTCGATCGCTTCGCTGCGAGTGATCTGATTTTTTTCGGCAATCGCCGCGAGTTGTTCCCACGCTGTATCGGTGAGGCGAATCGATCGCAAACGTTTTGGTTCGCTTTGGTAGTCGGGTTCAAACTTCCCGTCAGCAGAACGCTTGCGACGCCATGATTTGTGGCGCGTACCGGCATACTTATCCGCCAGCTTATCCTTTTGGTTAACAGTTAACAGGTAAATCAAAGTGTCGATCAGGCGATCGCTCTCCATCGGCATGATATTATGCGCTTGCAGCATATGCTGAACAATTACGTAATGCACTAAAGTGCCGATAAACACCCGCGCTGCCGCTTCTGGATCGGGCAATTGCAATTCCTGACAAGATTTCAGATATTCAACGAGATGATGAAAAAGCTTTTGATCGACATTACGAACAAAAATTTGCGCCAATACCGGAAAACGTCCTGATTCGCCAATAATCAGCCGCACTAAATCGCGAAATTCGTGTTTGCACTCGACTTTTTTGAGCAGATTTACGGCTAACTTGCGGAGAACTTCGGCGGGTTCTCCTTCCCAGAATCTCGGATCTTGGGGATTAAAGTCCTGATAATTCTTTTGCGTCAATTGCTCGACTAAAGCAGCGAATAAGCTTTCCTTATCCTGAAAGTAGCTGTAAACCGTCGCTTTCGATACACCTGCTGCTGCTGTCACCCTGTCCATAGTGGTAGCAGCATAGCCATGAGTGAGAAACTCTTGTATTGCACCTTTAAGAATGGCTTCGACTTTATCTGCTGACTGCGGACGTTCTGAGTTGTCAGCATCTGATTTCTTTATCTTTCTGGCTTTCATATAGGGGTTAGGGGTTAGGGGTTAGGGGTTAGAAAAAGTCAAAAGTCATGCATTCAAAAGTCAAAAAGAAGAGGGAGAGTGGGGAAGCGGGGTCGTGGGGTCGCGGGGTCGCGGGGGAATTAATATTTTGACTTTTGACTTTTGACTTCCCCGATGGGTTGGTTTCTCAAGCATACCCCTTGACAAACTAAACTACACGGTTTAGTTTAAGTATAGTAAACTAAATCGTTTAGTTTACCTACCTCATAGAGGAAGAAGGTTATGCTCCACCACACAATCGTTAAAGATTCCCCATTTCTCAAGCCTATCCCTCGTCCGGTTGTAATACTTGGAATGGTAGCAAGTCTTGGCATCTTGGGGATAACAACTTCGCGAGTGTTGAACTTACAGCTACCTCAATCCGAACCTGCAAGCCAAGTATCGGAGGTGGAGATACCGCAGGTGAAGACAGTGACGGCGTTAGGTAGACTCGAACCGGCGGGAGAAGTGATAAAACTTTCCGCACCTGCATCCAGCCAAGGGAGTCGGGTGGAACGGTTGCTGGTGAATGAGGGAGATAAAGTAAAAGTAGGGCAGGTAATTGCGATTTTGGATAATCGCGATCGCTTGCAAGCAGCTTACGAGAAAAGCAAAGAAGCCGTGGAAGTCGCCCAAGCTAATCTGGCGAAAGTGCAAGCCGGTGCGAAAGAAGGCGAGATAGAAGCGCAAAAAGCCGAGATTGCGCGGATACAAGCGCAGTCGCTGGGTGAAGAAAGGGCGCAACGGGAAACGCTGGCAAGGTTAGAGGCGCAGTGGCAAGGCGATAAGACAGCGCAACAGGCGGCGTTGGCGAGGTTAGAGGCGCAGTGGGAAGGAGATAAGCGGGCGCAACAGGCAACTATTAAGCGATTGGAAGCGGAACTGAATAATGCTAAATCGGAATTTCACCGCTACGAGCAATTATATAAAGAAGGTGCGATCGCGCAATCTGTATTTGACAGCAAACGTCTTGCCGTAGACACCCTCACAGAACAAATCGTTGAAGCCAAAGCAATTCTGGCGCGAACTGACGCTACGGGAAGCAAACAAATTAACGAAGCTAAAGCCAACTTAGAACGAATTACTGCCACGGGAAGCAAGCAAATTAACGAAGCTAAAGCGGTTTTGGCACGCATTCAAGCTACTGGTAGCCAACAAGTCAGTTCCGCACAAGCAACTTTAAATAAAATTGCCGAAGTCCGTCCAGTGGATGTAGCAGCAGCACAAGCGGAAATCAGACAAGCTATTGCTGCGGAGAAAGAAGCGAAGGCGAATTTAGACCAAGCTTACGTGAAATCTCCTCAAGATGGCGTCATATTCAAAATTCATACTCGTGATGGCGAAACTGTCTCCAATGAAGGCATTGCGGAAATCGGACAAGTTAGCCAAATGATGGTAGTTGCGGAAGTTTATCAAAGCGATGTCAGGAAAATCGAACTGGGGCAAAAGGTGCGGATAGAAAGCAGTTCTTTGCCAGGAGAATTATACGGAAAAGTCGATCGCATCGGTTGGCAAATCGAACGCCAAAACGTCATCAACAGCGACCCCAGCGAAAACATTGACTCCAGAGTTGTGGAAGTTCACGTCCGCCTAAATGAAGAATCGAGTCAGAAAGCTGCCAAATTCACCAATTTACAAGTCAAAGCGACGATCGAATTATGATTGCACTTATTCAAGAACTGCGGCGACGTACACCTCTGGGATGGTTGCAACTCAGCCGTCACAGAAGCCGCCTCTTGGTGGCTTTATCGGGAATTGCCTTTGCCGATGTCCTGATGTTTATGCAATTGGGATTTCAAAATGCGCTGTACGACAGTAACACGCGCCTCAACCGCGCTATACAGGCAGATATTATTCTGATGAGTCCCCAAGCGCGGAACTCTCAGAGTTTATCTACCTTGTCGCGGCGGCGACTCTACCAAGCTTCCGATGTTCCGGGAGTGAAATCTGCCGAAGCCATGTATATCAACACCGTGTCTTGGAAGAATCCTCAGACGCGCAAAAAGACGACTGTACAAGTGATTGGTTTTAATCCCGAACAGCCTGCTTTAAACATTCCCGAAATTAACGCCCAACTCGATAAAATTCGGCTACCGGATACTTTCCTGTTTGACAGAGGTGCAAGAGGCGATTACAAAGAGGTTTTTGCCCAACTGGAAGCGGGTAGGGAAGTTACCACGGAAGTAGATAGGAGAACTATTACGATCGGTGGCTTATTCAAATTGGGGGCTTCTTTTGGTGCTGATGGCACTCTGGTTTCTAGCGATGAGAATTTTTTAAGATTATTCCCGAAAAGACAAGCTGGTAGTATCAGTCTGGGTTTAATTTATCTCGAACCTGGTGCAGATTCAACTCAGGTGGTGGCGGCATTAAAAGCTTACCTACCCGAAGATGTGAAAGTGCTAACCATCGAAGAATTCATCAAATTTGAAGAAAATTATTGGAAAACCGGAAGTCCGATCGGCTTTATTTTCGGTATGGGTGTAGCGATGGGTTTTATCGTCGGTGTAATTATCGTTTATCAAGTTCTTTCCACTGATGTAAATGCCCATATCAAGGAATACGCTACTTTCAAGGCAATGGGTTACCACAATTCCTACTTGCTAGGCGTGATTTTTGAAGAAGCTATCATTTTGGCAGTTCTGGGTTTCATACCGGGACTGATCGTACCTTTGGGACTTTATAATTTAGCTCGCAATGCCACAAATTTACCGATTTACATGACTTTGTTTCGCGCAATTATGGTTTTGTCTTTAACTATTATTATGTGTGCGATTTCCGGTGCGATCGCTACAAGCAAATTACAATCAGCCGATCCTGCCGATATGTTCTAGAGAGAAATTATCGGCAGCTGTGTCTGGAATATTTTTAACCACAGATGACCGCAGATAAACACAGATAAACACAGATAAGTATGAAAGCTACAGAGTTAATAGGGGCTATGCAAAGTAATTCGAGTTCGGACGCCGTTATTTCTGTCGTCAACCTCAATCATTACTTCGGTAAAGGTCAACTCCGGAAGCAAGCATTATTTGATATTAACTTGCAGATAAATATAGGTGAAATCATCATTATGACTGGGCCATCCGGTTCCGGAAAAACTACCCTCCTAACTTTAGTCGGTGGATTGCGTTCTGCACAAGAGGGCAGTTTGAAGGTGTTAGGAAAAGAACTTTGCGGTGCTAAAGAAAAACAATTAACAGAAGCGCGACGCCATAACGGTTATATTTTCCAAGCTCACAATTTGCACGGGAGTTTAACGGCGCTACAAAATGTGCGAATGGGATTGGAAGTGCAGCGGGGAATTCCACCAGCAGAAATGAACGATCGCGCTAAAGAAATGCTGTCAGCAGTCGGATTGGGAAATCGCATCAATTACTATCCAGATGACTTATCGGGAGGACAAAAACAACGGGTAGCAATTGCTCGCGCTTTGGTAGGTAAACCGAAAATTGTACTAGCAGATGAACCTACTGCCGCTCTCGATAAAAAATCGGGACGAGATGTGGTAGAATTGATGCAAAAATTAGCGAAAGAGCAAGGTTGTACAATTTTATTAGTTACTCACGATAACCGCATTTTGGATATTGCCGATCGCATTGTCTATATGGAAGATGGGCGTCTCATCAGCGATGGCAGTTTAGATGCTTTAACAATAGCTAGTGCGTCGGGCTAGGATAAAAATTTTGCCAAAGCTGCGATTGTATCCGGAAATTTTTTGAGTGTATCTGGGATGCGATCGAAATCAAATTCATCTATTTGCTTAACTAAAGTTTCCGCATAATTGAGTAGCAGAGAACAATTGTATTGTGTTCCCCATTCTTTCAGGCGTTGGGCAAATTTTTTCAAGTCGCGCCGAATCATAGAGTTACAGAGATTTGGCAAAACAGTTTCTGCTTCTATTTGCAGCTTTTCTAAGAGTTCTGGCAATTTTTCCAGAGCGTCTGGAGACATTGTTGATATATCGCTAACCGGAACAATAGCAGCTTTTTCTGAGTTCGATTCTAAATAAGTTTCATCTAAACTTAGGAATCTTCTTAACTCGGAGATTAACTGCTGGAGACTGACAGGTTTGAGGATAAAGCCATGACAGAGCGATCGCAATACTTCTTGCTCTTCTTTTAAGACAGAAGCAGTAACCATGATAATAGGAATGTGTTTAGTGCGATCGTCTTTTTGCAAAACTTTACTGGTTTCGCCACCATCCATATTGGGCATTCGCCAATCTAACAAAATCAAGTCAATATCGTGAGTTAGGGCAACATTAATTGCCTCCAATCCATCTTTAGCCAACAGCAGGTTGTGTTTTGTCCCCGCGAAATAACCTTGGAGCAAATGGAGGTTAGATGGTACGTCATCAACAGCGAGAATGGTAGCAGCTTTAAAGATATCTAAGTTATTATCCAAATCTGATTTAACTGTGCTTTCTGTGGCAGAGTTTGTCACAGAAACTTCTGGGAAAGTGAAGGTAAAAGTACTACCATGACCCAGTTGAGTTTGGAGCGTTACTTTGCCACCTAAAAGTTGAGTTAGTCTTTTAACAATTGCCAATCCTAAGCCAGTCCCACCATATTTGCGAGTGCTTTGCCCTTCCACTTGCAAAAAAGCATCAAAAATACTGTTTTGCTGATCGGTAGGAATACCAATTCCCGTATCTGCTACGGCAATTTCCAGACACACAGTATTTTCTGAAATTCTCGTCTGAGAGCGAGCGGATATTTTGATACTACCGGATTCGGTAAATTTGAGAGCGTTGCCAACTACATTGAAAAGAATTTGGCGCAGACGTACTTCGTCGAACAGAATAGCTGTGGGTAAATTTTCATCTATTTCACTCAGCAAATAAAGTTGTTTTTCTTGAGCTTTTTGGGAAAAAATTAGGCAAATCTCCTGAATTAATACCCGTAAATTGAGCGGATCGTAGTGAAGTTGCAGCTTTCCGGCTTCAATTTTAGATAAGTCGAGGATATCGTTGATTAAAGCTAAGAGTGTTTTACCGCTAGCAGCAATAGATTGTAGGTAAAAACGCGGCTGGGATTCAGTGATGCAGTTTTGCAGTAAGTCACAAAAACCCAAAATGGCATTCATAGGAGTGCGAATTTCATGGCTCATATTCGCGAGGAATTCGCTTTTGGCGCGGTTGGCGGCTTCGGCGGCTTCTTTAGCTTTTTGCAGTTCGGCTTCTGCTTGTTTGCGAGCGGTGATGTCACGCACTATCAGCAAAACTTCATCCGTCTGAATTGGCACGATGCGTGTCTCTTCGTAATGCAATTTATCCTCGATCTGAAGTTCCTGTTCGTAGGTTTGAACTTCTCCCGTTTTAATAGCTCGCTGGATATAATTAAAGCGTTTTTGGGCTCGCTCGGCAGGTAGGACATCAAAAATAGTGATTTTCTTTCGCTCCTGCTGAGAGTAGAGGATATTAAAATCTTCTTCCGCATAGAAATCATCTAGATAAGTGCCGTCTCGGTGCATATGAACGAGCAAGTCGGGAATAGCTGCGATCAAAGCTCTGTTAGTAGCTTCGCTCTTTTGTAGGGCTTGTTCGGCTAATTTTCGCTCTGTAATATCCTGTACGGTGCCAAACAGTTTGACTACCTGTCCCGCTTCATCAAAAACAGCTTGTCCCTTGCCCAAAGTGTAACGCATTGAGCCATCCGGTCGAAAAATGCGAATTTCATGTTCGTAGTTTTTGCCTTCGGCGATCGCATATTTGACATTACCATCTATTAGTTTTATATCATCGGGGTGAGTGAATTCTAAAAGTTTTTGGTAACTAGGTTCGAGTTGGCTGGGGTCAACTCCGTAGATGCGGAAAGTTTCCTCTGACCAGACGATCTTTTGGGTGATGATATCGAAAGACCAATTGCCTAAATGAGAAATTTTCTGAGCTTCAGCTAGGGCGCTTTCACTTTGGCGCAATGCTGATTCTGCTTGTTTGCGAGCGGTGATGTCCCGCACTATCACCAAAACTTCATCCCCTTCAATTGGTACAATGCGGGTTTCTTCATGCTGAAGTTTACCTTCGACGACGATTTGCTGTTCGTAGGTCTGAATTTCATCGGTTTCTAGGGCTTGCTGGATATAATTAAGGCGTTCTTGGGCTCGATCGGCAGGTAGGATATCAAAAAGATTGACTCCTTCTCGTTTCTGGTGAGGGTTAATGATCTGGAAATTGCTACCGGCATAAAAATCTAAATAAGTGCCGTTTCTACTCATACGAATGAGCAAATCGGGTATAGCTGCGATCAAAGCTTTGTTAGTCGCTTCGCTTTTTTGCAAAGCTTGTTCGGCTAGTTTTCGCTCTGTAATATCCACCACGACTGTCCCCACCCAAGTAGCATTGTTCTCTGGGTTGGGAATGGGGAAATAAGAAGCCAGCCAGTAGCGGATAGCACCCGGTTGCAGAGGAACTTCTCCACTCACTTCTAAATTCAAAATCGGCTGACCTGTGGTAAGAACTTGTTGGTAAATCGGTTCGACAATAGGAGCTAGTCGAGGTAAAATATCGCCTATTGTTTTACCGATATGCTCTGATATGGGTACACCATTAATTTCTGCCATAGATTCGTTCACTTTGACAAACCGCAATCGGTCATCAATAATATTTATGCCGAGCGGTGCAGAATTAAATAATACATTCAGTTGGGCTTCTCGGAAGGCAAGTTCTCGTTCTAAGGTTTTGCGATCGCTAATATCAATGGTGAACTGATTGACAAACCAGCAATTGCCTTCTCGATCGTATCTAGAGGTCAATCTGGCTCCTAACCAGCGCAAGCTCCCGTCTTTGCGGTTGAATCTATACTCGAAACTGACAGTTTTTTCGGCAAAAACGTCATTAAATAAAGGAAGAATTATAGTTTCCAGATCTTCTGGCACTATTCTCGACATCCAGATGGATTTATCGTCTAAAAATTCTTGCGGGTTATAACCAAATACAGTTTCGCAGCCACGGGAAAGATACTCAATATTCCAATCTCCATTGGCGAAGATTCGCAGCTGGATAATTGATGCGATCGGGCTGTTAATAATATCGCTCAATTTTGCTTCTGATTCGCGCAAATTTGTTTGGATGCGATCGAAACCTGACTGCAATTGCTGCGTCATCTGGTTAAAAGAACGCGCCATACGATCGAGTTCCCGCACTGGCAAATGTTCGGGAATTTGTACATTTAGATTGCCTTGTGCAATTGCTGCTGAAGTTTTGCTGAGGGTGAGAATGGGACGGGCAATCCGGTTGGCAATTAGGATACCCAGGAGGATCGTTATTATCGCTGCCAATACCGTCAGCCGAATAGTATATTGAGTATTAATATCGATCTTGGCCATGAAGTCAGACTTCGGTACAACTGTCACGATCGTCCAATTCAAGCCATACTTATCTTTGTATGGTTGTACTTGGGAGAAATAGGTTTTCCCGTTCTCGGTAAATTCCCTCTGCTGAAGGCGATCGATCTCGTTCAAATTAAACTGTGATGTGAGATGACGACTGGCTGCTTGAATTAGGGGATTCTGACTTTGAGTTGCCAAAATTCGCTTAAATTTACCATCGCTGGTTTTAATAAAAGGTAATTCATCTGTCGAACTGGTAATGAGAGAGCCATTGTTTTCCATCAGGAAAACAACACCTGTATTCCGCAGTTGCAATTGGTTAATAAAATCATTTAACCCGCTCAAATTTAAATTTAATTCAAAGACTCCTATGAATTTTTTATTGACATCATAAACTGGTAAACTGGCGTTAATATTCAGGTCTGTGCCATCACCTAATGTGTAGACTGAATTCCAGATTTTTCTCTTTTTTTGTTTGGCTAATTTATACCAGTGCTGCTGTCGAATATCCCAAGTTTGTGGATATTGTCCCATTTTAATAAATTTAGATGGCTGACCGTTTGAGTTAATGGCGTACTGTTCAAATTTTCTAACATCGGGGCTGTTTGTTATCTGAAGTGTCCGTTTACCTTTGATGGATTTAACGATTCTCAAATCTCCCTGTTCGTTGGCGTATACAATACTTTGAATGTGATCGAAATTGGAGATTTGCCAAATCAGATAGCGTTCTATAGCATTGATGTTCTGGGGGTCGAGTTGGCCGAAACGTACCGCGTTAGTGTTGCTGCGATCGATCTGGTCAGGTTGTTCTAGGTAGTGATCTAGGTATAGATGGACGCGATCGGCAACTTCCATCATCAACTGGTGTGCCAGTTGCTGCACTTGTAAGCGGCTATTCTGAAGTGAAAAATAGTTGGTCAGTCCTACGGAGATCGCCACCAGCAGCACGAAGGGGACGACAAGGATGAGTCGCAGGGGGATTTTCAGTCGGTGGAGTGGGAGGAGCGATCGCATAATTTACGTAGCTTGAGTAAAAACTGACTATTTTCCATTAAACATCTCCAAAAATTCTTGTGGGGTAGCCATCCTGCCTGCCCTTTGAGATTCTTTTGGAGGAGATGTCTATTCTTCTAGTGTTTAAAGTAGCTTAAATTTTGAAACACATTCTCAGAGATATACCGCGAGTATCCCTAATTGCTTTAAAATATTAGGCAAATCCCCCAGTTGAGGCCATCTTAAAATATTATAAATTAGGGGCGATAGCTGGCAATGTAGGTGCGGCCTTACCCCAGGCGAACCCAACTTGTTAGTTTCAGTAGTTCGTTTTCGCTTCCCTGATGCTCAAAGCATTTGAGACTTTTGACTTTTTAACGAATGCTCGTGCGGCGGTAATATTTTTAACTCAACCCACAAGTCGGTGACTTTTGAATGATTGACTTTTGTAGCTCATGTCTTCTCTTGATACAGTAGATCTCTCCTCTATCCAATTCCTTCAACGCCAAGCGGCGTCGTTGTTGCTGTACCGATCGGTTTTAAGCGACCCACCGGGTATAGCTTTCCTGGAACTACTCGATGCTTTGAAACGCTGGGATGCGGAAGGGCTGATTTACTTGCAAGCTTATGGCAAGTGGTTCCAAGCGATAGCCGCCACAAATAAAAGTTGGCAGGATTATTTAATTTGGCAAATTCTCAGAAACGATAACCCGTTTACGCAGCAAGCGCAACGGCAAGATTTCGCAAGTTTACCATCGGCTTTAGTAGCAGCAGTTCAGCAAGATTTACAAGCATTGCAAAGTCTTTACGAATGCAACGGTGGGGAACTTAGTTGCTGGGTACAAGAAGCATCGAAACTGCCGCTGGCACCTGTGGTTTGGTATCGAGAACAAGATGAAATCAGCTATCTATCCGATGCAGAAAAAAAAGCGATCGCTTCTCTGCAAGAACTGGATAATTGGGCAGATGCTGTCGAAGATTTGGCCGCTTATTACCGGGAGTGCGGTACGGGTATTTTGTCTGAATATCAAGCATTGCGCTGGCAGTCCGGTCAGTTGCTCGGCATTGCACACCCCGATCCCATCAAAATCAAGGAACTGGCGGGGTATGAGTCTCAGCGAGATGCTTTGATGAAAAATACCGAGTTTTTATTGTTAGGTTATCCAGCGCTTCATGTGTTGCTTTACGGCAGTCGCGGTTCGGGAAAATCTTCTTTGGTGAAGGGGTTATTGAATGAGTATGCCAATCGCAATCTCCGCCTCATCGAAGTGTCAAAATCTGACTTGAAAGATTTATCAAAAATTGTCGAACTGTTGCGGAACGTACCGCAGAAGTTTATCATTTTTGTAGATGATCTATCGTTTGAAGAAGATGACGATGCTTTCAAGGCTCTTAAAGTTGTCCTGGAAGGGAATATAACTGCTCGACCTCAAAATGTGGTAGTTTATGCTACTTCCAATCGGCGTCATTTGATTCGCGAATTTTTTAAAGATCGACCTACTCCCAGCGATGAGGAAGTTCATGCTTGGGATACAGTGCAGGAGAAGCTTTCGTTTAGCGATCGCTTTGGTCTTACTCTCACTTTTGAACCTGCGGATCAAAAAACTTATTTAACAATTGTGCGCCATTTGGCAGAGCAAGCTGGAATTACTCTTCCTATAGAAAATTTGGAGTACCGCGCTCTCCAGTGGGCAACTCGTCACAACGGACGATCCGGTAGAACGGCTCGACAATTTGTTGACTATCTGAAGGGAGAATTGGCAACTTTGGATAGATAATTTTAGATTAAATTAATTTTTTTTGATAACGTGATAGAGATAAATGTGCTACTAATAGTGAGATCGTAGTACCAGAAAGAGGAAAATACAATGGGCTTGTTCGATAAAATAGCGGGCGGTCGCAAGCAAACCCAAACAACGCTAGGGCCAGCGGAAGCATTTGCGGCGATCGCATTGATTGCAGTAGCGGCAGACGGCTACGTTACCGATTCGGAAGCGCAAGCCATTAGCACTATTTTATCTCGGATGCAACTGTTTAGGAGCTATCCGGGTGACGTAATGAGAAAAATGATCGATCGACTCCTGGGTATTTTGCAAAGGGAAGGCCCAGAAACCCTGTTTAATGCAGCAATGTCTACGCTTCCGGATGAACTGAAAGACACAGCTTTTGCTGTAGCAACTGATATCGTTTTGGCAGATGGCGAAGTCACCGAAGAAGAAGAAAAACTTTTGAACGATCTCTATCGCGCTTTAGAAATAACTGAAGAGACTGCTGTCAAAATTATAGATGTCATGCTGATAAAAAACAAAGGTTAGAAGTTTATTCAGCAAACTGCACGGTCATCCAGGCTGGCAATTTTTGATTAAACTAATGTAGGGTGTGTATTAGCACCCTACAGTTATGAGTTAATGCCATGAAAATGAGTTGCGATCGCTCCCACCCAGCGAGGATCTAATATGATGTTTGGTAGCATCGGTTGCATAAAAAAATAGCGTTCTTATCTGCGTTTATCTGCGTTAATCTGCCTACATCTGCGGTAAAATTTTCACCCCCAATTCCCACAGAGAACGTTTCGCTTCGCTCATATACTACCGATGCAACCGGACACGATATAAAAACCCACTCTCAAAAATGCTTATTATCTAGGTTAGCTATCATCATTACTTATTTTTTTGAGCTTGTACCTGGTAATATTCCCGCCATTGTACCTGCAATAGCTATTACAGACGAACCCAGAGCAGAAGCACAAAGTAAAATAGAAACTGTTTCTACGTTATCTTTCAAAAATTCTTCGTTCGTGTTGGCCTCTATTAAAAACACAGACGCCTCATAAAATCCAAACATGAAGCTAAGAAACCACACAAACCCGCAAATAATTTTCTTCATTCAGCTTTCAAATTAGCAATCTGTTGAGAAAACCACACAGCGGCGGTAATATTAGTTCCTTCGCTCAGACGTTCCAAAGTTTGCTCTAGCAAAGAAATAGGCAAACCAGCAAGTACGACAGACTCGCTACACTGTTGATATTTACCATTTTCCTCTAGCCGAAATGCGATAACCTGTCTACCTCGAATATTAACCACCCAGTATTCTGGAATTCCCAAATCCGCATAAAGTTTTTTCTTTTCATCCAAGTCAGTCGCTATAGTTGTGTCAGCTATTTCACCCACCAAATCTGGTACTCGCCACCTATTTAAATCTATTCGACGCAGTTCGCCTTGTTGCCATTGCGGAACTCCCTCACCGATGTACAATACTAAATCTGGCGCTGCTGCTTGTGTGTTCGGCTTCTCCAGCAAACAACGTCCAAAAGAAGCCGCTATTTGTTGTGTAAAGCGAGCGAACCAGAAGCCAAACAGCATGATGAACAGGTCGCTAACACTGGCGTGATTGATTCCTTCTGAACCCATATCAATTAAAAGTCTATCCCGATTAAAAAACAACCTGACTCTCTCTGGGGTTTCTGCATCGCGACAAGCTAAGTAGTCTGACCAAGTAGCTGGTTTCCACTGGGGTAAAGCTGTGGCGAGGACTGTTTGGATATCTGTAGGAGTGGCGGTAGTCATAGCGATGACACCAATTATGGTTGTATAACAATTATAGCTGTAATTTTGTGAGAGATTAGCGAACAAATGCCTTTTTCTTATACTCGGACAATTCGCTTTCAAGATACCGATGCAGCAGGCGTCGTTTATTTCGCCAATGTTTTGCCAATGTGTCACGAAGCCTACGAAGAATCCCTGGTAGCATCTGGGATTAATATTCGATCGTTTTTCAGTACTAACTCAGGAGTTGCCATTCCCATCATCCATGCTAGCGTTGATTTCCTCCGCCCGATGTTCTGTGGCGACAAGATAATTATTTACTTGTTTCCGAAAAGTTTAACTAGCAATAAGTTTGAAATTGAGTATCAAATTTTTGATACTAAGCAGCAGCAGCTAGCAAAGGCAATGACCAGACACGCCTGCATCGATCCTACGAGTAGAAGTAGAAAAGAATTACCCACAGACATTATTGACTGGCTGCAAGATTGGAGCGATCTGGATGCCACGAAATAGCTATTTGTTGTATTTGTTCGCGATTAATTTTACCCTGCGCGTTACGCGGCAAACTTTCTACAGGTATCCAATATTTGGGGCGCTTGAAGTTACTTAATTTATCTAAAAGTGCGGTTTGCAGCGTCTCGGTGTCAACTTCTGGATGGCTGGGAACGTACACAGCCGTCACCGCTTGACCCCAATGGGAATCGGGTATGCCAATGACGCAGATATCGCTAACTAGATTAGTCGATCGAATCGCCGCTTCCACTTCCGATGGAAAAACATTTTCGCCGCCAGTGATGATTTTATTGCTGTTACGTCCGACAATGTTTAAGTAACCTTGTTCGTCAAAAAATCCCAAATCATCCGCTTGTAAAATTACCTGCTTTTCTCTAACAAATGAAGTATCAGGATAATAACCTAGCGCTAATGAATCTGCATTGATGGTGATAATTCCCGTTTGATTCGCACCTAACATCTTCCCATTTGGATTGCAAATTTTTACCTTTGCATGAGGTAAAACTTGTCCGCAGCTATTATTCCCCTTGAGAAAATCTTCTGGTTTGAGGGTGACAATTTGCGAGGCAGTTTCTGTCATCCCGTAAGTGAGTGCTAACCGAATTTCATGCTGTCTCGCTTGTTCTAGAAGTTCGTGCCAAGCTGTAGCACCTCCTAACAGAATTGTTTGAAACTGAGACAACCATTGTGGAGTACGATCTAACAGACGTTGCAGTTGAGTTGGCACTAAAGATATGAAAAAATCTGCTGGTTCGACTTCGCATTTTTCACCAGCTTCTAGTGCTTTAAAAGGTAGAATTGCCAGTTTTCCACCAGTGAGGAATGAGCGCACAAATTGCATCAAACCGCTGACATGATAAAGCGGCAAGACGCAAAAGGAATTGACTGTCTTTATATCGAAATATTCGATAAAACCTTGCACCGATGCTGTCAATGTTTCCCAAGTGTGGATGGCAAAGCGAATTTCACCCGACGAACCACCCGTGGGAATCATAATCTGTCTGTAATCAGCTTTTTTTTCCTCTTTCTTTGCAGCGAACAACTGGCAACTGACGACTGACAAATTTCCCCAAATTATGTCTGGTTGAACTAATTCAAAAACTTGTTGCCATTCAGCTTTTACCCAATCGGGATTGCAGAGAAATACGGGGCAACCGGCGGCTGTTGCAGCGATGAAACCGGCTAAAAAGCGCACTGGATTTCGTTCGGCTAAGATAATTTTTGGTGAGTTTTGCTGTTTGGATATTTGGATTAATTCTAAATATAGTTGTTCGACAAGCTGAGTAAATTGATGGGTGTTGTAACCAATTAACCAATTATTGGGCAGGTGAGACACCAGCCCCACAAGATCTAATGGGGGTTGTTCCATAAATTTTCAAGCCACGTTTCCTCATCTTCATTAAACCAGTGATTGACGCCAAAACCAACTGCTCGATTATGATGAGAAAGTTCAGCTGCGAGGTTAAGTGCAGCTTGTCTGCCAATGGCTGTTTCAAAAACCGATGAAAAGACGACATCGATGTCATGTTGCTGACAAAATTGACGCAGAAGTCTGGGGGAACCAACGATGCCGGGTTTGATGACAAAAATACTTCGCCAACCTTCTTCGTAACAGGTTTGCAGTTGGTTAAGGGTGGCAACGGATTCATCTAATGCTATTGGGGTAGAATAGCGGTTAGCTAAATCTAGCATGGCATGAAATTGCTCGACGGGTAGGGGTTGTTCGAGGAATTCGATCGCAGAGTAATTCTCGCACATTTTCAGCCATTCATTTGCTTCTGACCAATTCAGTCCAGCATTAGCATCTAATCGCAGTTTTGCCGACCTCGGTAGTGCCTGAATTAGCTTGGCAAAAATTTTGATTTCATCTTCAATGGGAGTAACATTAATTTTCCATTTGAAAGTACGATATCCTTGCTGCCAAAGTGTTTGCCATTGATGTAAAGCGGCTTCGCCTGCTGGTAATAAGCAACTGTAAGAATACTTTCTTGTGGGATAGGCATCTTGCCTGTCCGGTCTTAGTGGCAGCGTCGATGCCTGCCTCACAAGAGATGTTTCCCAAGCAGATTCAAAACCAAATTGACATGATGGTAATTCAGATGGAATAGAGAAAATTGTTTCTGTTGTTATTTCATCTCCCAATTGACTACAAAAATTTATAGCTGATGGCAATGTTTCGGAACCAAACCAGGGAATAGGGGCAATTTCTCCCCAAGCAATTACACCTTTATCGTCGGTGAGGCGCAGGATAATGCCCTCTCGAATATCCCAGTTGCCGTGACTGGTGGAGAGGGCGCGTTTAAACTGTCGCTGATAAGGACGAAATTCAAACTGATAAAACATCAAATGTTGGCAAGTACGAATCCCAATCCTAACAGTAAGCCACTCCAAAAATGCAGGGCTACGGCGATAAATTTACAATTGCTGACTTTTTCCGGTCGATCGTGATTTTCGCCAACGTGTCGGAATAACTTGAGGGCGAGGGGTAAACTGACAAAGATTAGCAATGTCCAAACTGGAAAAATGTGCAATGCGACGAACAGCACAGTCAAAGGGTAAATGCTGCCGCCAAACCAAGGTAATAGCTGGGATGCTTTGGCAGTGCCGAGTCGGACAATGGGCGATTTCTTCCCTGCCGCTAGGTCGTCTTCAAGTTGATGAAAATGGGAGCAAAACAAAATCAAGCTGGTGACGATGCCGACGATCGCAGAAGCTGCTATATTGGCGATCGACCAGCTTTGGGTTTGGCTGTAGTACGCCGCCGATCCGCCCAATGGCCCAAAGGTAAAAAAGCAAATAATTTCCCCCAAACCCTGATATCCCAACCGAAAGGGCGGCCCTTGGTAAGTGTAGCCCATAGCACAGCAGAGCAGTATCAGACCGATTACAGTGAGGTCTTGTTGCCACCATGCGATCGCCACTACTCCCAGAATACCCACAGCTAAAAACAAATTCGCCAACCAGAAAATTAAGGGTTTATTTCCTGTTAAATTAACGAGCGAATGCGCTTTGTTTTTATCAATTCCAGTTTCCGAATCGAACACATCGTTGCTGAGATTCAGCCACGCAACAATCAAAATCGCTGAAATTAAAAATGTCGAAAAGATTGCGCCATTAAAAGTGTTATTTTCCGCGCAAGCAACAGCAGTTCCCACCCAAATTGGAATCACGGCAACGCTGTACATCGGTGGTTTAAGTGCTGCCAACCACAACTTACTGTTTGAATGAGCAATAGATTGTGTAGTCATCGGACGGTATCGATTGAATTTTCCGAATCTCATAATTTTATGATGCTGAGGTCGCAATGGTAAACTCAATCTGGATAACGCAGGCCACAATCTTTGCTGGGGACGTTGCCAGTGTCGCTACCACCAAGCAGGGATTTCAAACCTTTTGACCCGTTGTGGCCCCGCTTCGAGTCGCGCCATTCCCCACAACGGGGCTGTTTCGCCCGCAGAATCGGCAGTTTGAGAAACCCGGTTTTTCTAAAACACCGGGTTTCTGGCCGACGACAACCCATTAAAATCAATTTGGTGGACTACTAGCCTGGTACAACGGAACGCCAGAAGTGGTTAGATGGAGTGGGAGTGTGCTAACTCTAGCCCTACCATGCTCATAATTGAAAATTTGGCAAGCAAACGTTAAAAAAATTTGCTATGTTCGCTTCCGTGCCAGTGACACATCATCCTAATCTGTTTGAAGATCGCAAGGAACTGCATCAGTTTCTTTTAGCTTGCAAACAAACGTTAATTGAAAAAGGGCTGCAAAAAGTTGTCAGTATTTCCCTGCCAAGTAAACCGCTCGATCCGCTAGCTGTACTCGATCGCATTGCCGAGCCGGAAAAACTGCATTTTTATTGGGAAAAAGCCAATCAAGGGGAAGCGATCGCGGCGATCGATACAGCCGCTAAATTTAAGTTAGAAGGAGTCGATCGCTTTTCGCAAGCACAAAAATTTATCGATTCATGCCTTGCTAACACAATTGCCACAGGCGCGTTAGACCTGCCTTTTTCTGGGCCTCACTTTTTCTGTACTTTCACATTTTTTGATGAGAATATCAATGGTGATTCTCCTTTCCCCGCCGCCACAGTTTTTTTACCTCGCTGGCAGGTTTCCTGTCAAAAAGATTACTGTGTTATAGTGGCTAATACTGTAATCGACAGCAATGCAAACATCGAAGTTATAGCAGAGAATATATGGCAGAAACTCCACCAAATTAGATTCGCGAACTACAGAAATTTTCATTTGAGCGATTATAAACAGAAATTTCAACCGCAAGATGTAACCGATCGCAGAAATTTTCAAGCCTCAGTCGTATCGGCATTGCAATCGATTCGGTCTAAACATTTTAGCAAAATTGTCTTAGCTCACGCAATTGAGGTTAATTCGCCGCGCCCTTTTCGTCGGGTTGATTCCTTAAATAATTTGCGAAGAATGTATCCCGATTGCTATGTTTTTTCTACCAGTAACGGCAAAGGTAAAGATTTTATCGGTGCCAGTCCAGAGCGCTTAATTAGGATACAAGAGCGAGAATTAGAAACCGATGCTTTGGCGGGGTCAGCACCGCGAGGCAAAACAGCAGCCGAAGATGCCTATTTTGCTGAACGTTTGCTCAGGAGCGAAAAGGAAAGGCGGGAACATCGAGTTGTAATTGATTTCATTGTCGAGCGCTTATCCAACCTCGGTTTGTCACACCAGCGACTTCCTATTCCCGGTCTTTTACAGCTATCAAATATACAACATTTATGGACACCAATTCGAGGTAAAATCGCTGGCGGTGTGCAGCCATTACAAATTTTGGCAGAACTCCATCCCACCCCTGCTGTTGCAGGCGATCCTAGAGATATCGCGCTGAGCCAAATTCGCCGCTATGAAGCATTCGATCGCTCTGTTTATGCGGCACCATTAGGTTGGATAGATCATCGCGGTAACAGCGAGTTTGTCGTAGGCATTCGTTCAGCACTGATAGATAGCGATCGCGCTAGACTGTACGCAGGTGCCGGTATCGTTGCTGGCTCAGATCCAGACAAAGAACTTGCAGAAATTCAACTGAAACTTCAAGCACTTCTCAAAGCTTTAGTGTGAATGACCCAATCCCCAATGCCCATAGATTTTCGCAACACTAATTCTGTCTGGGCTTCCATACTTACGGAAACCTTAAAACGACTCGGACTAACTACAGCAGTTATCTGTCCGGGGTCGCGTTCTACTGCTTTGGCAGTTGCTTTTGCCCAACAAGATAAAATAGAAGCAATTCCCGTTTTGGACGAGCGATCGGCTGCTTTTTTTGCTTTGGGAATTGCCAAAAAATCAGGTTTGCCAGTAGCATTAGTTTGCACTTCCGGAACTGCGGGCGCAAACTTTTATCCTGCTATTATTGAAGCCAGAGAAAGTCGCGTACCGCTGTTAGTTTTCACAGCCGATCGCCCCCCAGAATTGCGAGATTGTCATTCCGGACAAACTATCGACCAAATCAAATTATATGGCACTTATCCGAACTGGCAAGCCGAGTTAGCAGTGCCATCATTAGAAATAGGAATGCTGAATTATCTGCGGCAAACAATTATTCATGGGTGGGAGCGATCGCTCTTTCCCGTTCCCGGCCCAATCCATCTTAACATCCCCTTTCGCGACCCTCTCGCCCCCATACCCCAAGCGGCTACCGAGGAGTTGCGATCGCAATTTCAGCCAGAACATTTCTTTGCTAGTTGTCAGTCGTCAGTTGTCAGTTGTCAGTTGTCAATAGCCAACAATAATTCTTTACTCAATACGTTACAAAACTGGTCGCAATGCGAGCATGGAATCATCATCGCCGGCACGTCACAACCTCACTTTCCCAAACAATATTGTCAGGCAATTGCCCAACTTTCCCAAACCTTAAAATGGCCTGTATTAGCAGAGGGATTATCGCCATTGCGAAATTATGCCGAACTAAATCCTTACTTAATTTCCACCTACGATTCGATATTAAGAAACCAACAAATAGCACAACAACTTAAACCGGAAATCGCCATCCAGATAGGAGACTTACCCACCAGTAAAGAACTGCGAACTTGGTTAGAATCAACCCAACCGCTCACATGGGTAATTGACACCAGCCATCACAATTTAGATCCGCTACACGGCAACACAACTCATCTGCGATTATCCGTAGAACAGCTAGCGCAAATATGTGCGATCGAACCAAATAATCTCAGTAAATATCTGCAAATTTGGTGCGATGCCGAAGCCACTGTCAGGCAACGCATTGACCGCACAATGGCAACAACAGAAACCTTATTTGAATGTAAAGTTGCTTGGTTACTTTCCCAGTCTTTACCACCAGCAACGCCTATATTTATTGCCAACAGTATGCCCGTGCGAGATGTGGAATTTTTCTGGACACCGAACAATTCTGGAATTCAACCCTTTTTCAACCGGGGCGCTAATGGCATCGACGGCACTTTATCCACCGCTTTAGGCATTGCCCATCGCCATCAAAGCAGCGTCATGCTGACTGGAGATTTAGCTTTGTTGCACGATACCAACGGCTTTTTATTGAGAAATAAATTTCTCGGACATCTCACTATTATCTTGATTAATAACAATGGTGGTGGTATATTTGAAATGTTGCCAATTGCCAAATTTGAGCCGCCATTTGAAGAATTTTTTGCCACACCCCAGGATATAGATTTCGCTCAGCTTTGTGCTACCTACAATGTCGAATATGAAGCGATCGCTTCTTGGCAGCAACTGAAACAAAGATTGAATCCTCTGCCAGAACAAGGAATTCGGGTATTAGAATTGAGAACAAATCGGAAGGCAGATGCTAAGTGGAGACAGGAAAATCTCGGAAAGTTTGCAGAGGATATCTTGTGAAGTTTTGGGAGGTGGCGATCGCTTTTTATGCTTGTCGGCGACTTTAGCCTCTTTAACCCTAAATTTTAATCGCTGGGACGATCGCCATTATTCTCATCTTGCATTTCTTCTCGATCTTGACTGAAGTCTCCGCCGAGACTAAGCTCATTAAACTCAGTCACGATCCGTCGAATTTTCTCTGCGGCAATATCGGATTGCTCAGATTTTGAATAAATACTGATCAAAATGATGCTTGTGCGGTTTTGAATATAGTATATCAGTCTATAGCCACCGCTTTTACCCTTTTTGATATCGCTGTTTCTGACTCGCGCCTTAAATACCTCATAACCTATCCCAGGTATCCGATCCCCAAGTAATTCCCCAGTTTGTAGTCGTTCAATAACTGGCTGAATATCAGATTTAATATGGCGGTACTTTTTGGATAGGGCGCGTAAGTCACTCTTAAACTCAAGCGTTGGTTTAACTTCTATTGAAGGAAGATTATTCGGCATCAATCCCTTCCCATAATTCCGAAAGAGGTATTGTTTGCCCTGTCATGGCTTCATACCATCCCTGCCGAAAACTTTCTTCTGCGGACTTCAACTCTTCTTCAGCAAGAACAATAACGCGAACGCGACGTCCGGTCAGTTTTTCTGATTGGGCAACAATTTCTTCCCAGGTTCCCTCTAACTCTAATGGTTGTGATGTCATAGTAGTTCTACCATTAATTGTGTTTTCTTTCTTAAAAATCAGCTATTAGCCAAGGAATTAACTCCCTGGCGGTTTCCTTTGCGACTATTTACCCAACAGAACGACCAAACCAGTTCCAAATAAGTACAAACCCAGCACCGCGCCTGCTAAAATAGTTTGCGTCACCGGGTCAGTGGAAGGCGTCAGCACCGCTCCCAAAATTGCCGATCCCATTAAAACGTATCGCCAAGCCGCAAGCATTTGTTTGGAAGAGATAATTCCCAAAAAGCCGATGATAATTTGAATAATGGGAATTTGAAAAACTAAGCCAGTACAGAATAAAAGCAGCAAAACAAATTCAAAATAGCGATCGATCGAAAACAATTGCTCGACCACATCCGCACCATAACTGATGAGGAAATTGAGCGCAGCCGGAATCAAGGCTATATAGGCAAAAGCCAATCCACCAAAAAATAGAAAACTCGACCCAATCACCACTGGCCCCAGCAAGCGGCGTTCCCGACGGGTCAATCCCGGCAAAACAAACATAATAATTTGGTAGAGGATAAACGGACTGGCTAACAGTAAGCCGCTATATCCCGCCACTTTTAGGGACACAAAAAAGAACTCCCCCGGAGCGAGCTGAACAAACTTTACTCCCCGTGCAGGTTTTTCCAAAAGTTGTACGATCGGCTTGACAAAAAAGAAGCAACCTGATATTGATAGCACGACAACAATTAACGAGTAAAAAATGCGCTGGCGCAACTCCTCCAAGTGGTCGAACAAGGACATCTCGACCTCTCCGGGGAGTTCGTCGAGAAATTCGTCTTTTGTATTGTCGTTCTCGTTTTCAGCGTCTGCAAAAGATGGCTCGGTGCTGGTATCTAGTTCCGAAGGAGGCGTCATGGGTCAACTTCAGTCAGTTTGTTAATTATTGTATCTGACTTTAGGGCGTCGGGCGTCGGGCGTCGGGCGTCGGGCGTCCGGGAAAAGGGAAGAGGGAGAGGGAGGAAATTTGAATGTTTGACTTTTGACTTTTGACTTTTGACTTTTGACTCCTCCACTGTTAATTTTTCGTGCGTTTGTAATGGGATAATATTTCAGACATTTGGGGATTGTACAGCCGCAGATAGTTCCAATAATTTTCAAACACGTGTTTGATATAACCTTGAGTTTCTGGAAAGGGAACGGCTTCCACAAATTCATCCGGATCGGTCAAACCAAACTGCGATATCCATTTTGACACATTCCCTGGCCCAGCATTATAACTGGCGACAGCAAACAGAGAATTATTGTTGTATGTCTCATGGGTATGATCCAGATACCAAGTGCCAAATTTGATGTTATCGTTGGGATTATCTAAAGCATAACTTTTAATGTTTGTTGCTTGAGCGATCCAGGCACCTGTACTGGGCATTACCTGCATCAAACCAACAGCACCGGCAATGGAACGGATGGTAGGTTCAAAGCGAGATTCTTGGCGGATGAGGGCTGTTACGAGTAACGGATTGAGCTTGCGTTCTTGCGACCAAGTTTCGATATATTCCATAAATGGAAATGGATAGAGGGCGTGCCAATATGCCATATCTTGCTTGAGAGCAGATATTTCAGCTTTCTCCGCAGGCGTATCCCGCCACCAGCTCACACCCTCCACCTGCGTAATTCCCTTGATATTTTCTCCGATTCCCAAGCGCAGAACCCCATCGGTGAATTGTTCTTTTACCGTTGGCTGGATGCGGTTATGAAATTCTGTTTGCCACATCGCCCAAGCATCGCGCTTTTGCCCGAGTTGGTATAGTTCTTTCATAACTTCAGAACCAGCTGGCAACAAGGGTTTTTCCGAGGCTTTCACAACTTGGGGCATCATATCGCGCACGGTGTTGAAAGTGCCCACATTCAAACCGAGTATGCCAGCCGATCGCCAAGCATAGTAAGATTCTGGATAGTTTTTCAACACATATTCAAAAGAAGCTTTGGCATCCTGTTGACGCCCCAATCTAGTCGCCCATTTCCCCACCCAAAAAGCCGCTTTGGGTGCAAATTCGCTATCGGGATTGTGCTTAGTAATCGGTTGAGCCCATTGCCAAGCCCCCATTAAATCTCCCACATTGGCTCTACCTTTGGCTACGTTCCAACGATATTCAGCCACTGCTTCCGAATCTGCATATTTGCTCAGCGCCAACTGACGAGCTTGCGATGCTGACTTGGCGCTTCCCGTACCGTCGAGAATTTTGGCTTTGAGTAAAAGCGCTTCACCGGCTTTTTCTGGAAATCGGTTAATTGCCATGTCCAGATACGGTAAAGCAGCTGGTGACAAAAGTAACTGCCCTAAGCGTACCGCCGCCAAACCAGTTTCCTTCGCTTCGGGGAACTCCTTGAGCAACTGCTGATAAGCTAATACAGCTTCTGTTCTTTTACCGCGCAGTTGGCGTCCCCGACCGGCGCGGTAGAGATTGAGGGGCGTGCGGGTAGCTTTGGCATAAGCTTGTCCGGCTTTATCGAAATCAAACCTATCCCAGTATATGTAGGCTATTGCTTCCCAATCTTCCGGCTTTAACTGAGCGGCATACTTGTTTTGCAGGGCTTCTAAAACGGTGTTGATTTGCTTGCTGTCGGGGTCGTGCTTCACTAACAGCCGTAGTAAGGGTAGTCGATCGGGATTTTGCTTGAGGCGAGTCCAGGCGATTTCAGCGGTGCGGGGGTGATCGGGAAAAGATGCGATCGCCTTATCCCAGTATTGCGGATCGGTGCGTCCCAAAGCAAACAGCGCCTCTGCCGCTACCGCACTTTGCGGATACTTTTGCAGCACTTCTTGCCAAGTTGCGTTTGCTTTGGCTTTATCGCCGCTCACTTCATAAGCTTGGGCGCGTTTTGCGATTATATGTGGCGCTAATAGGGGATAATCTTGTTCCAATCCCTCCAACCAGGCGATCGCCTTTTGCCCGCGATTCTGTTGAATTAGGTCGCTAGCCAGCACATACCGGGCGCGATGGCGATCGAGCGATTTTCCTCCGGAGGCGATCTTTTCCAGATCGCTTGCCCGTTGAGTCGGTGAAAGTGTTACCAGTGGCAATGTTGCGGACTTCGGCTTTTCTTTTGACTGAGAACTTAGCTCACCCTGCACTTCAGTAGCTTCGGGCGCAGCCTGTTCCCCATCGCTCCATCTCATTAATAACAACGTACTTCCAATCAACAAAACCGATAGCCCCGCACCAACAGCTAAGGGAATTGGATTTTTCATTACTTTTTGCATCACTTCTCACCGCCCAACGATTACAGAAGCTCGATTTGACAAGAACAGACACATAGCTAGTTGTGCCTGCTGTGAGTAACTTATTCTTCAATACTGTGTTGGTAGCGTTTGATTTACTTCATGGACTGCACCGCAACCTCCCTTGTCAAGGAAGGCTAGGGGCGAGCGAGTCTTAACCTAACAGTATTGACACATCATTAAGTTTGCCTTTTGTCTGGGGAAGCTACAACTTTTTACCGAGTTTGGGTTTGTAGGAATCCAGTCAACTGCATCCCAGATTGACCCAATATATATCTCCTTCGGAAGATGACAATAAGTGATTGGGCTTGGTTAAAAGTTTTAACCGCAGCTGTTAAAAAACATAAGATGGGAGCTAGTTTAACGTATCTCGGATGCTTGGGGTAGGGCAGTTCGCCAATATTGATCGATACTGGTACAAGTACTTAAATTGGTGAATTGGTGAAACGGGGAATGGAATTTCGCGCAATAAATACCCCGCGCTTAGATTGGTCGGGGGATGGATTGGCAATTGGCTTTTTTGAAGATGCCGTCGAGTTAACTGGCGATTTAGCGCAGTTAAACGAGAAGTTCGGCGGTACTTTGCAAGATTTGATTGCAGAAACCGAATTTAAGGGCAAAGAAGGCAGCAGCGCTTCGACTCGCGTTGGCGGTAGCGGCAGTCCAGTCCGTAAAATTATACTGGTGGGACTGGGCAAGGCCGAAACGCAGAAGTTAAATTCTTTGCGCCGATCGGCAGCAGCAGCAGCTCGGTTAGCTAAAAAGGAAAAATGCAAAACCTTGGGCCTGAGCTTACCAGTGTGGAATAATGATGCCCCAACTACAACTGGGGCGATCGTTGAAGGTATAGAACTGGCCCTGCACCAAGATAACCGCTTTAAGTCAGAATCGGAAGACAAAGGGCCGCAACTCGAACAAATCGATTTACTCGGTTTCGAGGGTCAAGAAGACGCAATTAACCGCGCCAAGCAAATCTGCGCCGGTGTTATCCTAGCGCGGGAACTGGTGGCCGCACCAGCCAACGAGGTAACTCCAGTGACAATGGCCCAAACAGCGGAAGCGCTAGCACAAGAATTCGGCTTGGCGGCAGAAATCTTGGAACAAGAAGATTGCGAAAAGCTGGGGATGGGTGCGTTTTTGGGTGTTGCCAAAGCTTCCGACTTACCGCCTAAGTTTATTCACTTAACTTACAAACCGGAGGGAACACCGCGCCGCAAATTGGCAATTATCGGTAAAGGTTTGACCTTCGACTCTGGCGGTTTGAATATCAAAGTTGCCGGTAGCGGTATCGAGATGATGAAAATAGACATGGGTGGTGCAGCTGCAACTTTGGGTGCGGCAAAAGCGATCGCCCAACTCAAACCCGATGTGGAAGTTCATTTTATCACCGCAGCTACCGAGAATATGATCGGCGGTCGCGCCATGCACCCAGGCGATGTTCTGAAAGCTTCTAACGGCAAGACGATCGAAGTCAACAACACCGATGCGGAAGGACGCCTGACTCTGGCAGATGCTTTGGTGTTTGCCGAAAAACTCGGCGTTGATGCCATGATCGACTTAGCCACACTCACCGGTGCGTGCGTCATCGCTTTAGGCGATGATATTGCCGGTTTGTGGAGTCCGAACGATACCGTCGCCAACGAGATTATTGAATCTGCCGAACTTGCTGGCGAAAAGCTATGGCGGATGCCTCTGGAAGAGAAATACTTTGATGGTTTAAAATCCCAAATTGCCGATATGAAAAATACCGGCCCCCGTCCCGGCGGTTCCATCACCGCTGCCTTGTTCCTCAAGCAATTTGTCAAAGAAACCCCTTGGGTACACTTGGACATTGCCGGCCCAGTTTGGACAGACAAGGAAAACGGCTACAACAACGTTGGTGCTACCGGTTACGGTGTTCGCACTCTCGTGAATTGGGTTTTGAAATAGGGGTTAGGGGTTAGGGGTTAGGGAAGAGGGGTTAGGGAAGAGGGGTTAGGGAAGAGGGGTTAGGGAGAGGGAAAAGGAAGAGGGAAAAGGGAAAATATTAATTCTTCCGCTCCCCCACTCCCCCGCTCTCCCGCTCCCCCACTCTGCCAATCTATTCTTGTTCAGCTGGGACGACTGTGCTTATATTGGCAATCGCCTCACCCGGAAAGCTTCATCCTTAACAGAAATAATTGCTCCTGCTGCCAAATCCTCCTCAAATCTATTCAGCACCTGTGCCAAACGTTCATTAATTATTTCATAACTCTCATTACCCAGCCGAAACAGAATTACACTCGGCAATTGTTCCCCACTGACCGCTAACAGATAACCAAAATCTAAATCTACCGTTAGGAGTATCCGTCCTTCAGCACGAGCCTTTGTCAGAATTTCATCATCGGGTAATTCTGCCAAACCTTCGTCAACTAAATGTAGTGCATCGTAGCCAACAGATCTTAGCCAATTGACTGTGCGCGGTGATATACCCATATCCGCTAAAAATTTCATCCTACTTTCTCATAGACTGTGGGAAAAACCTGCTCGCGGGCTAACCATGCCGCATACATCAATGATTGCTGAATATCTTCCGGTTCCAAGTATGGATAATCTTCTATAATCTCTGCTACAGTTTTTCCATTCGCCACCAAATTCAAAATCAATGAAACCGGAACTCGCATTCCTCGAATACAAGCTTGCCCTGCCATGATGCGCGGATTGAATGTAATTCGATCGAAACCTAACATAAATTATTCCTGCAATTTTTACTCCCCTAGCGGGGATTAATTTAAATGAAACTCGATCGCGCTTTGCTTGAAGTCGGGGGTGCAGGTGTTTGGGTCTCCTTTACGAACTCTAAAAATATTGATTTTTCAAGGTTACGGAGTTTTTGGCCAAACACCCGGAGATTTCACCCCCACTCAGATGCTCTAAAAACTTGCTCAAACAAACCAAGATTGGGTTACAGTCTTCTTTGGCAACCCCGGAGCGCGGAAAGGAAACTCAAGATAGATGGCAAATATAGAGCATCTTACCCTACTTAAAGAAGGAGCGGTGAAATGGCTTAAGTGGAGAACTTCCAATCAGGATACAGAACCAGACCTCAGCGAAGCAAACCTTCAAGGCGCTAATCTCAGAGGCGCGAACTTGGAAAAAGTAAACCTGAGAAAAGCAGATCTCGGCCAAGCTTTACTGATTACCGCCAACCTCAGCAATGCTAACATCAGTCTTGCCAACCTTCAGGAAGCACTCCTCAACGAAGCTAACCTGACCGCAGCGAACTTGACCGGCACTAATTTATGGAAAGCTGACCTGACGGAAGCAGATTTCGCTTATGCTAACTTGATCGGTGCTGACCTGGGAGAAGCTAACCTGGAAAGAGCCGATCTGGGTGATGCTAACTTGGTGGGAACTAACCTCGCCGCAGCTAACCTCAGAGGTGCTAACCTCAGTAATGCTAAACTCAGCAATGCTAAGTTGCACCAAGCTTACCTAATTGGAGCTTACCTTTACAAAGCTGACCTTTTTAAAGCTAGTCTCAGAGAAGCTCATCTCAATGGAGTCTACCTGTTTAAGGCTAACCTGAGCGAAGCTGACTTGGAAGGAGCGGATCTGAGATGGACTAACCTCAGCAAAGTTAATCTCGCAGGTGCTAATCTCAGTTATGCGAATCTCAGAGGTGCTAACCTCAATAAAGCTAATCTCAAAGACGCTATCTTCCAGAAAACTATTATGCCGGATGGCACAATTTCTAGTTGAAAAGCCGAGGGAGGGAATTGCACCCCCCAACTCACTGACAAGGTGAGTACCCCTATAGTTGACATCCGACCCGACCTAAAAGGTACGGGGATTCCAAAGATCGCTCTTTGGGCTTCCTCTTTCTGCGAGTTGATTTACTTAGTTGAGTTTCCTCAACTAAGCAGAGGTCAGTCTCTCCAGAGGCGTTACTTTCGGTCTGCCCGACCGTAGTTGATAGTTGTTTTAAAGCGAGTTTTAAAATGTTCTTTGCTGCATTCTCATCTCGGTCAGCAACATATTTGCAATGAGGACATTGATGAGTTCTGTTGCTTAAAGTTTTCACCACTTTTGACCCACAGTTAGAACAATTTTGGCTAGTTAGTTTCGGTTCTACAGCAATTACTGTC
>NZ_JBHFNU010000049.1:0-242792 GCF_041929145.1 Aerosakkonema sp. BLCC-F183 | reverse complement strand
AGTAACGCAAGTTGCTAGTTATTTGTATAAAGGTATGTTGTTGCGCTTCAGCGCTCTTACCCGAGCGGTAATAAGAGCGCTAAAGCGCAACAACATACCAAAAATCAGCCCGAATCTTATAACTAGCAACTTGGGTTAGTAGGTAGTAGAAAGCTCATAGGTTTTGAGCTTGACGCTTATGCGAGAAACCCGGTTTCTAACGCTGGTGCAAGATGTGAGACTACCCACTACCGAATTTGATAAGGCTGATAACCCCCAACCGGATGATAAACAAACTGCTTAAAAGCCTTGACTTGCTTCATTAGTAAATCCCACTTTGGTTGTTTTTCTCCCCCATCAGTTTCAATTTCCTCTTCCATCCGCTGTACAAAAGCATTCAAAAATTTTGGTCTGCCAGATTCATTCAAAAAACATCCCCCATCGCGATAAACAAAATCATTATTTTCATCCATCATCCGCCGATTTACCAAATACAATACCAGCGAATCTACCAGCGGTGCGCGAAACTCTTCAATTAAATCGGAAGCAAGCGCGGCATGGCGTTCTGTACCCTGATGCAAACAAGCCTGGTATGGGTCGAGTCCCTGAATTTCTATCAAACTCAACAAATGATTCCAGAGAATTTGATAGCCAAAGCTCAGCATTGCATTCACTGGATTTCCCGGCGGACGGCGAGAACGACCTGCGAACACAAATTCGGAACTATTAATACACTCTCCGAAAGCGGAAAAATACTGCACCGCACCCGCACCTTCAAAACCCATTAACCGCTGAATGCTATCAGCTTCTGCTGCTTTAGAAATGAGATATTCCAAACTTTGAATGGCAAAGGAAATAGTTTCAGAAGCTTGTCTGCGCTGCTGTCTTTGCAAAATTACCCGACTATTTTTCAACTTCGCTACTACAATTTTTCTGGCTACCAGCAATCGGTCAACTGGTGCGATTTCCTGCTGATAGCGAGACAGTTGGCGATATCCCCTTTCAATCGGTAAAATCCTACCATAACAATAACCCATCCGCGACAAATAAGCAATGGGAATATTCCGCCACAAACAAGCGCGAATCGCCTGGGTGCTAACTTGCGATTTACCAAAAATCAATACCAATTCCAGCAGCGGTAATTGCACCTCACCCAAAACATCTTCTCCTTTTTTCACGATTAAATTTTCCTGCTGGAGATTGAGGTAACAACCTTGTTGAGAAACGTAGAGTGTTGGCATTATCAGTCATTTGTTATTGGTAGTTATCTAATCGTAGGGTGGGTTAGGCACGGGCGATAATTTCAGCAGTTTCAATCGATAATTTAGTTCCCGTGCCGTAACCCACCGATCGCAATCAACTGTAACAGTAACGAACATCTTTCCCCATAAATGCCAAAGAGTCTAGTAGGTAATAGGTAATAAGTAATAGGTAGTAGATTTAGTTTTTTCCTATTACCCTATTACCCATTTGTATCAAAACCTCTCAATATCATCAACATCCCGCTGGCGAATTTGACCCAACTGCGATCGACGCAGCAACTCTGCTTGTTGAGATGGCGTTAAAAATCCTACTACCCTATCAGCAACCGTCCCCGTCACAAAGCTACCCAGCACCACTAACAGTGTATTAAAAATCACCGCAGCTAGCCCCAAAGGAGCAATCAGCAAAATAATTAAAGTGATGCCACCATTAACAATCGCTACCGCCAAATTCCGCACGAAACCACTGCGAGAAATGAAATTTCGCATTTTTACCTCCTAGAACAAAATTGAACAAAAACTTGATAAACCTTACAATTCAGTTTTCGTAGGTTGGGTTGACGCCAGGAAACCCAACAAATGTTGGGTTTCGCTATCGCTCAACCCAACCTACAGTTCCTTGACAAACCTTACAATTCCGATTCCGATCGCAAAACTTTCAATCCCCACTCATAAAGAGAACCCAATAAAGTTTTCTCTGGAATTTGAAAACAGCGATCGCACACTTTTTTCAACACATCTACCATCATCTTTTCCATTTCCCGATAATCCGATGTCACCCGCACCGGAAAACCATTATTCGCCCAAACATTTTGCAATTGCGACAAAGTTAACGGTTCGGCTTTGTGAACAATTTGATTGCGCTGTTGGCGAATCGCTTTTAAAAGCGAAACCATCTTATCCGTCTGTCTTAACTTTGACAAACTAATCCAAGCATCAGTCAATTCCTTAAAACTGGGGTCGTAATCTTTCCCCAAATGAATCAAATCTGGCTTCGGCTTAATCAATCCCTTACCGATCCAATCTTCCGTTTGACTGCGAACGTAAAGTAACCGTTCCAAAGTTTGCGAAAATTGCGTAAAAGCCGCTGTATAATTTTGCCTTTGCAACTGCAACTCAATCAAAAAACAACTTTCCCAAACTTGACCCAACTTATCGTTACGCAACTCCAACAACCGCGTTCGCCACGTCTCGATTTGTTCCTTACTCGCCAAACTACTTAACGCATTAGCAAATAACCAACCCCTCTCAAAATTTGGGTCGTGCAAAAATTTTACAATTTCCCAATTAGTTGACAGTGCCAAACATCCCGCCAACTGGTATAATAACTTATGGCGATTTTGATGCGCTTGCAACCAAAGTTTCGCCTCCAAAAAATCCCCCCGTTCCCAAGCCGAAATAATGCGCGATCGCTCCAACGGCCAAAAATAAGAACTAACAGGGATAAAATCGTATTTCTCTGCCGCACAAGCAGACAAATGCTGATCGGCAACCTCCCGATAAAGCGGTTGCGGTTCCTGCGGTGTAGCGTTAATCACCTGACATTGCCGCACCAAAGCCGCCGCACAAATCTCCAAACTTTCCGCGATGGCGGGAGTCGCCCCTTTATTCTCGATCGCCAACACAAACTGTGACGCCTCATCCCCAGGCATCCCCTTCATTTTCTCCAATGCAAAATGTAGAATAAAACCCTCAAATTCTTCGCGGATAGCTTCTCGATCGTTAGCATTAATAACAGGGTGAAAAACCTCTACCTTGACTTCTTTCCAAGTAGCTTCAATCTTCCCCTGCATCAACATTGCCAACCATAAAGTATCCGCCCGTCGGTAATTCCAAGCCACACTTTCCGGCTGATCTGTCGCCCACAAAATAATCTGTTGCAAACCCTTAGCGACACAATCGGCAATAATCTTCTCATCCAATAATAAGACAACCGAACTAAAATCCCCACCCAGCAATTTCTGACAGCGATCGTAATACCGTTCCCCCAAATCCCGCACGCCCCAAGCAAACTGCTGCTTATCTTGATAATAACCTCGTTGCACGCCCAACTCGCGGTATAATTCGTTAATGTGCGGTGGATGACCGCGATCGCCATCCGCGCCAAAGCAACGCACCACCCCATCTTCGCAGCGCCAGCCCACCTGACGAGTGCCAACCGTAATAATTAAAGTATCGACGCGATTTAGTTCCAGTTGCGTGCTAGTCTTCATTTTTTCAGCCAATAGGCGATCGAACTCATCCTTCATCGAACTTAACAGCACTTATTCCCGAAATACGATAAACTCACAATATCCATCAAATTAAATCAAATAGCCTGCAACGCCAGCGCTGGGCGCAATTGCCTAACTCTGAAAACAGCGCGATCGATATTGGCTTTTACTTGACATCAGCACATGGCCAAAAAACCCACTCTACACCCCTACTCGGATTTACCAACGTTCGATCGCTTAATGCTACTCATCGCCACCCTCATCCAACACCCAGGCGTAGGCTGCAAAGACGAAGACTCATCGCCAACAGATGCACATCACGACGCCCTAGCCCAAGTGCAGAATAGCTTATTGCAAATAGCCCGCGACCTCAATATCGAACTTTGCAATTATTCCATCCCCACGATTCGCAAAGATTTAGAAACCTTGCGACGTTATGGTATACTCGAACAGCGAATGTATCGCCAAGGCTATTATCTCGGTACTGGTGTTATGAGTAGAGAGGAATTGCGAGTAGCCTTTGAAGCCATAGCATCTGCTGCTAAATATCAAGGCAATCCTCAAACGAAACGCATTTATCAAACACTCAGCAAACGACTGCGCGGATTAAACTTAGAACTAAAAGGACAATTTTTTTACCCAGTCAGACAGCATTTAAATCGTGCCATCAATTACACCGACCCAGAAGAAATGATGGCTAAAGGTAAAAACCAGGATAACTTATTTCACCAGCTAGATACAGTCGAACAAGCCATCAGTCAAGGTCAGGCGATCGAACTTTATCGACACAGCGCCCCCTACCAGAACAATAAAATTGGACTTATCCAAGTTTGGCCGTTACAGTTAATTTATTATGATATTGCTTGGTATCTTATTTATGAAGATTGTACTAACAACCACTTAGCGATCGGGCGAGTAAATCGTTTTAAAGATTATTGCCAAATTATTACCCCCTGCGGACGCGGCTTAGCAGCACAGCAACAAAGCTTAAGCAAAGCTCACCAACTGCTAGAAAATGGCTGGGGTCTTTTTCTGGGAGAAGCCGACGAACAGAAAGCGGAATTAGAAGGAACGTTGAACTTAGTCAAAATAAAAGTGCATTTTTTCCCACCAGTAATCCCTTTCATTTTAGAAGGCGAATGCCGTCATCACAAACAAAAAGTCACTTTAGGGCCAAAAGATAGTAGAACTGGCGAACTAGCTTATGTAATTTATACAATTGAATTACCGCCTCGTTCTCTTTCCGAATTCAGTTTGTGGATTCATCGACATACGAACAGCGCACAAGTAATATCGCCACCTGAGTTAGTCGAAAAACATCGCCAAGCTGCCAAAGCTTTGCTCAAACGGTACACTTAGCGCAAATATCTCTTATCTTATCTCTTGCACCAGGGCGATCGCCTTTGCTTGTTGCAACTGCTCAAAGCTGAAATCCTATATTTTTCGTCAATAAACCTGATTCTTCACATCTTGTTGAGAATGGGGCTTAATGTAGAAGTGCTGTTGCTCATCAGCAGTATAATCAGATTAGCAAGCCAAATTTTCGTGAACCGAAGCGGGGGTAAAATCCCCAGGAGATTCACGAAAAACGCCAGAACCTTGACAAGGCAATACTTCTAGCTTAAAAAGCTTTTGTCGATCTGGCTTTTCAGACCGATCTCCAATGGCTGAAATGAACTTTCAGAAGAGGTTCACGAATTTTGCTTCTCCGAGCCTCTACTGCAAAGGCTTTCAGATGGCAGAGTCTCCTCTCGCAGGAGACAATTAGTAGAATGGAAACCCATTAGATAGAGATCCGTCTAATATGGTCGTCGAAAGTCTCCTCTCGCAGGAGACAATTAGTAGAATGGAAACCTGACTAAGGAGATTTGGGACGTTCTCCAGAACGAGTCTCCTCTCGCAGGAGACAATTAGTAGAATGGAAACAATGACTGTTTTAAAAGTTAAAAGAAGTTCTACTAATAAGTCTCCTCTCGCAGGAGACAATTAGTAGAATGGAAACTATAAAGTTGGGAACACACAAATGAAATTGCGCCGTTCCGTCTCCTCTCGCAGGAGACAATTAGTAGAATGGAAACACACGGGGACGAGTTGGGCATGGATGGGGGCAAGTGTCTCCTCTCGCAGGAGACAATTAGTAGAATGGAAACCCGCATCGCGACGAGTCCCCATTCGGATGTCGGCAAGTCTCCTCTCGCAGGAGACAATTAGTAGAATGGAAACAAACCAAAGACCAGATAATCAAAGAAATGACAGAAGCTTGTCTCCTCTCGCAGGAGACAATTAGTAGAATGGAAACTATCAAATCAAATTTAACTATTTCCCTTAGAAATTTTAAAAGTCCAAAAATTTCCAAAAGCTCCTAAAGTTTTAATTTGAGTTATCTGCGTAGGGTCAGATTGTTTCAGCCTACCCAGATTTGATTCGTAGATAGAAAAAAAGATAAAATTATGCCTTAATGTAACGCTATCAATCAGCGATTCTAGCTTTTCATGGGCTGAAATGCCCACTAACACTTTAGCCACTTCCAATAAATTTTCACATATATTCCTATTAAAAAAGTTATTTCCATGTAGGTTATTACAAACTTCTACAGAGTCTAACTGTTGTTCTACTAGGTTACTAAGTCGATCGGACGCAAAATCAATATATTCACTTTTGGAAGGATTGCTGGCAGCCATTATGCTTAGGAGGGAGCCAACTGCAACAGCCGCAACCAACTTCTTTGCCCAGAGAGTTAACAGTTCTATTTTCTGTAAAACAACATTTGTTTGTAATTGAATTGCTGTTTCTCTAATTTCTGTGGCGTCGTTAGCTGTTTGTGATGGGGAAAATTCTGTTGCTTCTGGGCCTTCAGGCATAAGTTTTATTAAAAGCTTAACTGATTTTGTTTCGCTATATTATACACTATTCGAGCGGATACACCTTTCCTTTAGCTTAGTGTCTCCACTCTGGGACAGGGAACAGAGTTTATTATTAAGATACCGATTGAAGTATTGAAATGAACAAGTTTTTCTCTCATCACCAAGTAGAGACGTTTCATGAAACGTCTCTACAGTCGGCCAAGATAAGAGGAGCCATCGTTGTTAATTGCCGACCCTTTTATTACTGCATGAATGCAATCTCGATCTGCGATCGCAGTTCGCTTTGTCACAAAAGTTAATACAGTGTCGTTTACTTTTGTCCGACTACTTAAGTTTAGAGATGGGATATGCCAAATCTCCTCTTTTACTGGTGCTTAAGCCTGCACCAACCAAAGATTCTACAAATTTGACGGCTACACTTAGATTGTATTTCAAGATAATGATGGAGTTCTGGCTTTTAAAGTATCTACTAGACTTGCCGTGCGATCGAGTGCGGCGCGGGCATTGAGTTGTACGAGTAAGGGATTTCGATAAATGGAGACGATCGCTCCATGTTTCTATTGCAATGGTATCTGGCTGTAGCGACACAACGAGATCTTCCCCCAATTTACCAACATCGATCGTCGCAGATCCTCGATCTATCCCGCAACTCTTTCGTGGCTGAAATTTCCCGCCTAAAATTTGCATAGATGTAGCAGGTAATACAAATTATTTCACCAACTTTGTGTACAAAATTTGTATACAATCCTTCTTTTTAGTTTAACACGCCAAATTTGTATCGCAGGTATCAGCAAAGGTACTTCACAGTATCTAGTAATAATTCAATACACCTCGTCAGATCGCGGCTTTTAAGATAGGCGTCCTTTATCTTCTCCGATCGGGCTAAAAATTTTGGTTTCAGTGCCTTACTCGGTAGAGATTTAAGAGCGCAACACTCAGAAATTTAATTCCAGGTAAGTCCAGACAAGCTCCATTCTGCCAGATGCCATCCCTTAACTTGTAAGGAGAAATCATGACAATCGAAACGGAAAAACGAACCGATGGGGCAATGATAACTGCACGCAAACCTGCAACCGATATTCAAAATGCCCTTGCCGAAGCTGCTGCTGGTGTGGCGTTGCGATCGGTAACTAAAAAATATGGTGCTGTAACGGCAGTCGAGCATATTACCTTCGATATTCCAGCCGGAAACTACTGCTGCCTGTTGGGGCCAAGCGGTTGCGGGAAAACCACCTTGTTGAGAATGATTGCCGGACACGAAGAGATTAGCGGAGGAGATATTCTAATTGGCGACAAGCGGGTAAATGACCTACCAGCTGCCAAGCGCAATACCTCGATGATGTTCCAGAGTTACGCTTTATTTCCCCACAAAACCATTTGGGAAAACGTCGAATTCGGATTGAAAATGAGGAACGTCGCGCCATCAGAAAGGCATACTCGCGTCGGTGAAATCTTAGAAATGGTAGGACTCAGCCATACAGCCGATCGCAAACCCAATCAACTCAGCGGCGGACAGCAGCAACGAATTGCACTCGCCAGAGCATTAGTAACCCGTCCGCAAGTATTAATGTTAGATGAACCGCTCAGCGCCTTAGATGAAAACCTGCGCGTGCGAATGCGAACGGAACTTCGCAAAATTCAAAAGCAGTTTGGCATGACTTTTATTCAAGTTACCCACCACGTCGAGGAAGCATTCTCGCTATCAGACCAAGTAGTAGTAATGACGCATGGAAAAGTAGATCAAATTGCTACCCCAGATGAACTGTTCGAGCGCCCAGGTTCTCAATTCGTAGCCAAATTTATGGGCGATAACAACATCTTTACAGGTAAAATTTTGAACGTTATTAAAGACGAAATTCTCGATTTAATTCAGTTAGAAGTTGAGGGAATTGGCAGTATATATAGTCGAGGCTACGGAACTTCCGTCGGCTCGGTAGCTGCTTGTTCTGTGCGTCCCGATCTGATGCAGATCAGCGCTTATTCACCCGATGTTCCTGCCAAGTCTTCCCTAGCTGCCAATCAGGTGGTTGCCCGCATTACAGCAGTTGAAATGACCGGGTTCGTAACGCGAGTTTCTCTAATGACCGAAGCCACCGGACAAGAACTTCTCTATAAAGCTCGCACGACAGATTGGAATAGCAATTCCTTCCATGAAGGACAGTTAGTGGTTCTGAGTTGGTCAAAAGATGATTGCGTGTTTTTGCCGCACTAGATCGCTTTCCTCAATGGATAAACTGCGATGCAATTATCTGAGTTTATCTGCGTTTTAGCTGTGGGAAAAATTTAAGTTCGACACCGCACAAGAGGTCGATTAGGCAGAGAAATATTTTCCGATCGCATCGCATCACCTGCATCGTGCAATCGGAATTTTCCAAGTGAGCTTTAAATCTCCAAATTTATCAGTTAACGCTCAGCACCGGAAAGAAAACTATGTCCAAAATCAGTCGGCGCAACTTCATTACAGGTGGGTTGGCAGCTGGAACGGCGATCGCGGCTGCTAGTTGCAATCCCAACCGAGGCCCTACGATTATTACTAACAAGATCAAAGATGTTACTCTTCGCCTGATGGGAACGGGGGCTGCTCAAATTAACGACATTCGCGAGCAAGCCGAAAAAGAACTGGGCTTTAAAATCAAAATGCGAGCGCTCAGTACGGCAGAAAACATTCAAATTGCGATTACCCAACCCAAACAATACGATATTTACGACGGAGAGTTTTTCAGTTTACCATTAGTAATTCCATCGGGAAACCTTCAGCCGATCGATATTCGCAAAGTCAAAGAATTCGATAAAATTACCCCCATTTTCACTAACGGAGAACTCTACTCAGGCGCAAGAGTAAATACCTCTCAAGGAACCGCACCCCGAAAAGTAATGTTCCTCAAAGGGTCAGATTCTACGGAATTTGCTACCAGTCCCACAGATTGGGCAACGATGATTCCGTTTCAATTCAATGCCGATACACTAGGTTATCGTCCCGATTTAGTAAATAGAAAAATTGAATCTTGGGCAGAATTATTTAACCCTGAATTTCGCGGTAAAACATCAATTTTAGATATTCCTTCCATTGGCATTATGGATGCGGCAATGGTGATGGAAGCACAAGGATTGATGCAATTTAGCGATAAAGGTAACATGACTCGCGAAGAACTCGACAAGGTAACAAATATCTTGATCGAGCAGAAAAGAGCGGGTCAGTTCCGCGCATTTTGGAAGACATTTGATGAATCTGTTAATTTTATGTCTTCTGGGGAAGTAGTGCTGCAATCGATGTGGTCGCCAGCTGTAACGGCAGTGAAAGCTAGAGGATTGCAGTGCGTGTATGCTCCCTTAAAAGAAGGTTATCGCGGTTGGGGTGGCGGTTTGGGATTATCCAAAAATCTTTCCGGGATTGAATTAGATGCCGCTTATGAATATCTCAACTGGGTATTAGCAGGTTGGGTGGGAGGATTTTTATCCCGTCAAGGTTACTACAGCGCAGCACCGGACAATGCCAGAAAATATATGAAGCCGGAAGAGTGGGATTTTTGGTATGAAGGAAAGCCAGCCGCGATCGATATGATCGATCCGTTTGGGAAAAAGATCGAATCCCAAGGTGCAGTGCGCGACGGCGGCTCTTTTAACGAGCGGATGGGTAATGTTGCTTGTTGGAATTCTTTTATGCCCGAACAAGTTTATCTTGTTTACAAATGGACGGAATTTATCGTGGCATAAAACTTCGGATCGATTCAAAATGCCAAAAAATTGAATTGATAATTTTGAACGATCGCGAAGCAATAGTTAGGTGTGAAATCGCACCTTAAATAAATAGATTTTCGATTTTTGTGGTGTGAGGAATTGAATGATGTTAAATTTGCTCGGGCAATGCCTGGGGAAGGGATCTTTTGTACCTGTTTTCCTGCTAATGGCTATTTCATCCGTATGTGCGACTGAAATTAGAGAGAACGATCGCGCGTTAACCAATCCACTTACGCGATCGGATTCAGCGACTAATTTTTCAGTGATTACCGCAGAAAATACCGAGCCAAAAACTGCATTATCAGAGCGAGTAAATTCCGTTGCCGAATTGGAAGCCGATCGACCCGGTATGTTGCAGGGTCAAGTAACTTCTGTTTCCCAGCTAACAGACGTACAGCCGACAGATTGGGCATTTCAAGCATTGCAATCCCTGGTCGAACGTTATGGCTGTATTGAAGGGTATCCAGATCGAACCTATCGCGGCAATCGCGCCATTACCAGATACGAATTCGCCGCCGGACTCAATGCTTGCTTAGATCGAATTCAGGAACTCATTGCTGGCGTAACTCCCAATTCTACTACAAATTCCAATCTGGTTCGCGCGGAAGACTTAGAAACTTTGCGGCGGTTACAAGCAGATTTTGCTGGAGAACTGGCAACTTTACGGGGACGAGTAGGAGCATTAGAAACTCGAACTGCAACTCTAGAAAGGCAACAGTTTTCTACTACTACTAAACTCAGGGGACACGCTGTTTTTGCGCTAGTAAATGTTTTTGGAGATAAAAAAGCAATCAGTTCTGGTGCTGGTATTTTACCAGCCACGCCAGCGGAATTCGGCATTCCGAATAGTGCTAGACCTGCTACATCCGATCGCGATGATGTCGATGATAATTTAGTTTTCTCCGATCGAGTACGTTTAATTCTAAACAGTAGCTTTACGGGCAGAGATAGCTTAATTATCCGCTTACAAGCAGGAAATACTCCCGCGCTGGGTGAAGCTACCGGAACGGCGATGTCTAGATTGGCGTTTACTTCTCCCAGCGATAACCGATTTTCGATCAACCAATTAGAGTATCGCTTTCCGTTAGGCGATCGAGGTACATTTTTTGTCGAAGCGTTCGGGTTTCTAGATTTATTCGTACCAACTCTCCATCCCCTTGATGGTGACTACGATACCGTTCTCACTGGCTTTGCTCTCCGCAGTCCGATTTACTTTCCCAGTGGCGTCTCAGGTGCGGGATTCAACTACAACATTAGCAAAGCAATTAATATTGGTGGAGGTTATCTAGCAGGCGATCCCACAGCCAACAATCCGAGTACCGGACTATTTAATGGCCCTTACGGTGCGTTAGGTCAAATTACAATCAGGCCATCGAATAAATTTGCGGTAGCTTTGACTTATTTGCACGCCTACGATGATGGTAGCAGTAACGCTCCTCCAGGTGGTTTTTTTGGTAGCGAAAACTCAGCATTTCCTTTTGGCCCTTTTCCCACTTCAACTAATGGATACGGCATAGAAGCACAGTATAAATTTAGCCCCAGATTGATTGTAAGTGGCTGGTATTACTATGCAAAAGCAAAGGCAGAAGCTGGATTCGGTAGAGGTGCAGATGCAACGATTCAATCTTGGGCAGGCGCTTTAGCATTTCCAGATTTATTCAAACCAGGAAATTTGGGTGGCATTGTGGTAGGAATGCCTTCTAAAGTTACAGAAAACGATGTGAGCGGTTTTGAAGATCGAGATACTTCAATTATGGTTGATGCTTTTTACAAGTATCAAATTACCGACAACATTGGCATTACACCGGGTCTGGTAGTGATTACCAATCCGGAACACAATAGCTCGAACGATACGGTTTTTGTTGGCGTTATTCGTACCAACTTTAATTTCTGATGTGACGCGATTAGGAAGATTTATTATGGCAGTTAGTCAATTTTCCAATTCGGACGAACCAACTCGATCGCGCCGGACTAAATCGGTCAACTGGAAAGCACTCCAGCCCTACTTGCTTTCCGCACCGCAAACTCTCGTATTTCTATTGTTTTTGGTGCTTCCCATTGCGGCGATCGCGATCGTGAGCTTTTGGAATTTCAATGGCTTTGCGATGTCTCCCGGATTCACTTTCAACAACTATCTGGGAATTTTCACATCCAAAGTTTATTTGGCAACTTATCTAAATACCCTGAAGTTTGCGTCTTTAGTCTGGGCAGTTTGTTTGTTAATTAGCTATCCGGTGGCTTATTTCTTGTCGTTCCACATCAAAAATCCCAAATGGCAAACTATTTGGTTTTTAATTTGTACGGTTCCCTTCCTTACTTCCAATGTGATTCGGATGATTTCTTGGATTCCTTTTTTAGGACGGGAAGGACTAATTAACCAAGCGTTGATGGGATTAGGTCTGACTAAACAACCGATTGAAATTTTCCTGTTTTCTGACTTTTCTGTAGTGCTGGCAATGGTACATCTTTATGCCTTATTCATGGTAGCACCAATTTTCAATAGCATGATTCGGATCGATCGCAACCTGATTTCAGCCGCAGAAGATGCAGGTGCATCGCCATTTCAAATTCAAAAAGAAATCATTCTGCCATTAGCGGCACCGGGAATCGCGATCGGTTCGATTTTTGTCGTCACCTTGGTAATGGGTGAATTTGCCACGATGCGAATTATGAGCGGCGGCAAATCTTCTTCTGTGGGCTATTTAATTAAAAATCAGTTGGATAGTTTGCAGTATCCCTTAGCAGCAGCTAACGCTGTAGTTCTGTTAATAATTACGCTGACGATCGTATTTGCAATTCTCCGCGCAGTTGATATTCGCAAGGAACTTTAAATCATGGCTGAGCAGAAAAAGAAACCAATTTCTTCCTATCTTTTGGCTGGCTTTTTCGGCTTGTTCGTATTATTTTTATACGGGCCGATGTTTGCCGTTTTTCTACTATCTTTACAAGGCCCAGAAGGGCAGCTTACCTTCCCAATGCGGGGATTCAGCTTTTATTGGCTTGGTGCGGTTTTTGGCGAACAGCGAGTAGGAAACTTTGTGGATGCGTTTTGGCGATCGTTCAGTTTGGCATTAATTGTCATGGTGCTGACAGTTGTCTTCAGCGTTATGGCAGGATTGGCATTCCGCCGTCGCTTTACCGGGTCGAATCTAATTTTTTATCTGACTATATCTAGTTTGATCGTACCTAGCATTCTAGTTTCTTTGGGAATAGGAATTTTATTTGGTTTGTTAGGAATTGACAACCAGTGGTATTCCTCTGCACTAGCAGGACATTTGACTTGGACATTACCTTTTGCATTTTTGATTATGCTCGGTATTTTCGGTCGCTTTAATCCTGCTTACGAGGAGGCAGCACGGGATTTAGGCGCTAGTGAAATGACTACTTTCTGGCAGATCGTTTTTCCTCTGATTGCTTCTAGTGTGGTGGGAGTTGGATTACTTGGTTTTACCCTTTCTTACGATGAATTTACTCGGACATCGCTAATTTCTGGAGAGACAAATACTCTTCCTTTGGAAATTTTCGGGATGACTACTAATGTGACTTCTCCTGCGTTATATGCTTTGGGTACGATTACCACGATTTTTTCCTTCGTGCTAATTGGAGCCGCTTTGTTGGCGATTCAGTATCTTTCCAACCGTCAGAGTAAACCAAAGCAAGGATAGAAAGAACTGCCATTAAATAGGTTTGGATTAGAAAAGCGATCGCACGTTGGCGCGATCGCTTTTTTAATTGCTGTTTGAAGCTCGAAGAGAAATAGGAGCTAAAGTTGATGCGATCGCTTATGTAGCCGACCAGCTAAAATTAGACATAGAATACTACAAAAATCGGCTCTTGGATCTACTGATAGTTACTCGGCATTAAAATGATAAACTACAGCAAAGTTTGAATTGCTGTAAGAATTTTCTCATCGATTGCGGGAGCATTATTGTTAATTTCCAGTAGAATTTCATCTGATCTTGAACCGTTTCTAAGTGCACTGGCAAAGGTTAAACCAGAAAGTATTGAAGCTGCGAAATTATGGGCTCAATACCTTACTGACTGGACATTTTGGAATCACGTTCGGACGCTTGCAGCACTTGTAGCAGCAGTATTGCTGACTTTTGCTTTGTGCGATCGCTCTTTAAAACTGTAAAATTCAAAGTAACCCTAATACTTTGAGACTGCGACGAGTAATTTCTAATCTTTTAGGCGCATCATTAGCATTCGACATGGCAAGGTTTGTAGCAAAGAAATAAATATTATTATTTTGCTGTAAATAACCTACAAACCAGCCAATATTCGGATTAACTTTATTAGCCCAACCTGTTTTTCCGCGTAGAGTATATGTCGGTGTACGCTCTACAATCATGATATCTTTCACTAATTCTAGAGTGCGTTCCGAAAAGGGAAGATTGTTACCTTCCAGTTGTCGCAAAAATTCGATTTCTTGTTTCGGTGTAATTTGCAAAGGGCCTTCTAACCAAAAGCGATCGATCTGTTCTGCTGTCCCAATTTGGCGATTACCATATCCTACGCGATCGATAAATTGTTGCATTCGCGGATACCCAATTTTTCGAGCTAAAACTTGGTAAAACCAAACAGTTGAATCTTTAAATGCTTGACGCAAATTTGTATCTCGATTCCAAGCTGGTATTTCACGTTTAATCCCATCCCAAGTTAAAACTGCAACGTCATCTGGAATTACACCAGTTTCTAATGACACCAGCGCATTGAAAATTTTAAATGTAGAAGCGGGGAGAAAAGCTGTTGTGTTCCGGGATGGATTATGTTCGTAAAAACGAGCGTTATTTTTGTCATAAATCACAATTGAACCATCAACACCTAAATCTCGAAATGATTGTCCTAAATCAATCTTTTGAGCAATGTATAAATCTGATGAAGCTGAATGTACTGGGATTCTGTATCCACTGGCAATTAGTAGAACAAAGCAGGTTAATATCACTATTAAATTGCTCAAAAAAATTTTCGAGAATTGTTGCCAAAATTTACGAATGATTGAGTGCATAAATCATCTCCTCACCAGATTACGCTTGAGTTCTTACTGTAGATGTAGCCGTACTAAAATCCATTGTTGACTTGGCTTCGCAAACAGGTGCAAATATACTCAATTTCTTCAAATGTAAGACCAAAATAAGAAGGTAAGTTAATGCCGCGTTGATAAACTTTATGAGTAACTGGGGTTGGTATAGAATTTTGCTGATACATCGGCATTTCTGAAACTGGATAAAAATAAGGTCTAGTTTCTATTCCCTGTAATTCTAAAGCTTTCATGAGATTGTTTCGCTCTGCTTCTGTATAGCCCTCGACTTCAAAACATACCAGCCAATAAACATTGCGAGCATAATCAGCAGTAAAATTAAGCTTTATCCCTGGCATATCTGCTAAATAACTTCGGTATAGTTCAAATATCTTAATTCTATCTTCAATTAATTCATCTATTCTTTGCAGTTGAGCTAGACCTAAAGCAGCTTGTAAATTGGTCATGCGATAGTTAAATCCAAGTTCGTTATGCCAATATCTTTTTAAAGGACTCATTGCTTGGTCTCGCAAATGCTTTGCTCGATGATAGAAAGCTTCATCATTTGTGGTTATCATACCTCCTTCTCCACAAGTTATAATTTTGTTACCGTAAAAACTAAAAATACCGCAATCACCTAAAGAGCCTGTTTTTTGCCTTTCTATTTCTGCGCCATGAGCTTCAGCCGCATCCTCTAGTACTAATAAGTTATATTTTTTAGCCAGTCGGTTTATCTCAATTGTATTGGCAGGATGTCCGTAAAGATGCACTGGAATTATTGCTTTGGTGTTTGGTGTTATCGCTTTTTCAATTTTAACTGTATCGATACATAAAGTATCTTCTTTTATATCAACTGTTACAACTTTAGCACCTGTATAAGCGACAGCATTTGCTGTGGCAATGAAGGTTAAATCGGGAACAATTACTTCATCTCCTGCTGTAATTCCATAAGTTGCTAAAGCGAGATGAATGGCTGTAGTCCCGCTGGAAGTTGTTAGAGCATATTTTGTCCCGCAATATTTAGCAAAACTTGCCTCAAATTCGTTGATATAAGAACCTAGAGAAGATACCCAACCCGAACTCATCGCCTGATTTACATATTCAATTTCTAGGCAAGTAATTGATGGTTTTGATAAGGGTATAAATTTTTTCATGAATTTACTAAATAAGTTCTATTCAATCCGACGTTTTGACCGAGCTACAGATATGTCCGACTTTTTTATGAAGTCGGGTATCTTGCTTAGATCTACTGTACTTCATAAACATGAAATAGACTTTAAGTAAGATGCAAAAATTTTAGTATTTTGTTTAATATTATGATTTAGATACCACATATTTGAATTATTTGCCAGAGTTTGAAGCTGTATTGAAGACAAATTTTGTAAAGAGCGATCGGGAACTAAATAATGCTTGCCCATTTCTAAACCATCAGCCTCTGAAGGATTGTAGCAAGAACAAATGGGAACCAATCCATGAGCGCAAAAAGCCGCAAAAACACTTGATTTGCCCAAATCTCCTGGAAAACGGCTATAATCTATAAAACCTGCTAAAGAATTCAACATGAGTTCTCTAATTGCTTCAGCAGGCTGAAAACCCATCTGTACTAAACGTACCCTTGGAAAGTCCGAGGGTTGTAAGTTGAGAGATTTACCAATATCGCAAATTTCTTCAATTCCTAAAGCTTGGCAACTGTACAATAACCCTTTTAGGTGATTTTGGTAAACGCGGACGCGATCGCTCCCACCAAAGACAATCATTCTAGGAGCGCGATCGCTTAAAGGTGGAACCCCATCGTCGGGTTCGCCAATAGTTGAGAAATCAGGAATACAGGTGACAGGATGCTGTAACCAACGCTCAAGAATTGCTTGAAAACGAGCGCTGTCTGTAATAACCGTTGTGGCACTTTTGGCAAGGCGGCGAGAAACTAAGCTTTGAATGGGATGTAAAAAATTGAGGTTTTTAAATTTTAAGAATGGTAACTCATGAAACATAACAATCAATTTGATGTTCCGTTGCTTGACGGTTTTTTCTAAAGCGCTTACCAACCAAAAGGGAGCATCCCATTTATTACGTAAGTAGGGATAATTGCTGTAATGTAAAATGATTCCTGTAATATCTTTCGGTAATACGGATAGAAACGCTTCTACAGTATGAGCAGGTATCCCAGTTGCCGGAAATCCAGCTACAATGGGTTCTATTTTGATTCCTTGTTGAAAAACAAAAAACTGTGTAGCAATTCCGTGACCCTTTAAAAGTTGGCTAGCTAATTGAATAGAATAATCGCCAACTCCATCGGTATGGGGAGGAAGCCTGGGTACAATTTGAATGATGTTCATACAAAAATCTCCGTTTCTCAGGGTTAATTTTAACAGGTTTTGAATTCCAACGGTTTTTAACTTAGTGCAGTACAGTTTTTTTTATTGAACCGCAGATGCACGCATATAGACGCAGATGAAAATGTACCTTATGTAACCGCACTTTGCGTGTAAGTTATTATTTCTGATTCTCCTGAACTTTTTCTAAAGCAAGCTTCACTTTTTCAACTAAAATTGGCAATGCTGACTGGTTAAATAAGTTACCGAAAAGGCCGGGTATTTCGTAGCTTTCTACTCCTTTTTCTGTGAGGTATTCCCATCCTAACTTAGAGCCGAAATACCATTCTAAGAGTTGCGTTTTAGCACGGAAGAGCGTAATCGCGCCCGGATAAACTTGTGGAGTGTATCTGGCTTTAGCCGCTCGGTTTGCTTTTTCAGCTTCCTGGTAGCGAAGCTCATGGTTAATAGATTTGTTGGATTTTTGCAAATGAAGGTTATTATCAGTCAGGGAATTATTTTCATAGCTAGATTTCTTTGATGGGAGTTGCGTTCGATTCAGCCTTTGCTGCAATTTAGGTTGAAATTTTTTCTTCAACCAACCTGTAACATACTTAAATTTCTCCCACCCATTTCGCTGTTTTAAATCATCGGCATGATAGTAATAGGTTTTTTGCAGCAGAAAACTAACTTTATGAAAAACAGCTTGGGTTTTCCAAAGTAGATTATTTTGCGGCAATGGTTTAGGTGCGAAAGCATCAATTAAAGCCAATAATGCAATTTCTTCGCCTTGAGCGCGAAGCTGTTGAGCTATTTCAAAAGCAACGACCCCTCCAAAACAATGACCGCCGATAAAGTAAGGTCCATTAGGTTGGATAGTGCGGATTTCTTTGAGACAATTGGCTGCCATTTCTTCAAGAGAATTTTGAGTAAATGGCTTACCCTCTAAAATGGGATGTTGCAGACCGTAAAAAGGGCGATCGCGCGGCAAAAGATGCGCGAATTTAACCCAAGTCGTCGCATCGGCGGCACCCCCGTGGAAAAAGAAAGGCACTTGCGATCCATCTGGTTTAATTGGAACAAGCGTCGCCCAGCGATTTGACCATCCTTCTTGGCGCAATATTTTAGCTAATTCTTCAATAGTTTGTGCTTGGAAAAGAGTAGCAACCGGAATGTCTTGACCCAACCTATTCTTAATTTGACTGAAAAGTTTTATGGCGAGTAAGGAGTGTCCGCCTAAGTCAAAGAAGTTATCGCTTGTTTGGATTGACTTTAGATTGAGGACTTCTTTCCAAATTTGGATGAGTTGCAATTCTAATTCATCTTTAGAAGTTTTAATGATATCTGTGGATTCTTGTCGAGCTCGATCGGGTTTGGGAAGTGCAAGGCGATCGATTTTTCCACTCGGCGTTAAAGGTAGAGCATCCAAACTGATAAAGTTTGATGGCATCATATAATCAGGAAGTTTGGTCTTGAGAAAAGAGCGCAGTTCGGTTAAGATAGGTTGTTTTCCATTGCCAACAAAATAGGCAACCAAATGTTTGTTATCGCGCTCCTCTTGCACGACAACAACAGCTTCTTTCACGCCAGGATGCTGGAGCAAGATTGTTTCGATCTCTCCCAATTCAATCCGAAAACCTCGAATTTTTACTTGATTGTCAATCCGACCGAGAAACTCAATATTACCATCTTTAAGGTAACGAACGCGATCGCCTGTTTTATATAAACGGGCATTAGGTTCTTGACTGAAGGGATGGGGAATAAATTTTTCTGCGGTTAATTCTGGGCGATTGAGATAGCCTCGCGCCAATCCCGCACCGCCAAGGTATAATTCTCCAGGCATTCCGATAGAAACGGGTTGTAAGTTGCGATCGAGAATATAGGTTTGCACGTTGGCGATCGCTCGTCCGATGGGAACTTCTTGCAAAATGGGAGTAGAGGTACTCACCTGGTAAACTGTAGCGACTACTGTTGCCTCTGTTGGGCCATAAGTGTTTAACAATTGAGGAAAATCTCCTACCCACTGCTGCCACAACTTGACAGATTGAGGGAGCGCTCGTTCTCCACCGATAATAACTAGCCGCAAAGATGCGGGTAGATTATATTTAGCCGCCACCAATTCTCGCAGCATTTGCTGCCAGTAAGCGGTGGGCAAATCCAACACGGTGATTTTCCATTCTTGGCATCGTTTCAGAAATGTTTCGATAGAACTTAACATCTCATCGGTACGCAAAACTAAAGTACCGCCAGAAAGCAAACAAGGATAAATTTCTTCAGCAGCAGCATCGAAGCTAATTGAAGCAAATTGGAGCGCGAAATCGCTTTGACTGATGCCATATTCTGCGATCGCAGCTTGGGTAAAATTCACTAAAGATTGATGTTCGATCGCTACCCCTTTAGGTTGCCCCGTAGACCCGGATGTATAGATCGCATAAGCGAGATGATGGGGAGAAACTGGGCAGTTGGGATTGTCTGAACTGGCTAAGGCGATCGCATTCCAATCTCGATCCAGACAAACTAAATTTACTCCCTTGTCGGAGAATCTTTCTAACAGTTTTTCCTGAGTTAATAACCGAGATATTTCAGCATCAGAAATGATATATTCTAAACGTTCTGTGGGATAAGTAGGGTCTAAAGGTACATAAGCACCTCCTGCTTTCAGAATTCCCCATATCCCGACTAACATCTCGATCGATCGTTCAACACAAATCCCGATAAGTTCTTCCGGTTGAATGCCCAATTGTTGTAAGTAATGGGCGAGTTGATTGGCGCGTGCATTTAACTCCGCGTAGGTAAGCCGCTGGTTCTCAAATTGCACGGCTATGCTATTTGGGTATTGCAATACTTGTTGTTCAAATAATTGATGAATGGCGAGATTTGTCAAAGCATTGGATGAAGGAGAATTCCACTGGTGGAGGAGGCGATCGCATTCTCGATCTGAAATTAAAGGCAGTTCAGCCAGAGAGCGATCGCTATTTATAACCAGATGGCGAACAAATGTGGTAAACGAGTTGCTAAAGCGGTCAAAGCTTTCTCGATCGAAGGCGGCAGCGTCATACATCCAACGGCATTCTTCCCCTGTCTCTGGAATTACGAAAGTTAAACCATAAGTCGATAAAGCTGATGCGAAATCGAGAGTTTCCACTCGTTCGATCGTGACGGGAAATTGATGCTGAAATCCCAGTTTTCGTAATTCTTGAAGTTCGGGATATCTGAGTAGGATGTCACGCGGATAAGTTTGGTGTCGTTCCACCCATTGCATTTGTTGTTGCACTGCCTTAACGACTTCCCCTATTCCTTGCTTGAGGTTTATTTTGAGACGAAAAGGCACGTCAACCGCAAAGAAATTTTCTAATCCCCCATCAGGGCGCTGGCTGGTTGTTAATCTCCATCCCAGATCGAAATCATCTGTTTCTACGATCCGGGCGAGATAGGCGGCGAAAGCAGCGACGAGAAATTCTTCTAAATTCCAACCTTCTGAATGACTTGCTAAAAAGCGGTCAATTTCGGGGAAAACGAGCCAGTTTTTGCTTGCCATATCTTCTCCTGGTAACGGAGAAAAGATATCTTGATTTCCATAAAGCCAATTGCGATCGGGTGAAGCGATCGGCTGTAAGGTGGCTAATTTTTCTACCCAGAATGATTCATGTTTAGCGATCGCAGTTTCCATCTTCTTGAGATGCTGCATTTGGGTTGATTCGATTTCTTCAAAGCAGTCGCCTATCTGCAATCTCAATCTTGTCACCAACTCAGGGATAGAAAGGGTTTTACCTTCTAAAGTCAGCATTCGCGTGAGAGCAACATCATGACTTCCAGTAGAAACGATTAAACGATCCGATTCAATTGCAGTAATGGTTCCAGGGACAGCACTAGAAGTAGTTTCTAGCACTTCCAACTGAGCAATAATGATGAATGTATTGGCGATCGCTAATTTCGGCAACCCCAAAAGATTTTGATAATTTCCAAAATCTAACGCTCGCATCCAAATTTTCAATTCTTCACCCTGGCGATACCAGGGCAATAAGCATCCGGGACTGGGTTTTTGAGAAATTGAGAAATAGCTGCGGTTCTCTAAATTCTGTGGAATTAAGGTGATAGCATCGTGCTGTAAGTCATCAATTAATTCAACAAAAGACTCTAACGCGGCTTGATAACATTTACCGATCAGGGTAAAAGCTGTTTCATTTGGATCGATCTCGATTGTTACCTGTTTGATGATATCGCCACTATCTATTAGATGGTCGATCTGATGCCAGGTAACACCATGCACTTTTTCTTGATTCAAAATTGCCCAAGATGGTGCATTGATACCGCCATATTGTGGTAAAAGGGAATCATGGCAGTTGAGCGCATATTTCCGAGGTAATTTAAAGAGTTTTTCTGGTAAAATTGATAAGTTATAGATACTAAATAAATAATCAAAAGGTCGTTGACTTAAAACATCAACTAAATCATCTTTTTCCTGAAGAAGAGGAATGTTTTGGTCAGTTGCCCAGCGGTCGATCGATGCTCCAGTAGAAATAATCCCGAATATTTGATGACCTTTTTCTAAAAGATGCTGAGCGCAGGGAATCACCAAAGATTGATGACCGATTAAATAGCAGCTAAATGATTCATTTTGAGTTTGATGCTTGGCTAATAAATGGTCAGTCAATTCTGCAATTGGTCGATCGAGATTAGCAACAATATCTCTTAATAAACTCTGGAAATCCAGCCCAATACTTGCAATAGTTTCGGGTTTGAATAAATCAGTATCGTATTTAAATACAGCTAATAAACCTTCAGGCTGTTCTTCAAGTTCTAAGGATAAATCCACCATAACCATCCCTGTTTCTAAGGGATAATCTTCCATTTTTATCCCAGCCACTTCAATCGATTCTTTGGGTAGATTTCTGAGTTGAAATAGCACTTGAAAAAAGGGAGGTTGATGGAGATTCCGCTTCGGCTTCAATTCCTCGACAAGTTTGTCAAAGGGAATTTCCCGGTGAGTTTCTGCTGCCAAAGCAACTTCTCGAACTCGTTTGAGTAACTCTCGAAATGTCGAGTTGCCCTCAACAGAAGTACGTAATACTAGGGTATTGATAAACAAGCCGATCGAGTTTTCGATTTCCGTGCGATCGCGTCCTGCGATCGGAGTACCTACGGTAATATCTTCTTGACCAGTATAACCATAGAGTAATGTCTGAAACGCTGCCAGTAGAGTCATAAACAGCGTCACCCCTTCTTGCTGACTCAATGCTTTCAGCGACTCGCTCAAGTTTTTGGGCAATCTTTGGACTTCCTTACCGCCTCGGAACGTGCGACTATGGGAGCGCGATCGGTCGGTCGGTAACTTTAGAACCGATATATCGCCTCCTAATTGTTTTTTCCAATAAGCGAGTTGAGTCTCTAATTTTTCTCCTTGAAGTCGCTCTTTTTGCCAGCTAGCAAAGTCTGCATATTGAATTGGTAAGACAGGTAAGGAAGAGGATTTAGCGTTAACGAAAACATCATAAAAAGCAGCCAATTCTTTCAACAAAACACCCATCGACCAGCCATCAAAAATAATGTGATGTAGGGTCAGCAATAAAATATGTTCTTCTTCACTTAATCGCAGTAAAGTAGCTTGAATTAAAGGCAATTGGGATAGGTTAAATTTATGCTGCGCTGCCTGAATTGCTAAAGGTTGGACTTCTGCATCCCGTTCCGAAGTCGGTAAATGGCTCAAGTCTACGAGGGGTAATGATATGGTGAGAGTGGGTGCGATCGCTTGAATTGCTTGTCCATCTACTACGGGAAAGCTGGTACGTAAAATTTCATGACGACGTACAATTTCATTCAAACTTTGCGCCAAGGCGAGAACATTCAGTACACCTACTAAATGAATATTGCTAGGACGATTATAAGCGGGATTTCCCGGCTCAAATTGGTCTAGTATCCACATTCGCTCCTGAGAAAATGACAAGGGCGCGGGATTTCCATCGCTTCTTTGGGGAATGCTTTGTTTTTGATTTGATTTGGCAGCTTTTTCTTGCAGCTTTTTCTCTAAAAGCGCTCTTTGCGCTGGAGATAATTTGGCAATTCTTTGATTGATTTCGCTCATGATTTATATCTAGATAGTATTTATTTATTTAACAAATTTTGACTTTCTTCTTCAGATAAATTCTCAATGTTAGCCAATAAATCATCTAACTCCTCAACTTCAAGCGACTCAGCTTGAATTTGAGCTATTTTGATTGCCATATTCCCAATTGTAGGTTGTTGAAAGAATATCAGAAAAGACAACTCCACTCCCCAGGCTTCTCGCACGCGATTAACAATTTGAGCAGCCAGAATAGAATCCCCCCCTAGTTGAAAAAAGTTATCATAAATTCCGATTTTTTCAGATCCTAACACTTGCGACCAAATTTCTGCCAATTTCATCTCGATTGGGGTTTGAGGTGGAGCATATTCCACTGGATCTGCGGTGGGATTCGATGCCGTCAGTCCTAATTTTTCAGCTAAACCAATCCGTTGCAGTTTTCCCGTTGGCCCTTTAGGGATTTCATCTAAAAATAAAACAACGCGAGGAACTTTAAAATCTGCTAGTTTTTGAGCAGCAAATTCTTTGATTTCTAACTCGCTAGTCGTCATTCCTTCCTTTAAAACGATAGCAGCAGCAACATCTTCCCCTAAAAGGGTATGGGGTGCAGCAAACGTCAGGACTTGAGCGACAGCAGGATGTTCTAGTAAGACTTCATCTACTTCGCGAGGGGAAATTTTTTCACCCGCTCGATTAATAATTTCTTTGATTCGACCTTTTAAAAAGAGATATCCATCACCATCTAAATAGCCTAAATCTCCTGTCCGAAACCAACCATTAGTAAACGCTTCTGCATTCGCCTTCGGATTATTTTCATAACCTTGAGTGACGTTGGCTCCCTTAATAACAACTTCTCCGATTTCACCTGTTGAAAGTAAATGTCCCGCTTCGTTCATAATGGCAATTTCTGGCCCTGCTGCTAAGCCAACCGAACCGGGTTTACGTTCTTTGGGAGGGAGGGGATTGCTTGCCATTTGATGGGAGGCTTCTGTCATCCCGTAGGCTTCAATTACGGGAACATTAAAAGTGGTTTCTAATTGAGCCATGATTTGAGGGGCTAGGGAAGCAGAAGAGGAGCGAATAAATCGGAGTTTGCTGTGGGAAATAATCTCCTGATTTGCTTCAGCCTGAGCCAAAATTGACTGGTGCATAGTGGGAACAGCTGAATACCAAGTGGGTTGAAATTCTGCTACCCAACTGAAAAATTGTGGCGCATAAAAACCAGGGGAACAAACGATGCTAGCACCAGCACTGAGGGATGAAAGCAAGGCGGCAATTAATCCATGAATATGGAATAAAGGCATGATGTTGAGACAGCGATCGCTCTGCGATAAATTCAGCGTCTGGCGAATATTACTGGCAGAACTGCAAAGATTGGAATGCGTCAACGGCACAATTTTGGGGCGAGAGGTTGTGCCAGAGGTGTGTAAAACTAAGGCGATATGATGAGATTCTGGATTCTGAATTTGCGCGGTTGGATTGGCTAAATTTTCAGAAATTAAACTAAAACTACCGGCTTGAGCTTCTAACTGGGGGATAAGTTCGATAATTGGGATTCCTCGCTCTTTAGCGACTATTTTAGCAGGTTCGCCCACTCCAGACTGAATGACTAAGGCTTTGGCATTGAGATCGGAAAGATAAAAGTCGAATTCCTGTTCGCGATAAGCTGGATTGAGGGGCGCACAAGTAGCAGTCGCGGCGATCGCTAAAAAGGCAACCGCCATTTCTGGGCCATTGGGAAGGACGACAGCAACGCGATCGTTGGGGCTGATTCCCAGCGTGTTGAGCGTGGCGGCGGTTTGGTGGATGCGATCGCGCAAACCACCATAAGTTAAGGGAGCGCGTTTTGGAGCCAGAATTGCGATTCGATCGGGATTATTTTGCGCCTGAGCTTGAATGAGTTCGGGAACTGTAATTGGCTGTTTCGCAGGATTCATTATTTCTCTACTTTCAGATTTTGGTTTATATTTAGCCTTTGCTTCTCGATTTATTTTTACAGCTTGTCAGACGTTTGCTGACGTGTCACATTTAAGACGAACTCCGCTGGGACGGCAAAGTTAAGAGTGCGCCACGCTAAGAAATGCGACAGACTTTGAGCCTGGTAAACAAAGCTGGTAAATAATCATTGAACCGATCTGATGCTAGATTCATTGCATCAATGGTACAACTACCACAACCGGAAGAACGCTCACTCAGGTAGTCACTCAAGCGCGTCGAAGAAACTCCCACCCAAGGAAAATGACCTACAGGTGCATTGGCTGTATAGTTTAATTCGGTATCTAATCGCCACTGAGTTCCTGCTAACTCCATACCAACTGGATTGTTTTCTGGTAGAGGAGCGTTTCTGCGCCATCCTACTACTTGACCAAATCTTTCTACTCGCTGTTTTGAGTTATTTGTTCGAGGGTTAATCTGTTGCCAAATTCGCTGTTGTGCGCTGTAACCAAAGCGTTTTTGGCTAGCAGTTGACCAAAGCCGATCGATATTACGCAAATCTTCGCAAGGAAGTTGAGCGAGTACGGTTTTGCTATCAAATAGCAAATCGCCTTCAGTCCCAGCTAATCTAAAGATAATTCCTCTAGTTTCTAGATCGGCAGCTTGCCAATTACGTCGATTCAAAAAGTTTTGCAAATTGCTGTAATCGATGCGCCACTGCGAAATCGGTTGCGAGGGATTGAGAATATCGAAAGTGAAAGTGCTAACCACTTGTTGAAAAACTTGTCGAATGCGATCGTTTTTATTGATGTACCCTACTTGCAACCGGAATACATACCCATTATCTCGACTGCTGAATAAGACATTATCGGATTCATAGAGCCCTGTTGAAGTGTAAGCGATCGCTTGCTGTCCGGCAACAGTTAGAGGGCGATCGTCATTCCGGCTTAGTTGACCTTTCCATCTCGCTAAAGGCAACTTTTGGGAGTTATTATAAACGGTGATGCTAATAATTGGTGGCGATTCTGGTAAATCATTAGGGTTAAGATAATCTGCTTGGTTCCAAATTTCTAATACTTCTACAGGAGTAGGCTGACCAGATAACTTTTGGGTTGGTACAATTGTATAACCGCTTGGCCGAACAAAACGAAAACCAAAGCTTTTACTGGTATAAAATACATCTCGCATCGCGGCGGCATTGCCAGTTGGATTAGCAGCAGCTACTTGAGATGCGCTTGGTGGAGTAGATAATCCTGAAAGCTGGGTACTATTGCCGATAGCAAACAGAAATAATGCTATTACCCCAATTCTTTCGCTTTGGCGATCCATCTGAAATGCGGCAAGGGGACTCCCGTTATACCCGTTAGGGTTAGCGGTCGGGGAATTGCCGCCAGCAAATAAATTGCCCAAGAGGGCATCCTCATTTTCAGGATGGATATTCATAACCGTCAGATCTGTAAATAGTTTTCAAGTATTTGGGTGGCATTTTCTTGATATCTTAGCGCACTAAGTCCAGAAGAACCTGAAAAATTGGCAGTCGCGCTAAATCTGTCAACTACTAAAACTACCTACGAGCCTATTTAATCTAACGCTCGGTATAGGTGCTGCTCTAGGCGATAGCCTTAGCATTAATTCTCAGTAGTATTTCAAACAGGGCAAATGTCATCTCAATTGACCCAGAATCAAGAGTTACCATCAGCAAAGAAGACCACATTGTTCGATCGCACTTTTCGAGACAGTGAAGGCAAAATTGTGATTGCCCAGATACCCAATCTACCGTTCCTAGTTGGGTTAGCAGCCACCTTGCTTCAATTTCTGCTCCCAAGCGGCAAAATTCAGATAACCTCAGAGCTAGTAGCGTTCGGTGCTTTGTTCACTTGGGCATGGTTGGAACTCTTTGACGGAGTTAACTACTTCCGCCGAGCGCTCGGATTGATTGTGTTAGTGGGTATAATCGTGCTGAAACTTAACGGATCTCTTGACGTGAATTCCCTTTAATAATTCACTAAAAGCATCTAGTTCGCCATCGTATAGCCTTGCAGCAGAATTTTAGATGCACTAGGCAAATCCGCTGACCCTTTCGGCATCATCATGGCAGGAAAGCGATCGCGCTCCATCAGATCGATAGGTAGCTACACCCTAGAAGAATGGCTAGGTAGTACCTTGATTCAACTAAAGCCAATCGCCAACCGAACTTTTCCGGTTCTCCCGTACTTAGGAGAACCGGATTTGCCTTCATTAAGTGCTTGAATCTTTTCACATTTACCAAAAATAAAGCTCCAATAGCGCCGATTAAAAGCCAGTAGCGCTATTTAGATTTAGAGTTAGTACTGGAGTTTAGACTATCGCACCGCAGGTGCGATGTCTAAACTCCAGTTATTAAGCTTACGGTTCGCTCATTTGAAAGTCAGTTAGAAAAATTGGGCAACTCTTGATTCAAGCCAATTTTTACGACCGTTTTTTCATCTTTTTACTTTGGTTTATTGGCAACGAGCAGAGGGAAGTAAAATCTAAAATGTTTTCTCCGCTTCATCTTCAAGTAGGATAGTATTGAGAAGGTTTAACTCATTAGATGCCATAAAGTAGCGATCGTCAAAAGTTGTTTCTAATTGTGCAAATAACCGCCGTCCTGTCACAGCCACCCAAGGAAATGATTCATATTGTGCTATTACAGGCATCACCAAGCCTTGAGGCGTTAGGGAACGACCCAAGGCATTTCTCCAAACCTCTGGGTCTTCTAATACCTTTTTTCTGCTGAAAGCAATTTAGATAGAGTAGTTTTGCATAACGAAGTGCCAAATATTTTTAAACGCTACTGCCACAAAAATTACGAACAAATTTCCATCAAGGCCCGCCGATGAGTTTATCTGATTCCCGTACAAGCAATTCATTGGCAATCGCTCGATTATTTTGGTAGATTTCCAATCGGAGCGTGTTGGGATCTGAATATCGAAAAGTTATAATATAGTTAACATTTCGCTCTGAATCGGTAAATCGGTACTGCGGTCGGCTTGTCGTACCCGTGACATTGAAACCTGTTAAGTTAACCGTATTACCATTTTGCTTGTTTTTCACATGGAGAATGTAATAAGCAGGTTCATACGCCCAAAAAGAAGCCTGCCAATTCGAGCTAGAAAAAGTTCCTCGAATTGAAAAATTTCCCACCGTGATCGGGCAGTTGTTTTTCTCATCATCAATTCCTCGACTGGTATCTAAATAAGCTTGACACGGTTGGTCTGCTCTTGATATCCCTCCTACTGCAAATGATAGAGATAAAGAAAACGGTAAACTGCAAACAGTAACTAAAATAATCCTTCTTAGGTTCATGATAATTTTCGCCTCGATTGTTTATCATTTATTCCTATCATATTAACCGATTAAAGGATGAAAAGTACCATGCGAACTCTTGAATTACCCTCTGGACAACTAATACCCGTTCTTGGTATGGGTACTTGGCAGATGGGAGAAAATGTCAAACATCGCCAAAGCGAAATTGATGCCTTGCGTCATGGACTCGATTTGGGTTTGTCTTTAATCGACACGGCAGAAATGTATGGAGAAGGAGGTGCAGAAGAAGTGATTTCACAAGCAATCGCTTCTCGTTGGCAACACCGAACACCACCTAAGTCAAAAAGAAAGTCGAAATAGCCCTTTCCTCGCACTCTAGATAAAGAATCATAATTTCTGTTATAATAAATATCTGCCAATACATTCCGGTCTGTTACTGGCGCATTGGAAAAAAGCTGATTCCAGCTATCCAACTGAAACATAAATTTTTTGCTCTTAGACTGGCCCCAGGTATTTGATTTGGGTTAGGGGCATTACTAGGAGCGATCGCATCCATGACATTTCGTAACCTCGGTCTTTCGACCGACCTGCTTCGTGCTGTTGCTGACTCTGGCTACACCTCACCAACCCCCATTCAGCAGCAAGCAATTCCCGCCATCCTCAAAGGGCAAGACGTTTTCGCCAGCGCCCAAACTGGAACGGGCAAGACGGCTGGCTTTACCCTGCCTCTACTGCAACTCCTGGACACTACCAACCCCAACAACGGGCATCGCAAGCCTCGCGCCCTGATCCTCACCCCCACTCGCGAATTGGCAGATCAGGTCAAAGATAGCGTCCAAACCTATGGCAAATACCTGTCCCTGCGATCGACAGCGATCTATGGCGGCGTCGGAATTGGGCCGCAAATTCTTTCGCTGCGTCGGGGAATTGATATTCTAGTCGCTACGCCCGGTCGGTTGCTCGACCACCTTGGGCAAAAGACCGTAGACCTATCCCAGATAGAGATACTGGTGCTGGATGAATGCGATCGGATGTTAGATATGGGCTTCATCCACGACATCCGCAAAATTTTGGCGAAATTGCCCCCCTCGCGGCAAACGCTGATGTTTTCTGCCACTTTCTCGAAAGAGATCCAGCAGCTTGCCAAAACTCTGCTAAAGTCTCCAATCCAGATCGAAGTGGCTCCCCGCAATACCGCCGCCGAACAGGTGGAACAGGTGGTTCATCCTGTCGATCGCGATCGCAAGCGAGAACTCCTTTCTTATATGATCGGGTTCCACAATTGGAAACAGGTACTAGTGTTCACCCGCACTAAACACGGAGCCAACCGTCTAGCCGAGCAGCTTGCTAAAGATGGGCTGAAAAGCACCGCAATTCATGGCAACAAAACTCAGGCAGCCCGCACCCGTGCCCTGCAAGATTTTAAGCAAGGGAAAGTGCGGGTATTAGTGGCTACCGACGTAGCATCGCGGGGACTAGATATCGACCAGCTTCCCCATGTGGTAAACTTTGAACTGCCCAACGTCCCAGAAGACTACGTGCATCGCATCGGTCGCACAGGTCGCGCTGGAAACGTTGGACGAGCCGTTTCCCTGGTCTGTGAAGATGAATATCCGCTTCTGAAGGACATCGAACGGTTGCTCAATAAAACCCTTGCCTCATCTGTGGTTCCAGGGTACGAGCCAACATCAATTGTCCAATCTAAGGCAGAGCAACCGAAGCCGAAGCGATCGAATCAACGTCGCAGTAACCGCGCAAAGTCCCAGGCACCATCCACACCCACCCGCACCCAAAAGTCCGCAAAAGCAGGGAATCGCGATCGAAAACGGCTCCGCACTGCTTAAGCCTCCTGCGATTACCGCCTAAAGAAGGTGAGATCCTCGACTTCACAAGAGAAGTCGGGGATTTATTGCGCTGAATTACAATTCAAATAGGATTGGTGTGTATTTTAGAGGCGATCGTGCTTTAGCCCTTTACAATACACTCACCAAAGAACAAAAAGACCAAATTCCGCAACAGTTGCGAGTATGGTTGCGCTACCGAGCGTGAAAAATACTTTGGCGCACACCGAACGCCGCCCAAGTCGAAAAGAAAGTCGAAGTAGGGTTTTCCTTGGGTTGTCAGGAAAGTGCGATCGCTGCTTGGTCGTGCCAACGGCATCTGAAACTAAGTTCCGCCGTTCTTTTCCAGCAAAGATAATAAAGCGGGTTCCTGATTGGCTACATAAGCCACTGGCTTCTTTGTTTTTCTCACCTTACCGTCTTTGACAGCTCTATTTAACCAATCCTCTATCTGCCCTTTTCGTACATCCAGGCATTCGGCAAGAGATTTTGCATCCTGGGGCTGCTCTAAATGATTGAGGATAAATGGTAAAACTGCTTCGTAGATGTCTTTTGGAGATGGCTGATTGGCAGGGAAAAGCATACCTGCAAATGAGTCTGCTACCATTAAGCGTTTATTTGTTACAACATCTACTGCCTCAGATTCTATCGCTTCCACTTCAGCCTTTGTTGGTTCAATCTCTAATATAGATGAATGATTGACAGGGAAAAGTGTATCTGCAAATGAGTTTGCGACTCCTGAAGGTTCATTTGCCACAACATTTGCTGCTTCCACTTCCGTCTTTATTGGTTCAACTTCTTGTGATGTAGCTGCGTCTAAAAGTGTCCTCAACGAATTATTCCAAGGTGTTTCTGGAAAAAGCTTTGCTCCCTTTTTAAGCAGTTGCCGATTACCTTCTGGTACAGTTCCCTGCATTCGCACAAAAACCGGGACATCCTTTATTTTTTCCAACGCTTCGGTAGCACCCGCCCAAGTACCACCCTTACCAACTGAGGAACTGACGACGAGGGCATAATCAGCTAAGGCATAGATATACTTGTTTCGACCCATCGCATTACCAGCGTTGAAGCTAGCACCAGGATCGACGGCAGAAATTAGGGTAAGTCTCCCTTCTTTAATGCCAGCACGATACTTGCCAGCTACTGCTGCCTTGCTTAAGCTATCAGCGAGTACACCTACAGCGGTTCCACCTACTTCTAAAACTGCCAGCATAGCCGAAGAATCTACCCCACGTGCCCCACCGGAAACTACCTGTATTCCTTGTTCAGCACAAGCTTGTGCAACTCTCTGGGTATAGCCCAGTCCTTCTTCATCAACATCACGAGAACCGACAACAGCCAACCCTCCCTCAGTGAGTAGTTCTATATTACCAATCCCATAGAGAATTGCTGGTGCTGAATGTCTTAGTCTCTGTTTAAGACGCTTGGGATACTGAGAGTCACCTCGTCCCAGCACCCATAGTCCTTGATTCGTCCACTTCTCGACTGCCAAGCCCAGCATGACACCTCGTTCTAGTAAAGCTACCAGCCTGTCAGAGTCGAGCTTGCCAACGCAAACTTTCGATAACCGATTTTTGAAAGTTGGATTCAGCAGATCTCTTGGACTCATCTCATTTTCCCGCAACCAGCCCGCTACGGCGTTATACTCACTAAGCGTCAGGGGCTGCGGTTCAATTTGCCGATTTTGCCCAAAGCTGGCACACAACAATAAAATTGCTTGAGTATCTGGTGACAGCAGATGGTAAGCCATAATTTTCTAATCCGCTTGCTCCAAAGAATTGAGTGCCAATGCCAGAGGAAAAACCTCACCACTTCCAGCACGACGTAAAAGCGCAGCAATGACAGTAAAAGTCCAGCGAGAATCTACCATATCATCAATTAAGAAAACTGAACCTTTCATGCCTTGCCAAGTGTCAACCTCAAATACACCATCTAAATTATGAGCTTGTTGGTAACTATTACTCATCTCTTTTTGTTGTTGATTTTGGCGGACTTTCCGAACAACTGGCTTAAAGGGTAAACCTAATTTATCAGCAAGTCGTTGGGCTAAATTTGGTACGAGTTCTGGACGATTCAATGAGGGAACGCAAGTTACCCAAGTTGGAAAAGGCTGAGGTTGCCAACGTTGAATCATCTCAAAAGCACCCTGCACCAGATCATCATCAAAATGATTATCCCGATATTTACCCTGTTTAACTAATTCTCCCCAACCTGCATCACCCCAGAGAGACAATGCCCTTCCCTCCGCTGCTCGTAAATTGTCTCGAATATTCCCTGAAAAGCCATACATTGGTAGTGCTTGTGAGGGCCATTGTTTACGGGGTTCAATGATTTGGTCACTGCGACGTAGATACTGGATTGCTTGATTGACCCGTTCTAGGGAGTAGCTCTCTGGCAATAAAGGTCTACCCAAGCACACAGTACATTTTCCGCAAACAGTTGGGTTTGGATCATCTAATTCTATTGCTAGAAAAGTCATTAAGCATTCTTGACTTTCCATATATTCCAGCATCCGAGCTTGTTCAGATCGGCGGATTTGCGTCAACTGTTCGATTTTCTCATTGTCTGGTTGATAATGAACTGGCGTAGCATACCACTTGGAGCCTTGCTTAGTTACAGGTGCGGGAGACTCCAGCGACAGGACTTTCAAAACCTTTTCAATTTGTCCTCTAGAAAGATTGAGTTGCTGCTCTAGTTGAGGAACGGAAAAGCCATCATCTACCTGTTCTAAAGCTCTTAAAACTTCCTGAACATGAGCTTCTGGGGGAAATGCGGTTCTGATGAAATAATTGGTAATTTCGTCGTCTTCATCACCGCTAAGAAGAATTCCATAAGCTTGCTCTACCGCTCTACCTGCTCGTCCCACTTGTTGATAATAATGAACAACAGAACCTGGACGTTGGTAATGAATGACAAATCCTAAATCGGGTTTATCAAAGCCCATTCCTAAAGCAGTAGTTGATACCAATGCTTTGATTTCATTTTTGAGCAGTTGGTCTTCTAATGCTAAACGTTCTTCATTAGTTAGTTCGCTGTGGTAAGCTTTAGCATCAATTCCTTGTGTCTGTAACCAATCGGCAACTCGTTCGGCGTCTCTGACAGTGAGCGTGTAAATAATGCCGCTACCAGGTAAGTTTGGAAGGTATTCGGCTAACCATGCCATTCGTGCTGCTGGGCTGGGAAGCTTGATATTTTGCAATTGCAAGCTTTTTCGGGTCAGGGAGCCTCTTGATACGCGCAGATTGGCTCCCAGTTGAGCAATGATATCGTTAACCACTCTGTTGTTAGCTGTGGCGGTTGTGGCAAGCACTGGAATGTTCTGAGGAAGTGCTTGCAAAACCCGAACAATGCGCCGATAGTCGGGACGAAAATCGTGTCCCCAGTCAGAGATACAATGGGCTTCATCAACGACAAATAATCCAATTCTTTGAGATATTGGGAACAGAACGGTTTCTCGAAATTTCTCATTTGCCAGTCGCTCAGGGGAAATCAGTAGGATATCGACTCTTCCTGCTAGCAACTGAGCTTTTATCGGTTCCCATTCTTCTGTATTACTAGAGTTAATCGTCGCCGCTTTAACGCCAATGCTTTCGGCTGCGGCAATTTGGTTTCGCATGAGAGCCAGGAGTGGTGAAATGAGGAGTGTTGAACCAGCACCAGCATCTCGTAGCAATCGAGTTGCCAGAAAATAGACTAAACTTTTCCCCCAACCAGTACGTTGCACAACCAGTAACCGCGCTTGATTCTGGATTAAGGCAGAAATCGCTTCCCATTGTCCATCTCGAAAGTCTCCTGTCGGGTTATTAAGAGCTTGACGGAGAAGTAATAACGCCTGATTTCTAATCTCTGTTGTCATATCCAGACCGAGTTTGAGAAAGCCACCTGTCTCTTCTATTAAAGCTGATAGCTGATGAGAATGTGTATCTCCGGCAGTGGCAACTATCCAGAGAAATCGCGCACTGAGGTTGAATAACTATTAAAATACATCACTGACGACAACATCGATCGCATCCCCGGCGACACGGCCACCAGTCACGAGAAGTACGAATATCTTGCACCCGGACTTCTATGCGCTGTTCGACAGCGAGTAATTTTTGTTGTGCTTGGTTCATTCAAATGGCTTTTCTGGCAGTTTTCCCATTGGTCAAATTTTACCACATCCATTGATTGAATTGGGAGCTTCTTGGCTGTAGCTTTTTTGACAGATAGTGATTTATTTATTTATTTTCGGATTAATTCTTTTTCTACGCTCCTAAAGAATGCAATATTTTAGTTTTGAAGATATTATTAATGAGTTGCCACAACTAAAAGCCGTGACTCAAGCAAAAAGCAAGCTTCTCGAACAAGCAGTAAACAAGTTTATTGAGATGGTATTGTCGAGGTTGGTCGATGCAGAACGCCTACAAGTTCGGGTCAAAGCCAATTTCAAGGATTTGTTAGCTGGTAAATTAGATGCTCTCACTATTGAGATGTTTGGCTTTCTGCTGCGACCCCATCTACGAGTAGCAGAATTTAAGTTTGATATCGGTGCTTCTGCTGTTAATCTTCAAAGCGTTAGGCATCGCCAAATTGAACTATTGTATCCGGCAAAAGGGTCAGTCAAAATGACAATTACTCAAGAACAATTGACGGCTTTTATTAATGCTGAATCAGCATCTTTATGCGAAAAACAGCCAAATGAAATTCCACTTCAGCAGGTAAAGTGTGAGTTAAGAGAAGGTGGCGCGATCGCATTTCATTTCCAATCGGTTAATCCCGAAGTAAATTACTTTGAAACTTACATTACTTTACCCCAAATTGAGATAAATGGCCGTGCAGTTATTCTAGTTCGACAGAATATTGAAAAAAGTGAAATACCAGCCGAATATGTTAATGCTATATTCGCCCAAGTAAGCAATATTTTAAGTTTTCATGATATTGCTAATCGCGGTACTACTTTCCACATTCAACAACTTAACAATGAAACAAATCAAATAATCGTGCAAGCTAATGCCTATGTTGAATATTTTCTGTCTAATTGAACCAATCGATCGCATCTAACCGAACAAGGCAAAGCCGCCATTAATAAAATTTATTTATTCTCGTTTTCGTTTTTGATACATTTTTTAATGGCGTGAACAATCAACTAGCTTTATACTACGTTGAACGTTTTCTCGCTTGGGCTTTAAAATGTTATTAGTGCGAGCGGTAACAAATTATGAACAACCCCCTAGAAGGTAAAATAGCATTAGTCACTGGTGCAACGCGAGGACTAGGCAAAGGAATTGCCGTTGGGCTGGGTGAAGCTGGTGCTACTGTATATATTACAGGTCGCACTCTAGAATCTGACGATCGTTCTGGTAGTCTCCGAGAAACTGAATTAGCCGTTACCGCCGCAGGTGGGATTTGCATACCCGTTCAAGTAGATCATAGCGACGATGAACAAGTGCGTTTATTATTCGATCGCATTCAAGATGAACAGGGGAAACTTGATATATTGGTGAACAATGTTTATTCAGGAGTACAAGTATTAACAGATGCTTCTGGCAAAGGTTTTTGGGAATCAGAACCAAATTTTTGGGATGCTTGTAATAACGTGGGATTGCGTAGCCATTATGTAGCTAGTGTTTTTGCGGCTAGAATGATGACACAACATCGCCAGGGATTGATTTGTACCATTTCTTCTTGGGGTGGTTTGTCTTACATTTTTGGCGTGCCGTATACTGTGGGTAAAGCTGCTTGCGATCGCCTAGCCGCAGATATGGCGATCGAATTAAAGCCACATCATATTACCTCACTTTCCATTTGGCCGGGAATTGTAGGCACCGAACATATCACTCGTTTAGCCGCTCAAATGAGGTCTAATGAGGCAACAGACCCACAAAGTTCTGTGTTTAGGGAGGGGTACAATTGGGAAACTCCTTTGCTGACAGGACGGGTAATTGCGGCACTGGCAGCAGATCCGACGGTCATGGGTCGCACGGGGAAAGTACAAATTGTCGCTGAATTAGCTCAACATTATAGATTAGTAGACAAAAATGGCGATCGACCTGTATCATTGCGATCGCTAAGATTTCTCATTCCCTTTGCTATACCTGCACTGCGAAAATACTCATGGCTAATCCCGAATATTAATATACCTTGGTCATTGTTATTATTAACTACTTTGGGAGCGCCAAAAGTTTAATTTAGTTTGAGTAATTAGATTTATCAAGCGGACAAACACCAAATCAATCTAAAATTTAAAATCGAATGACACAACTGAGTGAAGCAATAGTAAAATACAGGATTTCAATTTGGCTATGCCTCGATAAAATTACCACTTACGTGGTAATAAAGGGGAAATTATTTTGACTATTTCCTTTATGAAAGAAACGAAAATGAAATATACTCAATTAGCATTTGACTTGGCGCAGGACGACCGGAGAAACGAGTCACAGCTAGATCGAAGCTGCCCCAAAAGAAATGCACAGGGCTGGATTTACCAATAAACTGTGACCGGAATAAAGCCATTGTTTTGCGTGACTAATGCCACCAACCGATATTGACCATTTTTTGAATTCAAAATTCAAACTATACTGCTTTTATTATCTTTAAAAAGTTGTTTAGCTAGCCATACCCACAATTGGTTGTTACGGAGTACTCGCGCATAGCTGGCATCCACTTGATTAAGCTGAGCAAAGATGCTTGGTTGTTTGAGAACAAAGATCCATAGTAACGTGAAAACTTTGTAGAAAAGTCCTAACCAGCGATGGTAAAAAACAAGTGTTATTAGATTCAGATCGGACGCGGCATGGCCTTCTTTAACTTGCTGAGCCGAAAATTGCGGTAACACGCTCGATAATTGATTGTCGTACTGCCCAAGCAACGTGCTAAGAGCAACCGCATCGGCGATCGCCGCAGTGCAGCCTTGTCCCAAAAGACTAAACATCCCATGTGCTGCATCTCCGATCAAGACGGCTCGACCTTCCAGATGATGATAGCAGCGACATTGACTCCAGTATTCATGTCCGGGTCGGGCTGCCAGGAATGCAGCTGCCTGTTCTGGGTCAAGCTGGAGTACAGGTATGGATTTGGGAGTCATCTGTTGCAATAATTGCTCTAATTCCTCTATCGTTGCAATTCCACCAGGGTTAAGCCGATCTTGATTCCCTGTCGGTTGCCAGAAAATCAAGGCGATGAAACCACCCTGTTTTTGCGGTAAGCAGCCACCAAACACAAAACCAAATCTGCGACTGCGCGTTTGCAGTCGCAGGATACGCAGTGGGTGCTGGAGTTCTGGCTGTACTGGTAGTTGTAGGGCTTTCCAAACTTGTGGACGTTGCTGTTGTTGAAATTGGATTTCCTCTGGTAGTGAAACCATCATGGCACGACGGACAAGCGAGTGAATTCCATCTGCGCCGACAAGAAGATCGTAGGTGACGGTTTCACTACCAAACTCTCTTTCTACTTCGATCTCATGACGGACGAGATCGACATCTACAACTGAAGCGTTAAAGTTAACAGATAGTCTGGGATTCCCATCAGGAGTTTGTTCGCTCCGATCGAGCCGGAGCGTTCGCACGAGCAATGCACAGAGTTGACGATGCGGAATCAAGATCAGTCCACCTGGATTGAATTCTACTCCTTGAGATGCTAACTGTTCCTCTAGCCCCGCAATACCGTTCAACCACTGCCGTACTCTTGCTCCTAATCCCAGACCAAATCCTCGGTTGTTAAGCGGCTCTAAATCGGTTGGATTTGGGTTAGATTCATACAGCTGTACTCTGTAGCTTGGGCTAAGAGCAAGTAGCTGATGGGCTAAGAACAGACCCGCAGGCCCCGCACCCACAATGACAACGTTCATATCAAATCCTATGGCTTGCTAGCGACAAAACAGAATTCAGTTTAGTTTACGACCAAAATTATAACTTTGCGAGCTTCAAAAATATATGCCGAGCGCAATTTGACGAAGGCAAGATAAGCGAAGAGCATTATCCTTCAAACAGAAAAGTTTGGCATTAGCATCGGAAATTTTTTAATTAGACTTAAATTCCGAGTTAACATCAGATAATGTTGAGTATACAAAGGCATCAACACCACCGGATATTCGCTACCTTGTGATTTGTGGATAGTCGTTGCCTATGCTAAAGTAATTTCATTCAAATCAGCTAAATCGTATACTACATCTCGGTTCTCCAGGACATATTATGCTAAACTATTAGTTAATACTTCAAAAAATTAACCATAAACAAAAATGGAACACCAACTAACTGAAATACTTGATTTACCTGGAATCATTATTAAAGAGAAGAAGTTTTTTGACGAAACTATAATTTTAGAGGTAGAAAAGCGTGACAAGACAGATCGTTGTCCTCTATGTAATTGTGTTAGCAGACGCTTACATCAAAATCATTTCTCTTTAATTAAAGATTTACCTTGGGGTGAAAAAGAAGTATTTTTAAGAATTAATCGGCGGCAATTTAAATGCACTAACTGTCGAAAACCTTTTAGTAGCGTACAGCTAGATAGAAGAGGTGCTTCTCCTTTGATACCCGCACTAATGATGACGGAACGATCTAAAGAACTTTCAGATTGGGGTAGGATTTGCACTCCTATAATTAAGGCAGCATTTTCAAAGCTAATGTTGGGGTCTTGATTTTCTATTTGCTCAACATTTTCTAAAATGTTTTCTTCTTGGTTGGTCATCAAAGTTTATTTAACAATCGAAGTCATCTTTTCCAATGGCGATCGCCATTTTTTATAGTAAAAATATAGCAAAAACCTCAGCCGTTCTGCCGAGGTTTTTGCCAAAAAATTTCCAGAAAGAGGCACAATTAACTTTGGTTGAAATCAAAGTTAATTGTTAGCTAACCCCAAAAGCAATTAAAACTAACATGGTAACAAACAGAGCTGAAAGAGCAGCTTGGAACAGGTAACGCTGCTGCTGCTCAATTGAAGGGTACTCAGCATAGTAAAGAGTAGGTTCAACAGTGTTCTTGTTCAAAGTGTCTTCGTTATTAGTGGGATACATTTCTTTTCCTCTCTTTTTCGTTTCCTTCTATCAATAAATCTAACGATAAATTTAGTAAATATCAAGGGAAAAGTGAGTTGTGGTATATGAGTCTTTCTGGCAATCATGATAAGTTTTGACTATAGTTTAAAGAGAATTAGATATGTGTCTGATGCGGCGTGATACGCCTACGGCACGAATAGCGAACGCCGAGTAGTCTACCGGAGCGGCTACATTCAGTTTGCCAACTTGACCTACCAAGGAGAACATCTAGCCGCGTATGCCGGAGAATCAGCCATCATCCGATACAATTCCCGCGACATCACCACCATTTATATTTACCAACTACTGGAGAACAAAGAAGTGTTTCTCACCCGCGCTCATGCGATGGGATGGGAAACCGAAATCTTGTCCAGAATGAAATTATTGAAGCCTTGAAGCAGCAACCACTTCAAGTCAGAGAACAAGTTAGAAATTGCAAATCCCTCAAAGCGCGGGGTAGAGAGGGATTTTAGGGATTGGGTATTGGGTTTTTGACTGCTAGGTTAAATTATTTGCTTTCTTAACTACTTCCTTTAACTCTTCAAAGGTGATACTACCGTCTTTATCTCCATGCATAGCTAGCAATTCTTGGGGACTACTGATACCTGTTTCAGCCGAGATGATTGCACTTAAACCAGGGCTTAAGAAAAGCTCATGAATGGAGATACGATGGAGGAAATAGACAGTTTTAGAGGTCATAAAGAAAATATAGAAAGTCTATCATTTAGTCCAGATGGAAAGTGGTTGGCAAGTAGCGATCGCAGTATTATTCGCTTATGGGAGTTCAAGTGAAACCCCAAAGTAAGGATAAGGATGTCTTAAAGGCGATCGCTGCCCCAAAACGCCACTCAATATCCTTGACTCTTTGCAATTCACTTGATATAATTGAGCAGGCCAATAACTACCCAAACACCTAACTCGTCCGGGTTTATGAGGTGAAATTACCTTGTCTACCGTACCAATAACAGGTTCTGGGAAAACTTCAACTTCAGAAGGAATAAATAAACTTTTCATTGTCGATAGCCCCAAAAGGATTAGACTTGGGAAACACTGGAAAATTCCCCGCACTCTCGGCGAGAGTAAAGTAATTCCCGTGAAGCTTGTCTCACATAACCCCCCATTGCTGCTTGCTGCAACTTCATAAAGGCGTTTAAATCTTCCGAGTCGTATTTAGAAGCTAATAACTGCCGCAATTGCGCTTCTGCTTCCACGGTCAGATAACCCGTCTTCAAAGCTTGTTGGACAACTTCGCGAATCCGAACCACCCTCTACCTCCATGAAAGTGTCTGGCCTACACCTTGAGAAGTAGGTGCAGGTTGTTGCCAAATCTCATTTTAATTCACTTAAGTGATAATTTAAATGTGAAACCTGATTTTTGTCAAGCCTGAAATGTAAAGTCTGGTTCCGGTGGATGAAAAGAAAGATGGAGGATCGCCAACTGCCCGATTTGTTAGGGAGGAGATTCTGCTAGCTGGGAGAAGCCCTAAATCAAAAAAAGAAGTGAGAAGTATCTCCAAAACAGCTAATTACTCACTTATAAGAATATAATAAAATATCATCGGCTAGAGTGAGTGTACTACCTTGATTCCCTTAGATTTTCTGAAAGCTATAGCAAGCGCCCAAGGCGTATCGGACACGGAACTAGAGGCGTTGTCCCTAGCTTTGGAGGGCGAATCGATTTTGGCGATCGCAACTAAACTGGACATTAGACCGGAAGCTGTCCGGAAAAGATTAGGCGAAGTTTACAAAAAATTTCGCATTACTGGCGCTGGGCCGGGAAAATTAGCAAAATTGCAACAAATCCTCGTATCTTTATACCAAAAAGAGCAAAAGCAATTTAATTTTGATGTATTAACGGAACCTGCGATCGGTGAAACTGCGATCGCACAATCGCGTCAAGATTGGAGTGAAGCGCCAGATGTTTCTATTTTCTACGGTCGTAGCGAAGATTTAACGCAACTATCGCATTGGATTGTCGAGGAACATTGCCGAGTAGTGGCGCTACTGGGGATGATCGGAATTGGCAAAACTGCCTTATCGGTGAAGCTGGCGCAACAACTAAAGGATAATTTTGACTGCGTGATTTGGCGATCGCTACGTCATACAGCACCAGCAAGAGATTTTATTGCCGACTTACTGCAATTTTTATCTCATCAACGTAAACCATTTTTACCAGAAAGTTTAGACGAGCGGATTTCTCTGTTACTGGAACACTTCAAAACTTCTCGTTGTTTGGTGATCTTGGATAACTTAGAAACCATTCTCCGTCGCGGAGATTTTGCCGGACATTACGAAGAGAAATACAAAGGATATGGAGAACTGCTGCGGCGATTAGGAGAAGAACCGCACCAGAGTTGTCTGATTCTTACCAGTACAGAAAAACCGCGCGAAATTGCTTTGGAAGAAGGAGAAAACCTTCCCGTTCGTTCGTGGCAATTGGCTGGTTTGAAGGATGATGAAGCTGCCGAAATTTTAAAATCGAAGCGGCTAAAAGATGAACCACAATGGGGAAATCTAATTAAACTATATCGGGGTAATCCCCTTGCTTTGAAAATCGTCTCTACTACGATTCAAGAAATATTTTGTGGCAGCGTGCTGCAATTTCTCAAGCAGCGCCCCAGCTTGGTATTGCGAGATATGCGAGACTTAATCCAAGAAGAATTCGAGCGGTTATCAGAGTTGGAAAAAGAAATTGCTAATTGGCTGGCAATTGTAGGGTATCCTATTTTTCTAACCGACTTGAAAACTAATATTTGGATACCCATATCCGAATTGAAGTTATTTGAAGCTTTGGAATCTTTAGGAAGGCGATCGCTAATCGAGAAAACCTCGTCTGGTTTTACACTACCACCAGTAGTAATGGAGTTTCTGAAAAATCAGTTGGTAGAAAAAATGACGGCAGAAATTATCGAATTAATTACCAATGAAAAACCGGAAAAATTGGCAATTATTAAATATTATTGCTTGGGAATTGAATTAGAAAAAAAGAAGGAACCTGAAAGCGGAAATCAAACAACAATCGAGAAAATTCTTGAAAACTTACGGCAAGTAGTTCGCAACCAAAGCAGTTTGCAAGAACAGTTGAACCAAATCTCAATCAAATTACAAGAAAACTCGAATTTAGAAGTAGGATATGCTATTGATAACGTGCAAAATTTGATTGCCAAAATAAAGTTTGACTTGACCTAGCTCGATCGTCCCTTGTGCAACTGTTTTCGATCGCGAAGGTTTAGCTTGCCGTAGGCGTATTTATATCACATTTTGATTAATTTGTCAACTTTTAAGCCCTAAAAGAAATAATTTGTAAAGATATTATAATTACAGCTTCATCAAAATTTCATTTTTAGTCCCTTTTTTTAAAGATTAATTAAAGTTTTCGATTCGGTGCGTATTCACAACCCAATTTTCCAGATATCTAGATGAAAACTCTGTGCGGCTCACCAAGGATTCATCAATGTCTACCTTTGATATCGGTTCCCTTAATAACTCTTATACAAATCAAGATACGGTTGGCGTTACTCAACCTGACGACATCTACAGCTTCACACTCACCGATACTCGTTATCTAAAATTATCGCTTACTGGGATTAGTAATCCTGTTGATTGGCAACTTAAAGATAATTTTGGCACAACTCTGCACACCGGATCGTTTAACACAATCAATCCTGAAACTATCAATTTCGATAATTTGCCAACAGGTAACTATTTTTTACAACTGTCTCAAACTGGTGACGATACTAACTATACACTGAAAGTCGATCCGATCTCGAAGCTAGAAGTGGAATCAGGGTTTTTCACTGTTGGACAAGCTGGACAAGTAGGAGTTGATTACTTAACTGACGGTGGCAGCTATCAGGGAGAGTTAGGAATATTCAGCCTAACTGGTATAGAAGCATTTATCCCTGGTTCCGAAGCTTTTATTAAAGAAGTAGCACGGCGGATTATTAGTAATTCTGTAGAAGGTCATATAGTAATTACAGACGCTACAGAAGGTGCAAAATTTAGCCCTACTTTTCCTTGGGGAGATAACTACAATAGTGGCGAATATAAAGGAGTAAAAACTTTTGCAATGAAACCTGGGGATAAATTTGGCTTTATGCTTGTGCCTAATGGTAGCGTACAAGAAGTGTTTGGCAATCCGAATATTGGTGGCGCAAAACGTCCGTTATTTTCTTTAGCTACTGCTAACCCAACAGATGCTTTTTATGTCGGTCAGATTGCCGATGTAATTGGTGATGGCAAAACCTTTGTGATGGAGGATAAACGAGTTGATAGCAACTCCGATAAAGATTATAACGATATAATCTTCCGGGTTACTGGCGCAACAGGAGTTGCTATCAAGCTTGATGAAGTAATCGCTCCAGCTAAGGATTGGCGCAATACAAAAGTAGGAGAATATTTACGTAATTACATCAACATACCTCCTAAATATTTGCAATTTAATACTCAGGAAAATTACAAGGTGGGTGAAGCAATTAAATTGACAGATGCTAAGGTTTGGGATGAAAATGGAGATTTAGACAAAGTAAATTTTTGGTTGAAGAGAGATAATAGTGATTGGAACCGAATCGAGGTTACTGCTAACAATTTTACTTTTGATGAAGATTGGGCTACATTTAATTATTTTTGGACGCCTGAGCAATCGGGAAATTACCAATTAAAAGCGGTTGCGATCGACAAACAAAAACAAGAGAGTAATGAAGTAATTAAAACTTTCCAGGTTGAGCCTGCCAATGTGTCACCAACGAATCTGGAATTTACTATACCAGCAAGTATTTATTTTGGTGATACACCAACGCTGACGGGGAAAGTTTACGACGAAAATGGAAGTATTGACCTTAAAACAGTAGATTTTCGACTACAGAAAAATGGTGCTAACTGGGAAGATATTAGCGATGTAGTTACTTTTATACCTGATAGTATAGATAATCGTTGGGCAACATTTATTTATACTAATTTGAGTGGTTTAGAGGTAGGAAATTATCAACTGAAAGCAATTGCTTATGATAGTTTGAACCAAGCAAGTAACGAAACAATCCAAAGCTTTGCTATCGTTACTAAACCAGCCGAACCATTACCTAACAAAGCACCTCAATTTTTGCAGTTTAGTTTATTGCCAACTTATCAATCAGATAGTTCGATCGCTATAAATGGTGGGAAAGTTTTTGATGAAGATGGAGTTGCCGATCTAAAAAAAGTGCATTTTAAATTGCAGAAAGATGGTAATGATTGGAATGAGTTTGATTACAATTTATTTACACCTGATAGTCAAGGGAATGGATGGGCTAGTTTCAATTATTCTTGGAATGGGTTAGCACCTGGTAATTACACTTTGGAAGCGATCGCTTACGACAAAGCAAATGCTGAGAGTAACAAGGTAGTTCAAAACTTTACTGTAGAAAATATTTTACCACCGCCGCCACCGCCGCCACCGCCACCGCCACTGCCACTGCCACTGCCACCGCCACCGCCACCGCCACTGCCACTGCCACCGCCACCGCCACCGCCACCGCTAATTAACAAACCTGAATTGTTACAATTCAGAACTATGCCATTATACACTAATGGTGAAACATTAAGCTTTAGCGGTGCAAAAGTTTTAGATCGCGATGGTGCTAACGATATAGATAAAGTATTCTTTTGGTTAGGGACGATTGATGGCAAAAAAGTTGATACCATCGCGGTAGATCGGTTTACTACCGATAGTAAAGGATGGGCAAGGTTTGATTTAAACTATAATTTGAGTAAACTAACACCAGGGCGCTATCAATTGTGGGCGATCGCTCGCGATAAAGCAGGAAATGAAAGCGATCGAAGTATCCAAAACTTTTCTGTTATTACAGATCCGGGTGATGGTGGATTATCAGATTCCGTGAAGATTGCGATCGCGCGATCGGCTGATTTAGAAAAATACGATCCAGAAGAATTAGCCAAAACGCGAGAATGGGTAGTTTGGGTAACACCAGATCGATATTCATTAGATTTAGCTGCACTTGCTGGCGCTGAAGATCTGGGGAATACGGGATATATTCCCAACACTTATATTTGGAAATTCTCCGAAAACGATACTCCTGATATCGTACAGCCGCGATTAGGTACAATTCCAGGCGTAGAATTTGCTTATCCCTTAGTTCCCAAACAAGTAACATTGTTATCTGAGCCAGAAAAAGAACCTTTGGTAAAAGATGGCAGTCAATGGCATTTGCGAAGTGATATCCTTCCTAGTGCAGATGCTAATATTACAAAAGCTTGGGATATTTCTCTTACTAAAAATCCATCCCAAAAAGTGCGGGGAAAGGGAGTTGTAATTGGAATTGTCGATGATGGATTTGATTACGAGAGGCACCCAGATTTAAAAGAGCGTTTCTTGCCAAATTTGAGTTATGATTTTAACGAAAACGACAACAGTCCATTACCGAGCTATAAGGCTACTGTTAGTAAAGATGTAAACCGAACCATTAAGGACAATACCTCAAGGCAAGATTTCTCTCTTGATGTTGCTTTAACTGGAGTAGTAAAGGACATTAATGTAGGTTTAAATATTACTCATCCCTACGTCAGCGATTTAGAAGCTTCGCTATTGAGTCCAACAGAGCCTATTTACAATCCAAATGAAGGTCTAGGCTCTACTTCACCCCGAAGAATCTGGGGGGGAAATGGTTCAGAAGACCAAATTGGACTATTTGATGATGTGGGAGGTGATGGTGACAATTTCATTAATACCATATTAGATGACCAAGCAACTATCCGCATTAATGATGGAGTTGCACCATTTACAGGTAAGTTTATCCCGCAAAGTAAGATATCTGGAAATAATGCACCTGGCTTAGATTATTTTAATCAACAATGGGCATCCGGTTTCTGGAAATTAAGAATAGCGGACGATTCGTGGGGAAATATCGGTCAACTTAAGCGCTGGTGGCTAGAGTTTAACACCTATAATCCGCATGGAACTGCTGTAGCAGGAATAGCATTAGCTAGCGGCGATAATAATTTTGGTGGAAGTGGAGTAGCACCAGAAGCAAATTTAGCTGGACTGCGATTAATTGCAGATCAAGTAACTGATAAACAAATAGCTGATGCTTTATCTTTCAAAAACCAAGATATCGACATTTACAACAATAGTTGGAAGGTAGAAAACGCCTTTACGACTTCACCATTAAATTTAATGGCAATGGAGCAAGCTGTCAAAACAGGTCGAAATCAACTTGGTAATATCTATGTGTTTGCGGGTGGTAACGATCAACAGGATGGAGGTAATGTAAATTACAATGGTTATGCTAATTCTCGCTATGCGATCGCAGTCGCAGCAATCAATAAGGATGGTGAGCAAACTACCTACAGCGAACCAGGAACGCCACTATTAGTTTCAGCTTACTCCAGTAGCCTTGGAGAAGGACGAGGTATTACCACAACCGATTTAGTCGGTGCAGATGGTTACGATCCTGGAGATTATACTAAAAGTTTTGGCGGCACTTCTGCTGCTGCACCATTAGTATCTGGTGTAATTGCTTTAATGTTAGAAGCAAATCCAAATTTAAGCTGGCGCGACGTACAGCATATTCTCGCTAAAACTGCTAATAAAAATAACCCGACAGACAAAGGCTGGGTACAAAATGGAGCAAAACTTTGGGTTAATGATAAATACGGTTTTGGCGCAATTGATGCTTTTAAAGCTGTCAATACTGCTGCCACTTGGACACCTGTAGATCGAGAAGTGAAAGTTAGCTCCAATCTACAGAATGTTATCGAAAATATTCCCGATGGCGATCAAGATACAGGAGTAAATTCTCAAATTAGCTTCTATGAAGATATCACTGTCGAAAAAGTTGAGGTAGAACTCTACTCAGACCATAAAAATTGGAAAGATTTGAGAGTAGTGCTTACTTCTCCTGATGGCACAGAATCCGTTTTAGCTAGACCCCAATTTTCTAATGATTCCAATGTCGGACAAATCTTTAAACCAAATATCGATCGAAATTCCTGGATGTTCAATTCCGTTCGTCATTGGGGCGAATCATCTAAGGGTGAATGGACGTTAAAAGTTTTTGATGAAAATGGCAATCAAATTCAAGGAGATTTGGATTCTTGGAAACTGAATGTTTACGGTACTAAGCCGAAGGTAACTGTTAGCGCAGTGGATGCTAATGCTACAGAAAATAGCGATCCGGGTCAATTTTTGGTTACACGCACTGGTAGTACAAAGAATCCTTTAACGGTGAATTACACTATTGGTGGCACTGCGACTAACGGCACAGATTACGATAGCATTAGCGGTAGCGTTATTATTCCGGCTGGAGCAAATTCTGCGGCAATTTCTATTAATACAGTTGGAAAAGATGATGCAATCTATGAAGGAAATGAAACTGTAATTCTCACTTTAGCATCTGGGAATAGTTACAATGTGGGGAGCGAAAATACCGCAACAGTAGCGATCGCAGATAATGACTTAGACCCAACCCCAACAGTTGTCACCAATACTAACGATAGCGGTTCTGGCAGCTTGCGGAGTGCGATCGATTGGGCTAATAAGAACCCAGGTAAAGATACAATTCGGTTCAATATTTCTGCTACCGATCCTGGTTATAATGCCAGTACGGGTGCTTTCACAATTCGACCGACATCAGCACTACCAACCATTACCGATGCAGTCGTTATTAATGGAACTACTCAGGGTGGATTTGTTGGCAAACCGATAATTGAATTGGATGGTAGTAATGCAGGCTCGAATACCAATGGTTTAACAATTACCGCAGGTAACAGTACTGTCCGGGGAATGGTAATCAATCGTTTCCAACTTTACGGAATTGCGCTACAAACAAAAGGTAACAACTTAATTGAAGGTAACTACATCGGTACTGATATAACAGGTACTCAAGACTTAGGTAACTTTGCTGGTATAGATATTCGGAGTGCTAATAACATTATTGGAGGAACAACAGTTGAGGCACGCAATATTCTATCAGGAAACTATGATGGAATAATGATAGAGGGTAGTAAAGGCACAGGGAACCAAGTTTTGGGTAACTATATTGGTACTGACGTAACAGGTACTCAAGATCTGGGTAACTCTTTTTCTGGAATCTTGATTATGAGTGATGCCTCCAACAACATAATTGGCGGAAGGGTATCCGAAGCACGCAATTTGATCTCAGGTAATGACAATTCCGGTGTAATTATTCAAAGCTTGAATTCAACAGGAAACGAAGTATTAGGTAATTACATTGGTACTGATGTTACTGGCACAAAATCCTTGGGCAATTCTATTGCAGGAGTACAGATCGCAGAGAACGCATCCAAAAACATAATTGGAGGAATAACTGTTGGTGCGGGTAATATCATATCTAGCAATGGAGCTGCAAATGGTGCTGGCGTTAGTATTATTGGATCGGAAAATCAGATACTAGGAAATTACATCGGTACTGATGTTACTGGTACTGTTGCTTTGGGCAACTTCTATACTGGTGTAATAATTAGCAGTGGGAGTAATAACATTATTGGGGGAACAACTACTGAGGCACGGAATATAATTTCAGGTAACAGAGGAATGGGTGTTAGTTTGCAGAATATTGGTACTACTAATAACCAGGTCTTAGGCAACTACATTGGTACTGATATCACAGGTACTAAAGCTTTGGGTAACTCCTCTTCTGGCGTGTCAATCGGTAACGCACCTAACAACATCATTGGGGGAACATCACCAGCAGCACGTAACTTAATTTCAAGTAATTACACAGGAGTTAATATTGGTGGCGTCTCTGCAACAGGTAATTTAGTACAAGGTAACTACATCGGTACTGATGTTACTGGTAGCCAAGGTTTAGGTAACAATTTTGCAGGCGTGTCTATTTTTGGCGGATCTAATAACATAATTGGAGGAACAGTCAACGGTGCAGGCAATACAATTGCTTTCAATCAAGGTATTGGAGTACAACAAACACAAGGTATTGGAATGGGAGTACAGAACACCCTCAAAAATGCGGTTTTATCCAATGCAATATTCTCTAATACTGGTTTAGGAATCGATTTGTGGGATAACAATAGTTCTCGCGGCCTAACACCTAATGATATGGGAGATACTGACACAGGTGCAAACAACTTGCAAAACTTCCCAGTATTGACTTCAGCTATCTCCAATACTAAAAACACAACTATCCAAGGAACGTTCAACAGCACGCCTAACAAAACTTTCAGAATAGAATTCTTCTCGAATACTGCTTTAGATGCTTCCGGTTATGGTGAAGGCGAGAAGTTTGTTGGCTTTAAAAATGTAACTACTGACACCAGTGGTAATGCTAACTTTATTGTCAACTTACCAACAGCACTTCCGGCTGGTCAATTTATCACAGCAACAGCGACTGATTCAAATCAAAATACCTCAGAGTTTTCCCAAGGAATTGCAATTATTAATAAACCCGCAGAACTCTTATGGACAAAACAGTGGGGAACTTCCAGTGATGACAGGACAAGCGGTGCAGCAGTTGATAACGCTGGTAATATTTACATCTCAGGTTTAACCATGAATCAAGATGTAAATAATAACAGGTCTTATACTCCTTGGGTAATTAAGTATGACAGCAGTGGCAACCAGCAGATAAAACAGTTAGATACTTTTAGTAGTGAAGAATCTTCAAGCGGTACAGTAGTAGATAGTGCTGGTAATACCTATATTTTAGGCTTCACTTATAAAGGACAAAACAGTGGCGATGCCATAATTACCAAATATGACAGTAGTGGCATCTTACAGTGGATGAAACAGATCGGTAGTTCAGGCGCTGATAGCGCGAAGGATCTAGCAGTAGATAGTGCTGGCAATGTCTACATTGTGGGTGACGCCACTGGATCTTTAGCAGGAGATAACGCTGGATATGTAGATGTTTGGGTTGCTAAATATGATAATAATGGCAACCAGCAATGGATAAAACAGTTCGGCACTTCTATTTCTGATATTGCTGTAGCTACAAAAGTTGATAATAATGGCAATGTCTATATAGTGGGTCACACTTACGATCCTCAAGGAAATGGCAATAGTGAGGCTTGGGTAGCCAAGTATGACAATAATGGTAATCAACAATGGGCTAAGCAGTTTGGTAGTCCCAATCCTGAGTATGTTAAGGATGTTGCGGTTGACAGTGCTGGCAATGTTTATATTGTCGGTGAAACAACAGGTTCTCTAGGAGGAAATAACGCTGGAGGTACGGATACTTGGATAGCAAAATATGACTATAGCGGTAACCAGCAGTGGCTCAAGCAATTAGGGACTGGCAATACTGACTCACCCCGTAGCGTAACAGTGGATAATGCTGGCAATGTTTATATGGTAGGCTCCACCTATGGTATTTTAGAGCAAAGAAATGGTACGGGTGGTCTTGATGGCTGGGTAGCTAAGTACGACAGCCGTGGGAACCAGTTGTGGGTTCGACAGTTAGGTACTTTCGGTTCGGATGTGGCTACTAACGTAGTAGCTGATAGCACAGATAATTTCTATGTTGTAGGCTATACGGATGGCTCGCTGGGGGGAAGCAAAGCTGGGTCTATGGATGCCTGGATCACTAAGTTTAGCTAACCTTCCAAAAAATATCTTTGCTTGAGAAAAGGGTGGAATCGAATGATGAGGTTATGTACTTTATTTAAAAGCAAATGGAAAACAAAGAGGAAAATATTTTACTTCCTCTTTTACACTATTTGTTTTTCTCCTACAGCAACAGCACAAATCGTCCCCGATTCCACCCTACCAGTAAACAGCATAGTCACGCCCCAAGGTAACACTCTCCTTATCGAAGGTGGCACTCAAGCAGGAAACAATTTATTCCACAGTTTTCAACAATTTTCTGTTCCCGAAAACGGTACAGCTTACTTTAATAACCTCCAAGCAATCCAAAATATTTTCAGTCGTGTAACTGGTACTTCTATATCAAACATTGATGGCATAATTCAAGCTAACGGCAGCGCCAACTTATTTTTAATAAACCCCAACGGTATCATTTTTGGTCGTAACGCATCCCTAAACATTGGTGGCTCATTTATAGCTAGTACAGCTAATAGTTTCATTTTCCAAGACGGTAGTCAATTTAGCGCCATCAATCCTCAATCTCCACCAATATTAACAGTAAATGTTCCTATGGGCTTGCAATTAGGAGCAACTCCAGGGGAAATTGTAGTAAAGGGTGAAGGTCATAATTTAAGAATAGATGAAGAAACCCAATTAGTAACCAGAGATATTAGCTCATCTGGTTTGAAAGTAACAGCGGGGAATACCTTAGCATTAATTGGCGGTAACATTATTATAGATGGTGGTATTCTGACAGCAACAGATGGTAAAATAGAGATTTTATCAGCAGTAAATGGTCAGGCATCACTAATTAACAGTAACGGACAAATAGCAATTAGGCAAGAAGAAATTAGTCAGCAATATGTTGACATTCAACTATTAAATGCAGCTTCTGTAGCTGCGAGCGGCAATGGGGCTTCAATTCAAGTGCAAGGGCGGCAAATATCTTTACGCGATCGCTCAACAATCTTAACCATCAGCGAAGGAAACGAACAAGTAGGAAACTTAACTGTTTTTGCTACAGATGCTATAGAATTAACAGATATCGAACCCCAAGGTAATTTTCGCAGCGGTTTATTTGCTTTAGTGAATAAAGGAGCCAACGGAAACGGCAGCAATTTAACGGTACAAACCAATAATTTAATTGTAAATGGAGGAGAAATAAATGCTTCTACCTTGGGTGATGGAAATGCTGGGAACGTTTCTATTCGTGCTGGAGAATCGATTAAATTAACTGGTACTGAAAGCCAGGATAATTCTTTCAGCGGTTTGTTTGCCCAAGTCTACCCAGGTGCAACCGGAAAGGGGGGAGACTTAAATATTGAAACAAGACAGTTGGCGATCGAAAAAGGAGCGCAAATATCAACCACTACTGCTGGGGATGGACAAGGTGGAAACCTTACCGTTCGAGCTTCCGAGTCCGTAGAAGTGATGGGAACAACATCTGATGGAGTTTTTGCAAGTGGGTTGTTTTCCCAAGCACAAGGTACTAAAAATAGCGGTAATATAATAATTGAAACAGGGCGCTTAATCCTAGCCGATGGAGGAATAATATCAACTACTACTTCTGGAGTTGCCAATGCAGGAAATTTACAAATAAAAGCTTCTGAGTTAGTCGAAGTAAGGGGAATTAGTGGCATATTTAGTCAAACTGACTATACATTAACTGATAATGACGAAATTGTGCCAGCAACGGGAAATGCTGGTAATTTAACTATTGAAACCAAAAATTTTCTAGTGCAAGATGGAGGACAAATATCAACTGCGGCGTTATTAGGAAATGGTGGCAATCTGACCATTCGCGCTTCGGAATCTATCCAATTAATAGGAATATTACCTGGGGATTTTCCTACGCCCAGCGGTTTATTTACTCAGGTTGAACCAATACGAGGAGAAGATGGTACGGTTTTAATCCCAGCAACAGGAACGGGAGGAAGTTTAAATATTGAAACCAAACAATTAATAGTGCGAGATGGAGCGCAAGCATCAGCTGGTACTCGTAGCGATGGACAGGGAGGAACTTTAACCGTAAATGCTTCGGAATTTATCCAATTAATTGGAAATCAAGGAGGGTTTACCAGCGGTTTATTAGTTCGCAGTCGAGATGGTTCTGGTAATGCTGGAAACTTAGATATTAATACTCCAAATTTGATAATTAGTAATGGCGCTACGGCTACTGTAAGCAGCAGTCAAGCTTTAGCAACTGCGGCTGCTGGCAACCTGACAGTTAATGCTGATAATATTCAATTGGAAAATGGAATTATTACAGCTGAAACTAAATCAGGACAGTTTGGCAATGTTGAGTTAGTAGCTAAAAACATTATCTTGGGTAACAATAGCGAAATTACTACTTCCGCTACAGGTACTGCTACTGGAGGTAATATCAACATTGATACAGAAAATTTGGTTGCTTTTCCTGGCGGAAATAGCGATATTAAAGCTAATGCAGAAGAAAATTTTGGCGGTCGAGTAACGATTAATACCCAAGGAATTTTTGGTACTCAATACCGTAATGAACCAACCTTATTCAATGATATTACAGCTAGTTCTAGCCTGGGGCCTCAGTTTAGCGGTATTGTACAAATCAACACGCCAGATGTTGACCCCGCGAATGGAATTGCTCGTTTACCGCAAAATACTGCTCCTCCAGGCATTCCGCAAGGTTGTAGAGCAACTGGAGGGGGAAACAGATCTGGATTTTTTGTTACTGGTTTAGGTGGAGTACCGCCTAGCCCTAACGATGCCCTAAATAGGGGTGCTTTTTGGGATGATTTGCGACCTTTACAAGCGGTAAATCGTTCTATTTCTGCCCAAGTTCCGCAACAGAAAAAAGCTACTTCTATGCCAATGGTGGAAGCTTCTGGATGGCTAATTAATGATAAAGGTGAGGTGGTTTTAGTAGCCCGATCGCCTAATTCAACACCAGATATTTCTTGGCTAACAGCTAATAACTGCGGGACAACTTCTGGAAGCTAAAAAGGAACGTGTAGATAAATTATGATACTTTTTAATAAGCGCATTTTAAAGTTATTTATTTTGATGGGATTAGGCTTGATTTCAAGCCTTGCTATGCAATTTTTTCCAATGGCGATCGCTCAACCACCTGCTGTTCAAACTCCAATTACAAATAACTCCCAAATTCCCCCAGAAGATTGGCTGCAACAAGGTAGAGAAGCCTATCAGAATGGTCAGTATGCCAAAGCAGTAGAATATTGGCTAAATGCTGCTAATTTTTATCAAAAAGATAAATTAAACTTGGCTTTAGTTTGGAACTACTTATCCTTAGCTTATCAGCAATTAAATCGCTTCGATGAAGCGAAGAAAGCAATTTCTACCAGCCTTGATTTAGTAGCTGCAAATCAAAATACAGATACCACTGCACAAAGACAACAAATATTAGCGCGATCGCTCACCACTTCAGCGCGTTTGGAATTAGCAAACGGACAAGCAGAAAATGCCTTAGATAGCCTTAAAAAAGCCGAAGCTATTTATAAAGAAATTGGCGATATGCAAGGAGTTATAGGTAGTCAAATTAATCAAGCTCAAGCCTTGCAAGCATTAGGACGTTATCGACGAGCATTGCAGACATTAAACCAAGTAGAAGAAACCCTAAAAACGCCAGAAATTTTTAATACGCAATTAGATCCTTTAATTAAAGCTACTAAATTATACAGTTTAGGAAATACCCTGCAAGTGGTTGGCGATTTAGAACATTCTTGGTGTGTTTCCCAAGATAGTTTGGCGGTAATTGAACGGTTGGAAAATTCTCAACTTGTTGGTGATATTTATCTCAGTTTGGGCAATACAGCACGCGCTTTTGGTAAGAGAGTAGAAGATTTACAAGGGCCAAATAGCAAACAAAAACTGCCTTTAACGATACCGGAAAATTGCCAAAAGCCACCGCAAGAAGATACGGCTTTAGGTTTTTATCAACAGGCAGGAGAATGGTATAAAAAAGTAGCTGAAGCGGAATCATTTTCCGATTTAACACGATTACAAGCACAACTAAATTATTTAAATATTTTGGTAAGTGTATTGTCAACTGAGGCATGGAAAGATAGTTGGCAAAATTCTTTAGCGGAAGCCGATAAATTATGGCCAAATATTTATCAGGGAATTAACAATTTACCTCCTAGTCGTCAAGAAGTATATGCTCGAATTAACTTAGCTAAAAATTTAGGCTTGTTAAAAGTAAAATCAGGATTTAATCAGTCGTGGTCAGAAATTGAAAATTTATTGCAGCAAGCGATCGCACACGCTAGAAACTTAGAAGATCCCAAAGCCAAGACCTACTCTCTTGGTACTTATGGTTGGCTATACGAACAACAAAAAAACTATGGAGAAGCTCAGAAATTTACCGAACAAGCTTTAAGTTTAGCCAATGAAATTCAAGCACCAAATATTAAGTATCAGTGGGAGTGGCAGTTGGGGCGAATATATGCTGCGCGGGAAAATTTAAAGGATGCGATCGCTGCTTATGAAAAAGCACTTGAGACTATCAATGTGGTACGGAAAGGTTTGGTGGGTATCCCGTTAGACTTGACTGGAATCAACTCAGATATTCAATTTTATTTTCGGGATAATGTCGAACCTATTTATCGGGAAGCAGTTGACTTAGTGTTGCGATCGGAAAATCCCGATTTAGAAAAAGCCCGTCAGTTAGTTGACGATCTGCAAGTAGCAGAATTAGAAAACTATCTCCAATGTATATTTCCAAATCCAGAAGTACAACAGGTAAAAGTTGATACAGTCGATCCGCAGGCTGCGGTTATTTATACAATCATTTTAAATAACAGTTTAGAAGTAATTTTGAAATTACCGGGAAAAGACAACATTTACCACTACTCAACTAAAATACCAAAAATTCAATTAGAAACTACTTTAGCAGAACTACGAGGTCTATTAGCTTCCTCGACTCGTTCTGCCAAACTTCGATTTTTATCTCAACAGGTGTACGATTGGGTAATTCGAGAGGGAGAAGAAAAATATTTGGCTAATAGTAGCGTTAATACTTTAGTCTTCGTGCTAGATGGTGCTTTGCGAGATATTCCGATGTCAATTCTTGATGACGGTAAAAGATATTTGGTAGAAAAGTATGCTATAACTCTCAGCCCTAGTTTAAAATTGTTAGAACCAAAACCTTTGGAACGAAAAAAGTTAAATGTTTTACTAGCTGGCGTGAGTGAAGAACGAGTGATAGACAAGAGAACGTTTAAAGCAGTCGCTAATGCACCAGATGAATTAAATGCAATAACGTTTAAAGCACTCACTAACGTGCCAGATGAATTAAATGCAATTCAGTCAATAGTTTCTAGTAGAGGTAAACTGTTAAATGATGATTTCATCCAAAACAATCTTAAAAAAGAAATAGAATCAGTACCTTTTACTATAATCCACATTGCAACGCACGGCAATTTTAGCTCTAATCCAGATAATACCTACATTCTTCTCTGGAATGAACTTTTTAAGGTGAAAGATTTCGATCGCTTACTGCGAACTACAAACCAAAATCAGTTTAATAACATTGAATTACTTGTTCTCAGTGCTTGTGAGACAGCAACGGGAGACAAACGAGCTACTTTAGGATTAGCTGGAGTAGCAGTGCGTGCAGGTGCAGGCAGTACTCTCGCAACATTATGGAGTGTAAATGATACATCCACTACAGTATTTATGAGTGAGTTCTACCGACAGTTAACAACAGATCGTAAAGCGACTAAAGCAGAAGTTCTCCGTCGCACTCAAATCAAACTTTTAAATAGCGATGTTTATAATTTACCATATTACTGGGCACCTTTTGTTTTATTAGGAAATTGGTTGTAAAATAAAAATTAATATCATCTTCATTTGCATCGGTTCCCTAAAATATCACTTTCTTATCTCCGTTTATCTGTGTTAAAAATTTCAAGCTTTTCAAATCGGTGAGGTATACCAATCCCCAACTTCTGTAAAAAGTCGGGGAGCTGCACCTATTCGTTTGCTGTATTTTCATCGAACATTACCAGTTCCTTCTGAGGATGCTTCTAGAGTACAGCAAGGGACAATAGGTTTATTAGCAAAGCTTTCCCAGTTTGCACCTTTCAACAATTCAGCCCAAGCAACATCAAGATTATTATCTGCATTATTTTGACGAGGTTGTGCTAACAGCCTAACGGCATCGAACCAGATTCCATTGGCTGCATAAAATCTCACTTTTTCTCGTACCGTTTCTGAAACAAAAGTTTTAGGTTCCGTTAATTCCGTGCGAAAAATCCACCCACTTACCTCATCATTTATATCTCCCCGCTCGCAAGATAGAGGAACTTTTACATACCAATGATATCTCTTGTTTGGTTCTAGCTTTATTGTGGAAGGAATGTTAAGGCTGATAATTCCTGGCGTACCAATTAAAGTGAAAGTTCCTTCGTAGATGCTCTTATGATTTCTATCATTTGGATCTGTTTCATCCCACAATGTAAATACTCCTGCTTTCATTAATATGGGTGAATCTGGTACATAAAGCAAGATGGATGGAGAATCTGTAACAGTCCATCCCCAGACATAAGGCTTTCCTTGCTTCTGCGGTGAGAAAGGTACTAAAGCAGTAAGGTGTTCTCTTGTATTTATATTGGGACATTTCTGGCCATCACGAGTTCCTCCGCCTTGGGTGTCACCTGGTGCGCCTCTGTTATCTAAAGGCTCTCGGTTGTTGAACACTATTGGCAGCAAATTTGCTGGTTGTACTCTTGCTAATTTACTTGCAAAGCAAATCATTGCCAATGCGATCGCGCTAGTAAGTTTAATTTGCCAAAAGAACTTTGTAAATTTCATAATTTGCATTTCCGAGATTTATTAGGATTTCTGAGTTTTCAATGAATTGTAAATTACTACACTCCAGCTTGTAATAACTAAAACTAGAGCCGCTGGTATAAAAGGCACACAAATGCCTTGTGTTAACAAGCCAAAGCAACTTGCAAATAAAATGGCGATCGTAGTTACTTTAGCCAGCCTTCGATATAGAGATGACTGAAAATATAAAGCTAATATTCCTCCTACGATAGACCAAGTACCTATCCAAATAGCATCGCCCCAAAGCGGCCAAAAATGAAGTAATGGTCGTTTTCCCAAAGCTACATCAAGAAATTGACTTACCATTTGTGCGTGAATAACTACCCCTGGTAATTTTTGGTCGCGTCCACTGCCGTATGGAGTAGCAAAATAATCACCAGCGCTTACTGGTGCAGCACTGCCGATGAGGACAATACGATCTTTTATCCAATCTGGTTCAAACTGATTATTTAAAACCTGCGTCAATGTAATTTCTCTAGCAACATTTTGGGAGGAGCGGTAATTAAGTAATACCTGATGCCCTCGACTGTCTAAGTTATGATAAAAGCCCGTACCTTTTTCTAAAGGTTTAAAAATTATCTTACCTAATTTTAAATTTTTTCCAACTCGTTTTTCTTTGATTCCGTGTCTTTGCTCTAAATAACGTAGTGCTAATTCAGCATTAAAAGAAAAATTAGCTTTGCAATCAGAGCTAGAACTTGGGATTGAATAAAACAGATGACGGCGAATAACATTATCACTATCAACAGAGAAATCATTAAAGGTTACATTTTGTTCTGGGCTGCTAGGTGGGGGAGCCATACTGATTTGAGTTGCCGGATTATTAGCTGTCGGATCGCCAATTTTACAAATGGTAATTAGGCGTTTATTATTTCGTAGGTAATTTGCTAAATCCTTGTGACCTGGATCTACAGGCTTATCACGATAAATGTCTAAGCCGATAACTTGGGGGTGATGGCGATCTACAGTTTTTAATAACTGTAACATAACTAGATCGGTTATGGGATATTGCGACTGTTTTTTTATATCCTCTTCAGTTATTTTTATGATGGTAATACGTGGGTCTAACCCTTCATCTTGCCTGAGCCGAATTTGATAGTCATAAGCAAATTGTTCTAATCGCTCCAGATATCCGCTCGCTCTGACTCCCATGACTAAACTGGTAGCGATCGCGCTTATTGCCAACAACCTTTTAATATTATACCAACTAAACAAATTCTCCTTACCGCGCAATTTATTCCAAGTTGGCGGTACTTCAGCGGGATTTTGACAAATCACTGGTAACCAACTAGCACAAGGGTATTTATCCTCTAAATCCTGCAATCTTTCCCGCGCTTCTTTCACCGATAAATATAATGATTTTCCACTAGCAAAAACCTTTAAAAAAACTTTCAGAAATTCTTGGGCTACCAAATCTGGTACTGGTTCTCGCATCACGATAATTTGCGGAATATACCAATTTTCCAACTTGCTAGCGATACCTAACCCATCGCAAGAGTTGAAAATTGCTAATTTTAAACCTTGGGCGATTGCGCGGCGCAAAGCATTTTCCAAGTTCTCAATTCTCAAGTTCCTATTTTCATCTAAACTAACTATTCCTATCTCGCCATAACTATGTCCGGCAAAAAAGAAAATATCCCACGCTTTCTCCCAGAGTTGGTTATCAATATCATTTCTTGATGGTTCAACCAGAAATTCTGTTTTAGCATCCTGGAAATTTTGCAATAATTCTCTGTCTTTTTGAATATCAATGCCTTTACTACTTCCTAATAATGCTAAAATCCTGACTTTTTCAGTTTGATTATTGAAGCTATTTTTCACTGGCTTAAACTCAGGAGCGCTCAAAGCTATTTCGGCTTGCGGATAAGCTTTAATAAAATTCCAAAAATTCCAAGGAAAGCGTCGCAAATAAATATCTTCAGTTTCAATTAAAACCCGAATCTCTTCGGAACCAACTAGATGAATACTTAATTGCTCCCGAATGTTGAGAAAAGATTCAGATCGAAGCCAAGTATTGAAGCGAGTTAAGAAGCGATCGCATAATTCCCGAAATTCTAATTCGGAAAAATTAACCACTTCTGCCTCATCATCATTGAAACTTATCCGCAAACTCCCGCTTAACATATCATAGTAAGCTTTATAGAGTAATTGCCAACGTTTGTACAGTTCAACTAAATCTGGTTCAGGTGGTAAACTGCCCAGAATTTGCATTTGTTGGGGATTAGTTTCAGAACCCAATAAAGCAGTAACAGCAGGGAAACCAGACTGTAAGTTTCCCCACCCCAATTTCAAAGTAACTAACTGGCTCATGTTCTTTTCTTTTTAAACGTTCAGATGATAAAATTTTCTACCATACTGACACCCTCCAGCGCTACTTGAATGCTAAATTTTTCTCCCACTCGACCCGTGAAATGTGGCAGTTGAATGAAATTATCCATACTGCGCGATCGCACTTCTCGCAGTATTTCCCCAGCGTCAGAAAGCACAGCTAATTGCACATTCGGCGGCAAATGGTTCTCCGCGTTAGCTGGATGTAGTTGCACGCGAATACCCACCATGCGATCGCCAGTGCGTGCCAAAGCTACCAAAAGAGCTACCTTTCGATCCTCTAGCTGTATTCCCAAATCGATTAATTTAATGCCTTTAACGCCAGCTTCAGACAAATCTCTAATCCCAGAAATTTGCCTAAAACTAGGCGCTAATTGCAACGTTTCCGAACCTAAAAACCCTTGCCAAGACTGCCAATCAATCTGAAAAATATTCTCAAACCATTGGCTTAAATTAACCTCCGATTTACCAGATAGCTGTTCAAAGTGTTCCAATAAGTCATCTATGGACTGTAATTTGTTGATGAATAACTCGCCATTTTCTACTGCTTTGGAAAAGCCTAACAAAATAGCTTCTTGTTGCTGAAGATCGATTTGGACTACGACATAACCAATACTTTCTTCCCAAAATTCCGGGGGAATCTGGCACTTCGTTTCACCCGGTTTAATGGGACGACATTCTAAGTTACCATATCCTGTAACTTCGAGGTCTGCTACATTTGCACTTAGGCGCATGATCGGATTCCAACTATTGCTAGCAGCTAAATCTGTGGGAATTTCCATCATTTCTAAGTAATCATTTACCGCACAGATGGCCAGAGTATTAAGATAAACTTGTTCTGATTTTTCTGGAGTAGGTTGTTGAGCAGCAAACTGCCGTGCTAGGTTTTTAGCTGTTTCAGCGATCGGCAATGGTATGGCTTTTTCTGCTAAATTTTGGGGATGGTAAATCATTGCTTTTTCCAGTTAGTACAGATAGCATCTTTATTATAGATATCCCTGCGATTCACCAAATTTTCGCAAGCGCGGCATACATTGACGCTTATAAAAATTTGCTAAAGTGGAAACTGATAAGTTAAATTCTTCTCCTAATCTTTCCCAAGGTGTTTCTGGAGGAAGACGACGGCGAATTAAAACTTGGCAAGTCACGTCAGGACGACCTTTAATATGTAATGAGCTTAATTCGCCATCTAGGTCAGATTCTACCCATTCGATCGTGTTTTCTAGAATTCTTAATGGATTATCTGAAGCAGCAGGTATATTTTCTATTAGATCTATCGTTTGTCCCTCTTCATTAATCCGTTGGGGAACCGCGTTGAGGTTTTCATTTCTCTCGGCAATCCGATAATCTTGTAATCGGTGCTTCAAATATTTATCCAACCAAGTAATTACGCTACTTTTATTAGGATCGTATCGCTCGCCAGTATTCGCTTCACAAATATTCCGACAAAAATATAGCCAGGTTTGTTGTAGTGCATCGTTGTAATAAGGTACGTTATCTTTCCAAATTTTGCCCGATTTCATCACTAATCTAACGATTTCGTTGAGTGTTTGCCGACGCTGTAAGCTGCCAGATGGGTAAGAGCAAGCTTTGGCAACAAGCTGAGATAGCTTTTGATTTAAGTCGTCCATAGGGTGATCTCTCGATTGGAATCACAAGCAGCGACAAGCTTTGCTAGCGCTACCCGGTTATGGGTGCGTCGCTAGGCGATCTGGTAACACTTCATACAGCTTGGTTTTTCAGGTAGTGTATAACCCGACATCTATTTATCAGCACTATATAGTAAGTTTTCGCAGATTTAAAATTATTTTTTGTAAACTTATGTAACAATTAAAAAGCTGCGAAAATTTGCAATTTTTGCTTGATACCTGAGTAAAGCTTCGTTAACTTTTAATTGGGGTCAGTAAAAATGAATATGAACCAATCCTACTTTCCCTGCTCAGATTTTTCCAAGAGATTCGTTTCAAGCCAACCCATGATATCTATAAAATTATCTCCTCCGCCCATATCAGGTTTCGAGATGAATATTGATTTAATGGCTCGCCAAATGCAAGGCTGCAAATTGCGATTAACAGAGGCTTCTCAATTTACACAACCTCTGGCAATGGATAGCTTTACTGAAAATAAAACCTTGGATAGGTTTTATTCACAACTAAAACGAGCGTTCGATCGCCTGCATCAAGGAATATATCATCTAATTCAATCTAACGAACAAATTCCTTTTGTCCTGAATAAATTAGACTCTATATTATTACCTAAATTCCTGGAAACCCTGAGCGGATTATCAAGCTGTCCCCTAACGATCGAACTTCAGTTAGCTCGTTGGCGAGAAGCATTTGCCAGCCAAACTGTTGAAGAAAAGGTTCAAAATTTCTTAAAAACATTGTTTGACCGAGAGGTGGCGATCGCTCTCTTGCAAGAAAACCCTTTTTTTGCCGATCAATTCATCATCCATATAAATAATTGGGTTAATTTTAGCCTGCAATTTCTTCAGCGTCTTTGCGCTGATTGGGATGATATCTGTATTAGTTTCAGTTCAGAGGCAGACCCAGGTTTACTAATTGAATTGCGAACCCCTACAGAGTTTAAATATCAAGGTAGTAGTTCTGTAATGATAGCTAAATTCAGCAATGATTTGCAGCTAATTTATCAACCCAGTTTGTTGAGTGCGGAATTTCTAACCTGGTTAACTCAAAAAGGTAATCAACCCCCTTGCTATATTGAGCGTTGTAATTACAGTTGGGTAGAATTTATCAAATTAGCTAAGTAAGTAGCCATTATGAACTGCTTACACTAAGACTGATAAAAATCTCTTTTTAAATCAGGTGCAGCTAAATAAAATAGAAATAGTGACGACTTACGCTAAATCATTATTTTTGCGTAAGTCCTTACTATAGCTATAATTTACACCAATAGCGGTTGTTTGAATACTGGCATACCATCAGGCGATCGCACTATTTTACCGTCCTTATTCCGTTCCACTTCGCAGAAAACGCAATTTCCCTGTGCGTCGCGCTTGAGGCGAATTGCACCTGCTTGAACTTCGTAAGCTGGGGGACAAAACTGGGGAATTCCTTCGTGTTCGACAATCTCACCGTTTTCATCGCGCAACACGGGACAGACGACTAACTCACCTGCTGCATTAAACACCCAGTCGTTTTTCTGCGGGTCGCGCACTGGGGTGGGGTAAATTGGTAAGCGATCGCTATTTAGCAACAATCCATTTTCATTTTGTAAAGGAATTAGAAAAACAGGTTCGCCGTGCGGATTGCGGACGAGTTCGTTAGTGCTGGGGTCGCGCAGTGCGATCGCATTTGGCGTAATTGGTTTAACTTCCGGTAATTCCGGGTGTGGCGGATGCAAACTCGGTAATTCGGTATTAGTAGGAATTTGATAGTGGCGAGTGAATTGCACCGCAGCTTTTTTGAATCCCGTGCGTTGCAATAATGCTTGCATCCCCGTTTGATCTTCTGCAATTAGCAAATCGATATCGGTAACTTTCATTTCTTCCGCGTGTTGAATGGCGGCATTTGCTAATAGTTTGATTGCTTCGCTTTGGCGGTGTTCCGGTTGCACGTACATTGCCAAAACCGAACCAACGCGACGGGGTTGGAAGGGATTTTCAACGTGGTGGTGTTGAACGAGATAATCAGGAAGACTGGCGGGTGGTGCTTCATCGTAAAAGTAGATGAATAAGCAACCGACGATCGTGTTACTGTGTTCGAGTACCCAGCAGAAAGAAAGGGGTTTTTCTAGTTGGTGAGTAACGTATTGTTCAAAGTCATAATTGGGTTTAATTGTCATTGATGGATCGATGGATTCTCTTTCTTGTGCGAACGCGGACATTAAAGGTGCGATCGCTTTCGCGTCTGTTGGAGTAGCGAGGCGATGGGTGTATGGCATAGTTTGGAATTTCGAGAGAATATTAGCCATAAAATTTGCTCCTTGTTTTAATGATGGGGAAAGGTTGGGCCATCGATTTTCGATTTTCGATTAATTTATTTCTGCTAGGCGATCGAGTGAGTGAGAAATTAGATTTTCCTGGCGAGTTACAGGATCGCGGCGATCGCTCATCACTTCACAGCACAGCTTTGTTGTCACTATTGGCTCGATTTGAGCTTGTCAACTAAGTTATCTCACTTAAATGCTTAAGTCAAGTGATAAGTCGAAATAGATGTGAAGTGCCTCAAAAACTTAGTAGTAACGGCAAAGAGGCAATTTAACCGCTACTCACTAGGGTTACAAAATGTAAAATCCGATCGACTGGCGGGAAGTGAGGGAAAGGAGAGCGATCGAGCATCTCTTGGAAAGCTGGTGGGTGGGGCGCGATCGCTTCCTAGTTGCTTAGATGTAGATGAAGTTTTGAGAGGTTAAGCTTCCGGGTGAGACATCTTGGAGAACGCCGATTAAATCTCTTTCGCCATTGGACAGCCTGTAAATCCCTGCATCTACAGCGCTTGAGCCAGCTTTGCTGACAGGTTCCAACGAGTATTGAGTCTTAGTTCCCCGCAGGCGAATGCGATCGTCAATAACTGAGAAATCAGTAATCAAAGCAAATCCATTCCCTATTCCAGTAGGCAAGTTACTGAGAACGAAAATATCGCGTCCCGTTCCTCCTGTTAAGCTATCAAATTCTGAGGAACCAACCAATCCTCCATCAATTAAATCGTTACCATCTCCACCATTTATGCTGTCATTCCCTGCACCACCGTAGAGGGAATCAGTACCTTCATTGCCTGTTAAAATATCGTTACCATCTTGTCCAAGTAATCTATCGTTACCTATTCCTCCTGAAAGGTAATCGCTACCAAGACCGCCATCTAATTGATCGTCGCCGCTTTCTCCATATAAGGAGTCGTTACCGTCATCTCCAAACAAGCGATCGTTTTCCGATCCACCAAACAGTAAATCGCTACCAGCGCCACCTCTTAAAGTATCAGCACCAAATTCTCCATAGAGGATGTCGTTACCAGTATTACCTAAGAGCGAATCATTGCCAGCACGACCGTAAATCATTACGTCAGTAGTGCCTTTCCAAATTCGGGTGTCGTTACCGAGAGTTCCAAAAAGTGTATCCATGTCAGTTATTCCTTGATGTTTAGAATGATTGTTGGAAAAATTGATTTGAGGGGAGTTGGAGGAAGTGCGATCGGATTTTGGGGAGGCGATCGTACTCTTGACTTCCTGTCCATTTGGGCTTGCATAATCTACCCATTCTTCAAGTTGTAAAAATTGCTGAAATTAACACAAATGTCTTTTTGGTGATTACTCTCTTAAATAATTTCTGTTTGCGTTTAAGTTTGGAAAGGATACCGAAAGTAGCAAGTGTTAGCAAACTTAATGTAGAAGCAGGTTCTGGAATTGATGTTGATGGAGATTCGGTTTTTTGCAGCACTTCTACCCTGAAACTGTATTGACTCTCCCACCAACGGTGCTCTGCCAGCCCAAAATCAACTTCCAGGTTGAGGGGAAAGGCGATCGCATCTCGCAAATCAACTAACGGATTGATGTTGGCGATCGTAAATTCCTGAACACCACCATCAAGTAATTCATTAAAGCTTATGTTTGTATTGTGAGAACTAACTTGACCAATCAAAGAATCTCCAACTGATACGCTAAAAAAACTTTCTTTTTCTGGCTCGCTTTGCTTTTTATAAAGGCTAACCCCAGTTAAAATGGCATCTGAGGTTATTGCATAACGCAAGCTTTCAACTTTAGACCAGTCATATTGAAAAACATTAGATACATTTTGAAAATCCCACCAAAAGGGATTATCACGTAAAAGCCTAGAATTATTTTCCATGTGATAAGTCAATTTATTTGGCTCGTTATCAACAGTCCACCAATAATGTCCTGCTAGTAGACCATAATTATAATTTGTGTGGTAAACCCATCTTTCTTGTCTATTTTCTACTGTGACAATCCAACCATTAATTATATTCTTGGTACAACCACTTCTATTCCTTAACTCCATACAACCATTAAACCAAGTATGCGATTGAGCATCTACAATTTGCAAAGAGGAAGTTGGCAAACCGGATAAGCCAGAGGTTTGTTGCAAGAGGTTATTTACAAGGAATTCGGGTAAGGTTGTGGTTGTTAAATTTGAAGTAGGACTGTCAGGGGTAAGGGATGCTGCACAGACAGTGGTAGAGAAAGAAATTGTTGTGGTTATAGCAGCGATCGCAGCAGCAGTTGATCGCCTAATTAGCTGTTTGAAAAGAGTAGTCATCGGAATGATTCCATTTAAACTATTCGGTAAATAGCAAAAAAATGAAGAGTAGTAAGAGGTCGATCGTTCTCGGAAGTAATTGCAGTGAAAAAAGGATTATAGGAATGCGATCGCTAAACTTAAGTCATTCCTATATAAGGATTGTTTTTGGCAAGACCTTCTATTTTGAAAGATACATTATTGTCAATTACTTCTTCAAAAATAATAAATAGATGTCGCTTTTTTGCATTCGGTATTTCACCATCAGTTAAAGTAATGTTGCTGGTAGCTTCGGTGAAGGTTATGCCAGAAAGAGTTATAGATGCAGCTTCAGCAGCAGAATTTATTGCGATAGGGGTGGTTATGGTGATCGCTGTTACGATCGACCTAGAAATGGCTTGTTTCATAGATGTGAAAAAAGTTGCATTTGTGAAGTGATTTGAAGAGTTGATAGATACTATGCAGTTCTAATTTTTAAAGGGCGATCGCACTTCCCCTTCAGAAACCCAGTTTCTCCAAAAAAGCGTGTTTCTAAGTTAATTCAAAAAGTTTTTCGAGGAAGTGAAATGGGAGTTAATTTCATCGATCGCCTGCATTTCAAAAATGGTTAATTGTGGCCGATAGATGAAGTAAAACTTTTCGTGCGTGTGGATGTAGTCCAACTGAAAAATACAGACGGGTTCTGTTTGGTGAAATGCTTTGAGTTGAAATCTCCTTACATCCAAACCATCTTCTCGCTCAAGTTCTTCCGATTGGGAATAATCTCCTGGGAAAACGGTATCAAAGTAAATTCCTAATTTGCCAATTTCGACGAGGAAATATTTGCCGGATAATTGACCTGCATACCAATGAGCAGGGTGAGGAATAAGGTGAAGGGCTGGAGGAAGTGCGAGCGAGATTTTTTCAATTAGTTCTAACCGAATTCAAACGTTTTTGATTTTTGCGTTTTAATAGCATCTTACTAAAAGTACCAAATGCTAATAAACCAAAACCAGTAGAAGGCTCAGGAACCTTGGTAGTGTTCTGCTGCGATGCTTCTTCTGCCTTAACAGCTACAAACGCATTCGTAAAAGATATGGCCGAATTACCGCCGGCTCGGAGCAAATTTAAGTTCCAGGCAGCGCCGCCAATGGTTGAATTTCCTGTTGCCCATGCTAAGTCGATATAGTCGGTTTTTGTAGTTCTAAATCCCGTTGTTGCTGCACCTCCGGTACTCTTTGTAAACCCACCCAATCCATCGGCTAAAAAGGCATTTCCATGAGAATTAACACCGATTGCATTCTTGCCATTTCCATCTCGGAAGCCGAAATTAACAACAGCATTTAGCAAAGCATTTTTAGATTGTAACGCACTCAAGATACTGTTGAAATCAAAATCTTTAGAACCTAGTCTTGTGTAGTCTCGATCTTCATCTGTAATCAAAACTACGTTAAGGGCTGCATCCTCTCGCAATAAGTAATTTTTTAGAGCGTAATCAATCGCTTGATAACCATCTTCATAACCTCCAGATGATTTGAGTTGATTGGTTGAATTTGCGAACATACTCGCAGTTCCAAATTGCTGAATTCCCGGTGTCAGTAAATCCATATCAAGTCCTCTTGCAAAAGGCGCACCCGGATAAAAGCCTCCACCAAAGCCGATCAAACCATAGCGGTTAGAGTGCAACCCTTTAACTTCTAGCGCTGTATCAAGACTGCCAATCATGCCTCCTAACCAAGTGTGTTCACCAGACATGGAACCCGATTCATCTACTATAAATAGAAAGTCGGCAGACTCAGCGGCTTGTGCTGAATTAATCAGACTACTAAAGACGACAGCTATACTGCTGGTGAGGGCAATTAAATAATTGCCAAATTTTTGAGAGTTTAAAATCCCAAATTGGTTAAAATTCATAGAATGTTAACTTCGACAAGAAAGAACTTTGATGCTGTGTTATAAAGCTAGGAAATAAAACCGATTTTTGGCGTGTAACCTTTGATTTTCGGAGAAAAAACCAGTTTTTGAAAAGTGCGATCGCTAGTGAATAGTTTTTTCCAAAAAAGTGGCTATCAATAAGCGATCGCATTTTATTTTTAAGGACTTTGCCAAGCTTTTTACTGCTGCTTTAATATCTGCAACTCTTGCTGGAGAGTGGCAATTCGCTCTTGAATTACGGCGATTTGCCCTTGGGTTGCCCCTATCTGGGGTTGTCCCTGTTGGTTTATGGCATCGCGCATTTGTGCCGCTACATCAGCCGCTTGTTGTGCTGCATTTCGGTTGGCTTCCGCTTGTGGGTTGTATATCCACCCGTAAACAGGTTGCCAATTTCGAGTCCACCAATACACCAAGCGCCATCCCCACCACCAAATCCATCCCCAACTCCACCAGCCGCGATCTTCCCAGGCAACAAGTCCCCAAGTGTGGATTTGGCTATTCCAGTAGTTGGCTTCATTTTGGTACTGTTGCCTGAGTCCTTCATAGTGACTCGTTAGGGTATTGATTTGATTGATTTGTGCTTGGTAGCTCTGGATCGTCCATTGAAGCTGCTGTATCTCTGATTCTTTAGCAGCAATTTGATGGGCCAGCGTCGTCAGTCATATGAACCGATTCTCGTATTGAGTGGGAATGCCACCAGGAGTGAACAAGAAACCGGTCATCAGACTGCGCTGGGTGTTGTTCAGCGTTGGGCTACCCAAAACTCCCAGGATTTTACCGATGCCATTTGGGTCGCCATCAAATATGGGACGACCATAAGGACTGGTAATGCCATTAAGCATCACTGGCTTCAGTACATTTAGCTGGGCGGGGGTTAGGCTGTTCCAAGCATTTTTAACTGCCGGAGGAACAAACGGATTTCCTGGGTCAGTGCCATCGAAGAAAGTTTTATATAGAGGGAAAGTTCCGTTGAGGACAAAAGTCCCAAGCTGGGTTTGCTGTTCTGTAGTTAAACCATTAACCGTCTCTAGCAAAGGAATTATGCCATCGGGGTCTGTCCCATCAAACAGGGGTTGATACTTCGGATCGATACCGTTCTTCAGGGCTGGTCCGATATCGTTTTGCTGTGCGGGAGTCAGCAGTTTCCACGCCGATTCCAAATCTAAAATATTTTGGGGGTCTTGTTGTACCACAACAGTTTGCACAACCGTTTGTTGCTGCTGTTGTTGTTTCCGGTTCTTGAACCACAAAATCGCTCCACCTATAGCAGCACCCACCAGTGCAATGCCGCCTAAAACTACACCAATTTTGCCCAAAATCGGCAGGCAAACGAATTTACTGGCTATCGTGCTGATAAAGCTACCAATCTTTTTGATGATAGGAATCGCTTTTTGAACAAAGCTGACAACTTTCTGGACAACATTGACAACTTTCTGGATAACATTGACCACCTTTTTGACAACGGTGACAACTTTGTTGAAAACTTTCTTAACTCCATTCCAGAGTTTTTTAAAGAAAGCTGGACGTTCTTCGGGAGTGCCTGAACCATTCAGTAGTCCCAACCCAGATGACATCTCATCGTCAAATGCGTAGGTTTCACCCTGGGTAGTCAATGCTGCTTGCACCGCCAATCCTAAATTTAGCAAACCAGCACCAGTTTCCATATCCCAACCAGGAGTCTGCAAGTCCACCGCCGTTGCTTTGAGGATTTCTTTCACCTGAGCAGCATTTAAATTTGGATTTGCAGCCCAAACTTGGGAAGCTGCACCCGTAACCTTAGCAGTAGCAATGGAAGTACCGACTATGGCAGTAGTTCCCACCTCTGTATCACTGTTACCATCCGCATTTCCTACAGATGCCAAGGCTTTTTGCAGCATTTTTTGGGTCGCGGCTAAGGCTTTGGCTTCTTCTGCCTCAGAAAGCGACGGCGAACTACTACTGGAGCCTTCGGACTGCTGCATCAACTTCTGCACCAGCACGATTTCTTCTGGAGTCAAGTCAGCAAATAAATCCTGTTCTGGGTTGCCAGTGGTGGTTGTGGGGTCATCTATTTGTGCCCCATAAGCCATAATATCCAAGCCTTTGCCATAGCTGGAATAATCAGCGCGGTTAGCGGCTTCATCTGCTGCACCGACGGTGATGATATTGTCGAAATGCTCCGAAGCCTGCCCCAAAGCTGACATTACTGCTGTGCCTTCGTTGCCTGCTGCCACAACAATCAGAATATTGTTATCGCGGGCATATTTTAGGGCATCAATTTCTGCTTGGGTAAATTCTGTGCGCGTAGTGATGGAACCATCGGGATTTTGTTGAGTTAAATCAAAGCTAAGGTTAACTATTCCATTAGGTTGATCTGAAGCTTTTGCTGCATCGACAAAATCTACTAAAGATTGTGCCCATTTACCAGAACCCACTGCACGTCCTAACCAAACAGGAGCATCATCGTTAATGCCATCAGTGCCCACATTGTTGTTTTGGGTGGCGGCAATCACTTCTAAGATTTTCGTGCCGTGATCGTCGCCTTCACCTTCTGCTAGTAAGGGGTTGTTATCGCCATCAATGTAGTCTTTGCCTAGAGTTATGCGAGCGTTATTAATATCAGGGTTATTAGCGGCAAAACCTGTGTCAATAACCCCGACTAATGGCTGACTTTCCGGGGCAAAATTAAATTTGCCAGCCAGGGCACTAACATCCGCAAATTCGTCTGATGTTAAATCAGCAAATGCTGCCTCTAATTCCGCATTGAGTTGGTTAATCAGGTCGTCTTGTTCCTGTTCTGTTGGTGCATCAGGAGCAGGATATAGGTTAGCGTTGGGGTTTACCGTTATGTCTGACAGTGTGCCTTGTAACTGTGTCAATAACGTTTCTAAATTTGGAGCTAATGTGGTTTGGATTTCTTGATTAATATTCCCAACAGCTATTTGTTCTTCAGGGGTTAATTGCTCGATAACATCAGTGTCATTGGTATTGCTATCACTAGAGCTATGATCTCTTGTATTGTCAGTAATGTTATTGGTGGCATAAGCAATTAATTCCTGACCTATTTCTGAAGTACGCCAATCTTTAGCGGGTGCAACTGCTTCCTCAAAATGTTGTGCTTTACCAGTCGCACCTTTCACTTGGAAAATAATATCGTTATAATCGCGATCGGCTTTATCAATTCGCAAATCTTCAAACGCAAAAGTATGACCTTTTCCAGTCACATCTACAATTTGGGGTAAATTCCCCTGAACAGTCGAAATTGAAAATAACGGACTCTTCGCACCACCAATCTTCGGATTATCAAAAACCTCCTGCACTTTGCCATTAGGAACCAACATGATAGCAAACTCATTTCCGGGAGTCATGCTAACAGTTTTTGCACCTTGATAAGCACCAGCATTCCAACTTTGTTCGCCTAATTTACCGCTAAATCTTGCACCTTCCAAAGCATCAGAAATGACAATATGGCCTAATTCCGAACTACTCAATGCGCGATGTGCAGCTTCTTGGATAAACGCCTCACTTCCAGGTTGTAAATGTTCCATCCCTTTGAGGCTGAAAATAGCTAAATCTCCCTGATAGTAACCACCATCAAATAGATAATCAACGCTAACTTTCCCAGTGGAATTAACGGTAAATACACCGTGCGTTTCTGGTTTAATTATTGATGGGTTAATGGGGGGTAAAGCATCTATTACAGTGGTATTGTGTTCGTTACCAATTGTTTTGATATCTGGAGTAAATTCTGAGTGTTCATTGACGGTACTTGCGCTTGGTTTATCAACAGTAGAAGTAATAGCTGTATCTGAAGGCTGTGATTGAGAATGCGTTGCTAAAATAGTTTCAGTAACGTTGCTATTGAAGGTGGGATTTACTGTTGAATTATCGGCTGTAGATGTTGGGACAGTAACAGAATCGTTAGTTTGAGTTTGAGCAGAATTAGCAATATTACCCGTATCGCTACTTGAGTGATTTAAGTCAAGTCTTGTTTCTGTAATTTCAGGACTGTTTACTGATGTGTGGACTGATTGATTATCCTGAATTGAAGTAATATTTATTTCGCTGTTATTTGGATGATTGATATCAACTGGTGTTTGATTTGCAACATCTGAAAATACTGGTGTTTGACTGACATCGGCGGAAATATTAGTTGTTTCAACAACAGATATTTTGTGGGAATCTACAGATGTTGAGATATCTGAATTGGGAGTAATATTTTGGGTAGGAAATGTCGTGACAACTTCGCTGTGTTCTACCGCAGTTGTTGATGCAATATCAGTTTGGTTTGAGTTAATTGCAATTGCAATATTGTTTGTTTCTAAGGTTTGAATGGGTAAAGGATCATCAGCGCGATCGGAAGTGGAAATATCGGGATGAAGAATTTCTTTGTTAATTGTAATAGGAGTTTTATCTCCAACAGCAATATCTTTAGTTACATCAGTGTAGATAGGTTCAGGAATAGTCGCGCTCGCGCTCTTATCTCCAGCAGCGATATCTTGCGTCACATCGCTATGAATGGGTTCATAAATAGTCGCGCTCGCGCTCTTATCTCCAGCAGCGATATCTTGCGTCACATCGCTATGAATGGGTTCATAAATAGTCGCGCTCGCACTCTTATCTCCAACAGAAATATCTTTAGCTACATCACTGTGAATAGGTTCGGAAATAGTCGCGCTCGCACTCTTATCTCCAACAGCGATATCTTGAGTTACATCACTGTGAATAGGTTCATAAATAGTCGCGCTCGCACTCTTATCCTCAACAGCGATATCTGGTGTTACATCACTATAAATGGGTTCGGAAATAGTCGCGCTCGCACTCTTATCGCTAACTACAATATTTTGTTCAGAAGTGCTAATTACATCGCTATGATTAGGTTCTGGATTAGATGCGCTCGCACTTTTATCTCCAACAGCAATATCTTTAATTACATCACTGTGGATAGGTTCAGAAATAGTCGCGCTCGCACTCTTATCCCCAACAGAGATATCTTGAGTTACATCACTGTGGATAGGTTCGGAAGTAGGAACGCTCGCGCTCTGATTTTCACCGACAATATCTCGATCGGAACTGCTAGTTGCATCACTAGAATGATGGTCAGAAATAGTTGAGTTAGCAGTGGGGATATCACCGACACCATCGTTATGGTAATCGGTATTTGTATCTAAGTGACTAACATCATAAACAGGAATATTAACACGGGTGTCCGGCAGATTAATTACTTCTATTTTACCTACATCTCCATTGCCATTATGACTAAGATCGGAACTTATATCTGACTTAGCAAAAGCAACTAATTCCTCACCTATTTTAGAAGTGCGCCAATCTTTTGCCGGTGCAATTACTTCAGCCAAATTTACTGCTTTTCCAGTCGCACCCCGCACTTGGAAAATCATATCATTATAATCCCGATCGGTGCTGCGATCCATCCGCAAATCTTCCAAGGCAAAAGTATGACCATCCCCAGTCACATCAGCAATTTGTCCTATATGAAAAGCCTGATTCGGATTTGCTGTCACCAAAGAGAACAACGGACGTAAAGCACCACCCGCACTTGGATTGTCAGACAACTGCTGCACTGTACCGTTGGGGATAAGCATCACACCAAACTCATCTCCCGGACGCATTGAAAATGTTTTAACGCCTAGATAATTGCCAGAATTATTGTTACCATCACCTAAATTGCCGCTAAACTTGGCACCTTCAGTCGGGTCAGAAATCACTACATAGCCAAATTCAGAATTGCTTAAAGCTCGATGTGCTGCTTCTTGGATAAATTGATGAGATCCTGGCTCAAATTTTTCCATCCCATCAAGACTGAAAATAGCGAGTTCGCCTTTGTATCCACCTCCATCAAACAAATAGTCGATGCTGACTTGACCAGTTTCGCCAACGGTAAAAACACCAGAGGTAAACGTCAGTTTGTCTGAGGATACATTATCGATATCTCCAACATTAGGACTGTTTATAATTTCCGCATCCGTTGTATGTGCGGTGCTATCTGGTAGCTGGTGAATGCTATCAGTAACTACAGCGGTGTTTTGTTCGTTATCAATTGTGCTATCAGTAACATGAGTAGTATCTGTTCCCTCAACAATTTCTGTAGTCAAAGATATGTCTGAATCTGTGGTGTTATGTTCACCTAGATTCGGTGTATTAATTGTAGAACTTTGTTGTGAATTATTAAGTGCTTGTTTAAGAGAATCAGTTTCGTCAGATGAATCCCTGTGGGTTAAATTATCAAAATCGGTCTCAGTATGATGCTGAGATACTTCCACACTTAACAAGTTCTCCGTAGCTCCAGAGTTATCTTGTGCGCTTTCAATCTTAGGAGCGATTACATCAGTTGTGTCTATGCGCTCGGATTGAATAACATCTGTTTTTTCAGATGTATCGCTGTGGCTTAAATCATCAGAATCGCTCTGAGCATGAGGTAGCGATACTTCCGCAGTTACTGTGTTGTGCTGTGCGCTCTCAATCTTAGTATCAATTAAATGAGTTGTATCTATGCGATCGTCTACTTCAATAGAATCTGTTTCTCCGGCTGTATCGCTGTGATTTAAATTTGAAAAATCGCTATGTAAATCTGAATCCGATCCTTCCGCAATAATTAATGATACATCTGCTCTTTGATTTGTGCGATCGGCAGTCAATAATTTAATTTCCGAATCCGATGTAATATCGGTACTTACTAAATCTGTATCTGTGTGGCTAATAGCATCACTACTAGCATGACTTTCGATAGGTGTAGACTCAATAAACGACAGCGGTTCCAACTCGCCGTCAGCAATTGATATATCTGTACTGTGTGCAATAATAACTTCGCTGTTATGACTGTTGATCGACTCAATATGCGTTGAAGTATTATCTACAGTTGCTGTATTTTTGCTATCAGCAGAAGAATCGAAATCGTGATTACTTTCAGATAGATGAACTTCTGGGAGTGCAATTTCGTGTAAGTCCGTCCCCACCAAGTCTTGATAATTTCGATCATCACCATCGACGATGCCGCTTGGCGTGAGAATCGGTTCCAAAATAAAGGTTTCCAGCTGCGGCGGTGGAGAAATTTTTTGAGATTTACGGTTTTTAGGGGTAGCCTGCTTTTTTGAAAAGAAGTTGAAGCGTCCCATATATTCAATTCACTCCATTATTTAATGTTGACAATGGGGATAATGCGAATATCGATCGCACATCCTCTCGACTCGACAGTCAATTAGCCAAACTGAAATTCGGCTATCGTCACATAGCTTTGCTTTTCACTGCGAAACTGAAGCTCGCTCTGCTTGTAGGCATAGCTATATATTTAATCACTTTAGTGAGAATGTCAACTCTTCAACTGAAGCTTCACAGAAACTTTAAATTATATAGCTTATAGGACGTATTTACAAAACGTAATACCCAGTAGCTATTTTTGTGAGATAGTGATATAAGTTTTTGTGAGAAAAGGACAAGTGCGATCGCTCACATCTTGCCCCAAGAGGCGGTAGCCCCTGTATTCTCGTTCCCAGAACGAGTTAGGGGAGCTTATACCTCCCCAACGGCAAGATGTGAGGGTAGCCTACCCGCACGCATCTGGAAGCCACCCACTCTGGCAGCGGAATTGACCATGAACGAGTATGAACGCCTAATCTGTCCGGACATCAGAGCCTACTGGAAACTCGCCGCCATCAAAGGCTCAGACCGAGTTATACTTTTGAGCGCTCAAGGAAATAACCACTTTCAGTTTTCTGCCGCAGAAGGGTACGCGCTGCGGTACTTCACTGGAGAATTTACCGCCCTAGAAATCCAAAATCACCTTAATCGAGAATTTCAACCAACAATTTCCGCCAACCTAGTAGTAGAGTTACTGCAAAAATTAATAACTTTGGGTATCCTCGCCGACGAAGTAGAGGACGAAGAAAGAGGGAGAGAAGCAGAGAGGGAGAAACAGATAAACGAAGCATTTGTTCATTCCTACAGTTATTCCAAATCAACATCAGTCAACCAAACTTCCCCCACTCCCCCACTCTCCCCCTCCCCCACTCCTAACAGTCCTCACCTGAAACCCTGCGTCCACTGGGTAGCGCATCCCGACGGCTACTGGATATTACGCAACCCAGAGGATATCACATTTTTGCAAGTAGGCGATCGCGACAAAGCCATCATCTCCCAACTCGGACAACTTCCCACGCACCTAATAGCAGAAGAATACTGCATCACCCAAACCGAACTTAAATATCTCCTCCAACTCCTCGCCGCCACGGGAATGCTGTCAGGTACAAAACCAGCAAAACCGCGCCCAAGAAAATTCACCCCTCTCCAGTTACTATCCTTCAAAATACGCCTATTCAACCCCGACAAATTTCTCAGCAGACATATTGACAAACTACGCTTTCTTTGGACGCACCCAACCGCCTTTCTCCTCAGTATATTTCTGCTTATTTCCGCCGTTATTGGCTTTAACCAACAACCAGAAATAATCTTTATCGGGCAGCAACTACTAGCCAATTATGGCAGCAACCTATTATTACCATTTGTTCTCCTCACAGCATTAGTCGTTACCCTCCACGAACTCGGTCATGCCTTCACCCTCAAACACTTCGGCGGCATAGTTCCAGAAATCGGGTTGCTATTTATGTGCTTCATCCCCTCCGCCTACACCAACACCAGCGACTCCTATTGCTTATCTCGCTTTCAACGAATTTTAGTAATAGGAGCAGGCATACTCGTACAGCTAATTATCGCTGCTACTGCCCTATGGTTGTGGAACTTATCAACTAGCGGCACCTGGCTTTCCACCACCAGCTTCCTACTCATGTCAGCAGCACTATTTACTGTCGCTCTTAATCTCAATCCCCTAGCTAAGTTCGATGGATATTACCTTGCCGTAGCCATCACTGGTATCAACAATCTTAGAAGTCGCGCCAAAAACTTTTATGCCAACCTCTTAACGGGAAAACCAATTCGCGAGAATTGGAAAAATGCTTGTATTTTAGCTGCATACGGCCCTTTTAGTATTGCCTATATTTGGTGCGTCTTTGGTTTCCTCCTGTTGCACATAGCCGAATGGAACCTCACCAACATTCCCATTACAGCCGGGGTACTCCTGTTTGTTTGGGCAATTTATTTCTTGTTACCCACTTCTGAAAATAACCTTAATCGTAAAAATTAAAAATTCATTCACATTATCCATTACCAGAAACCGCCATGTCTGCAACTAACCAAAACAACATTCCTTCCCGCCTCAAACTGAAAGTAGTACCTCCTACCTCCCAAAAAGAAACTGTCTCACCAGCTAAAACTAACCCCGCTGACACATCCACTCATCAGCCTTCTGTAGAAAAAACACAACCAATTAAACCTGCACAATCTTTTAATTTTGGACGGCTGGTAATAATTTGTGGTTTAGTAGCAGGAGGAATCTGGGTTTCTCAGATGCCGATACCGAACTCGGTGCGAACAGAAGCGCGTTTAGAACCTCTCCCCGATAGCCATCGGTTTGTATATATGCAAGTTCCCGGCAGTGTAACTAAATTTTGGGTAAACCCTGGAGATTTTGTCAATGCAGGTCAACGAGTTGCATCAGTCGCCACACTTGAGTTAGATGCAGAAATCATTCAGAAACAAGCGAAATTGCAAGAACAAGAATCATCATCATCTGCTGCTTTAGCACGCATACCAGTTGTCCAAGGCAAACTTGAAGAAGCTATTCAAGTTGAGCTTGCCGCTCGCCGTCAAGTGGAAGAAACCCGTCAAGAAATTGAACGGATGAAAAGTGGAAATCCACCCCCAGAAATTCAGAAGTTGCAAGCAGAGGTAGAGGCACTCGCAAGTAAAATTCCAGGAATAGAAGCAGAGATATCAGGCTTGGAAGAAAATTTACAGGGAACAGAAAATTTAATTAGTAGATACGAGCGACCTGAATTAAAAGAGTTAATGGCACAACTGCCTTTACAGCAAAAGTTGGAGGAACTAAGAGGTCAAAAAGCTACATTGATAGCCAATATTGGCAGAAAAGAACAAGAAATTTTAGAAATCAAACATCAAATTTCTGCCAAAACTGAAGAAATTGAGGCGGTCAAACTGGAAAAGCAACAAAAATTAGCCAACCGTCAAGATGAGTTAGCCAGTAGAGTTGCCATTAAACAAACTGCGATGCAGGAATTGGCAGCAGCTAAAGATGAAGTTGCTGTTCGCACTCCCGTAATTCAAACTTTAAGGAAAGAACTGCAAAAGTTACAGTCAGAGCAACAGAAGAATCAAACTTTAGAAGCTCCTATTTCTGGGATAGTAGTCAGCCAAAATCTGCATGAAAAAGTAGGCAAAAAAATGCAAGACAACCAAGATGTTTTGGAAATTGCTAATTTAGATAAACTGGTGGCTTTGATTGAGGTTCCTCAATCTGATTCTGATTTAGTTAAAGGGATTGTAGAAAAACCATCGGCAACTGTAATTTTACAACCGCTCGAACCGGGATTGCCAGCAATTACGACTCAGATTGAAAAAATTGAGCCGGTGCTGCAATCCGACCCTTCCGGTCAAAAGCAGTTATTAAAGGTAAGAGCGATAGTTGACAATCGGCAGAAATTGTTCCAACCAAATGCTAAGGTTTACGCTCAAATTGAAGTGTCACCTATTCCTTTATATCAGCGAGTAGAGCGCGAGTTGATGAAGTTGTTAAAAATTCGCAAATATGTTTAATATCTGTTTGCATATATAATCATTGAGGATGTGATATGAAAGCTAGTTTATATCGGCACACTCACCACGAAATTGCCGAAATGCAATCTACTCAAGCCGAAGCGGCATCTCTATGCGAGGCAAAAACTCAGCAATTTTTCTTTTCTGACTCTTGGGAATGTACTCATTCCGAACAGAAAATTAACAAATTTCTGCCGGAAATAATTTATGCGATAGGAATAGGAAGTATATCAAAACCTTTTTTAAGTAGTGATAGCCAATCGATTTCTTTAGCTCAAGCTGTCAATTATCTTCGCCATTGCGGTGAGCTTAATACCTTCATTATAAATGTTTGGCAACAACATATTTTGGAACAAGAGTTACAAAACCGGAATGATTTAGACGTTGATTCTGCTAGCATTGATGAATTCCTCATAGATTTTCGCTTACAAAATCAGTTAGCAAACCAACGCTCATTTCAAGAATGGCTCAAGTTCAAAGGCATTAGCTATGATGATTTTCGCGCTCAAATTGCCTATGATTTGAAGTTAAACAAACTCAAACGTGAAGTTTCCGCACCGCTGATGGAAGCCTATTTTAACAACAATAAAATTTTATTTGACAGAATTGTTCTGGAGCGGATTGTTGTGGATGACTTAGACTTGGCTTTGAATCTTAGGACTAAGATTATCGAAGACGGCAGCCTTTTTGCCCAGCTAGCTAAAGACTACTCGCTTACAGAGGATCGGATTGTTAATGGGCACATGGGGATATTAATGTTGGAACAAATTCCCGAACAACTAAGGAAGTACATTGTTACTGCAAGCCCTGGTGCTTTAATCGGACCAGTGCAATTAGATTACCATTATATTTTGTTGCGAGTTACCCAGTTTATTCCGGCTGTTTTATCGGGTCAAGTCAAACAGCAACTGCAAGAGCAATTGTTTGAACAATGGTTGTTCGATAAAGTCCGTCAGCTGCGGCTCAAAATACACATTGGCTGAGCGAGTATTTGTGACAGATTAAGAAAGTGGATTGAATGTCAATCAGTTAGGATTTACAAATGTTATCAGAATTTGACAATCCGACAATTAAGATTAACGAAATTCTCGATCGCATTGAGAGCCTTCTGCTGGAAACTTGGCAAGAAACTGGCTTTGGATGCTTGACGATCGAAAGCGACAGACCGAAAGATAAAAAAATTCGGATAATTATCAAGGGAGGTACTCACTATCGGTATGTTATTACTGATGAAGAAGTTAGGAGGTGGGCTGAAAACAAATCTTTACGATCTTAAATTCATCGGTAGTGGTATGATACCTGCCAATGCTGGCGTAAGGCAGATGCCTACACCGCAAATCCATAAAGGGTGCAAGATACAAGCTTGAGGCGTAACAGCTAAAAGCATGGACGCTGTACGGTTGTAAGTATCGACAGCTAAGAACTTTAAATCAACTAAATATTCAGAGAACCTAGTCTGTGACGGATGTGAGTTTCGCGAGGCTGGGGAAATGGTTATATTTGCCATTTCTCCAGCTTTTTGTTTTTGTCAACTAATAGTTTTGTGAGGAATTTAGATTATGCAATCCCTAACAAATCATGCTTCCTTCGGTACTTTAAATCCTGAATTATTCGATGTTGAATTGTCAGATGAACTGCAAAAAGCTCGGAATTACCTGAGAATTTTGGCGACAACTCCAGATTTTGTCACGAAGATGCAGGTGGCTTTTGGTAACAGCTTTGACTTGCAGAAGGTGGAAGAGTTAGCTGCATCTTGGGGAAAAGGAGATTTTGGCAATTTTCCCCAAATTGAGATACGCGATGCGGCTGAAATTAATGGTGCGAGGGGTGCTTTTGCTGCTGCTACGAATACGATTTATTTGTCGCGGGAATTTGTGAGGGAAAATGAGGGGAATGGGAGTGCGATCGCATCTGTTCTTCTGGAAGAATACGGTCATTATATAGATTCGCAGATTAATGCGATCGATTCTGCTGGGGATGAAGGAGAAATTTTTGCTGCACTTGCTCAAGGGAAGGAATTATCTGAGAGTAAAATATCGGCATTAAAAGTTGAAAATGATGCGGATACTATTATTTTAGATGGAAAAACTATTGGCATCGAACAGTCTAATAGTAATATTCAAGTTACTATAACTGCCCCACCCGCTACACGCCCAAATCGCATAGGCGAGGTAACGGTAACATATACCAATGTGGGTCAAACAGATACAGCCGCGCCTTTGCTCACTCTATCAGCTAATGGGGCGCTATTGCAATCGCCAAACGGTGGTTTCACTGAAGAACGAGTGCAGTTTTTGGGGATTAATAATCAAGGTGCGGCTGGTATTTTGCCACCAGGGGCTAGTGGTAGTTTTAAGCTGTCGTTTTTAGCAACGGGAGAGGTAGGAAAAGATATTAATTTCTCGGCTAGTATTGCCCAAGAAAATGCGACAATCGATTGGAATGCTATCAAAAATAACGCTCGACCGGAAACAGTACCCGCTGATGCTTGGGATGTTATTTGGAATAATTTTACAGGTTCGGTTGGCAATACGGCAGGTCAATATCAGGCAGTTTTAGCTGAGAATGCTACTCGTCTGAGTCAATTGGGTGAGTATAGTAATGATGTTTCCCGATTGTTGGCATTTGAATTAGAACAAGCGGGTAATTATGGCAGTATACCCCAACGCTACAATATTGGTTCTCTTGGTCGCGGTTGGACTTTTCCTTTTGAGATTTTGGTAACAACTGATAGTGACGGAAATGCGATCGTACAAACTTCTGGTATTTTGCGATTCTTTACCAAACAACCAGGCGGAGGTTATCTCAGTCAACCGGGAGATGAGGCAACTTTAACGCAAGTTGGAGATACATTTCAACTGCGAGAACAAGGGGGTACTCTCGTTGCTTTTCGACCTGATGGCAAACTGGATTTTATTGAGGATACTAACAGCAACCGCGTTACAGCAAATTACACGGGAAATCAGTTAACGAGTATTATTTCTACTAACGGAGATAATCTCAATTTTAGCTACAATACTCAAGGTCGAATTAGCCAAATTGTAGATCGATCGGGGAGAATTAGTACCTACAGCTATAACCCGACTGGAGAACTATTACTTAGTATTACCGATCCGGCTGGAACTACTAGCTATACTTACGATGCGGGTAATGTTTTGCGATCGGTTACTTTTCCCGATGGTACGCAAACGCTGTATGAATATGATGCTCAAGGTCGCGTTATTAAACAAAGTTTGAATGGCGGTGCAGAAGCAATTACCTTTGAGTATGATTCTGCTGGTGGAGTTACAGTAGTAGATGCGTCAGGAAACAGGACAGCACTGCTATTAAACGATTTAGGTCAAATTGGTTTAGCACAAGATATTCTCGGTCGTACTTCCCAGTTTCGATATAACGCTGATGGTAATTTGACTCAGCAGATTGCACCTGGGAATATTACCTCTACTTTTACTTATGATGACCGAGGTAATCTGCTCAATCAAGTCGATCCGCTTCGCAATCAAGTTAATTTTACCTACGATCCCACTTTTGACCAATTGCAAAGCGTCAGCGACCAACGAGGTAATGTTACAAATTACAATTACGATGAAAAGGGGAATCTGGTAGCAATTGAATATGCTCCCAAAACCAATCAGCTATTGAGTTACGAACGGGGCAATTTAACAGGGTTAATTAACGGTCGTACTATCGGGCGACTGGAAAGTATCCAAAATACCAATAGCACGAATCCAGTTGTCAGTTACTATCAAAAGAATGCTAATCTGGCAGCGACTAATGTTTTCTATCCCATCGAGAGTATCAAAGAGCAATTCAATTACGACTTGCGGGGTAATTTAGTTAAGTATGTTAACCGTCGCGGTCAGGGAATTGAATACGCTTATGATGACCGAGACAGACTGATCGAACAAACTAATCCTGATGGTTCCCAAATCAATTTTGCTTATGACAACCGAGATAATCTGATTGCTGCTACCGATGCTAAAGGTACGATTACTCAAGAGTTTGATTCTGCTGACCGACTGACAAAAATTACTTACCCAAATGGTCGGTTTTTGCAGTACAGCTACGATGCTGGTGGTCGCCGAATTCGGATGGTAGACCAGGATGGTTTTGCGGTCAATTATAGCTACGATGCAGTCGGAAGATTGGCGGGATTAACTGATGGTAACGGTCAAAGAATTGTTGCCTACACTTATGACAATGTAGGTCGTTTGAGTCGGGAAGATAATGGCAATGGCACTTCTACAACTTATGGTTATGATGCTGTTGGGCAATTGCTGAATATTGTTAACTTTAGCCCTAGCGGTGAGATTAATTCTCGCTTTGACTATACTTATGACAATTTAGGTCGTCGCACCAGCATGACGACACTGGAAGGCACTTTTAATTATGGCTACGATGCCAACGGTCAGCTAACTTCTGTCACCTTGCCAAATGGTCGGATTATTCAGTATCAATACGATGCCGCAGGAAACCGAATTGCTGTTAATGATAATGGTGCGGTAACGTCTTATGACACTAACAATTTAAATCAGTATACGACTGTGGGTGGGGGAAACTACACCTACGATACTGATGGCAATCTGATTGCTAAAACTGAAGGTGGTAAGAGTTGGACTTACAGTTATGATGCTGAGAATCGTCTAGTCAGTGCTGTTACGCCAGAAGGCAGTTGGTCTTATGAATATGATGCTTTTGGCAACCGCATTGCTAGCACTCAAAACGGTCAGCGGACTGAATATTTGCTCGACCCAACTGGTTTGGGCAATGTAGTGGGTGAATACAGCAATGGTAGCTTAGTTGCTCGTTACACGCATGGATTAGGGCTGGAAAGTCGCGTTGATGGTACTAATGCCACAGCTTATTATGATTTTGATGTTGTTGGATCGACGGTTGGATTAACAGCAGGAAATGGCAGCTATGTTAACCAATATAGCTATTTGCCTTTTGGTGAAGATTTAAACAAAGTTGAGGCAGTTTCTAACCCCTTTGAGTTTGTTGGGCAATGGGGGGTGATGGATGAAGGTAATGGTCTTGACTTCATGCGGGCAAGGTACTATGACAATGGAAATGGTCGATTTACTACAACCGATCCGATTGGCTTTTTAGGAAGTGGCACTAATCTCTACACTTACGTTACTAATACACCTCTAAACGCGATCGATCCAAAAGGCGAATTCCTTAACGTTGTAGGAGGTGCTTTGGGAGGGGCTGCTCTTAGTATAACCGCTTCGTATGCAGCCACTAAAATTACTGGTCAGCAATATACACCTGGTAAATTTGTGAACGCAACTGTATCTGGATTAATCACAGGAGCAGTTGCTGGAGGTACACTTAATCCGTATGCTACTGCATCAGTTGGGGCTGCATCTGGCGCTCTTGGCTATGCCTTGGAAACAGCAATCGACAAAAAAGATTTCTCACCAATTGAACTAGGAGTAGAAACCATAGCCTCTGCCATTCCAGGTGTTGGAAAAGGTATATCTACAGTAGGTAAAAAATTTGCCAAAGATTTTACTGAAGAAATTGCTCAAAAAATCGGAGAAAAGGGAATTAAAAAAGTTGCTACTGAGCTAGGCGAAGGAGTCCTTGATAATCTAGTAAAAGATCCTTTAAAAAAACAGAGTACTGGATTTCTTGAACAAATCAAGCAACAAATTAAAAAAATTAAAGATGAGTTATATAACCAATTGAACAATCAGTTAACAGATTCAGTATTTGATCTGATTATGAAGATACTCCCACCGCCTCCACCTTCTCCTGAAGACAGCGGTACTACCTTCAACGACCCCCGCATAGTAACTTTCGACAAACAATATCACGACTTCCAAGCAGCAGGAGAATTCACCTTAGTCCAGTCAACAAGCGGCGACCTAAAAATTCAAGTACGGCAAGAACCAGTTGGTAACAACCCACAAAGTAACGTTTCCGACAACACAGCCGTAACTACAATACTCGGTGGAAAACGCATCGGAATTTACAAAGGTCAAGGACTTTTAATAGATGGTGTCCGCACCGAAATTCCCGACCTTGACTCCCTCGCTGTCGGAGATGGTCGCATCTATCGCGAAGGCAACATTTACACCATAGTCTATGCCACAGGCGATCAACTTATTGCCAAGCTGCAACCCATTCGCGTCAACATTAATGTTTACCTAACCAAAGAACGAGAAGGTCAAATTACCGGACTACTCGGCAACTTCAACAATAACCCCAAAGATGACCTGATTAAGCGCGACGGAACTGTATTGAATGAACCAGTTTCTACCAGTCAGCTTTATAGCGAATACGCCGATAGCTGGCGCATTTCGCAAGCAGAGTCGCTTTTCGACTACGAACCCGGTAAGGATACCAACAGCTTTACGATTAAAAACTTCCCACCCCGAAAAATTACTCTCAGCGAGTTGAGAGAGTCCAGACCTGCTGATGTGGAGAAAGCTGAAAAACGCATCGGCAATTTAATCGCAGATCCGACTATCCGCGAAGCTACGATTATTGACTATATCCTGACTGGGTTTGACGAAACAATTATTGAAGATGCCATTGCATCCCTCACCCCCAACAGCACACTCGCTTTCGTCACCCCCACCCAAGCAGTTGAAGACTTCGCCGCTACCACCGTCAACACTCCCATCAGAATTGATGTTACCAGCAACGACGATCGCACTATCGGTGTGCCGATCTCCATAACCAACTTCGACCAAACCTCGATCGCAGGTAGCATCATCAGATTAGACGATAACAACACTCCCGACGATAAAACCGATGACCAACTCATCTACACCCCAACTGCCAACTTTACAGGTAACGACACCTTTAACTACACCGTAACAGATGGCACTCAAACCAGTACCGCCAAAGTAACCGTAAATATCGCCAATTTCAACCTTTCAAATCTCAACGGAAGTAACGGTTTTACCCTCAACGGAATAAACCCCGGCAACTTCGCAGGCGTTTCCGTCAATACGCTAAAAGATTTCAACGGCGATGGTTTCCATGACTTCATTATCGGAGCATTTGCAGCAGATCCCAATAACAATAATGCCGCCGGAGAAACTTATGTAGTTTTCGGCAAACAAGGCGGATTTCCTGCTAGCATCGACTTGCCAAAACTCGACGGTAGCAACGGTTTCATCCTCAACGGAATCGATACCAATGGTTTCAGCGGCGGTTCCGTCAGCAGTGCGGGAGACATCAACGGCGATGGACTTGATGACATAGTTATTGGCGCTTTTGGCGCAACAGCTAACGGTCAAAATAATGCAGGTAAAGCTTATGTAGTATTTGGAGCAAAAGGAGTTTATCCTGCTAGAGCAAACCTTTCTGACCTCAACGGAAATAACGGTTTTGTAGTCAACGGCATTAACGAATTCGACTATTTAGGTTTAGCCGTTAGCGGTGCTGGCGATATCAACGCCGATGGCATTGATGACTTGTTGATCGGCGCTCCTGGCCCATTAAATGGTACTGTCAGCAAGAGCTATGTGATTTACGGTCACAAAGGAACCTTCGCCGCCAATATTAACTCTTCCGATATTAATCGGAGCAACGGATTTGTGATCAATGATAATGATGGAAAATCCGGTACTTCCGTTAGCGCCGCTGGCGATATTAATGGAGACGGCATCGACGATATCATCATCAACGCCGAAGAAAACGACTCCAATAACTACGTAATCTTCGGTTCTGCTAATGGATTTGCAGCTAATTTTAACTTAGCGGAACTCAACGGCAGCAACGGTTTCATTCTCGACACCAGAAATGAAAAATCCGGTACTACGGTTAGCAAAGCAGGAGATATTAACGGCGATACCATTGATGATTTAATTATCTCTCTATCTAGCAGCAATTCTAATGCTGGAAAAACCTACATTTTATTTGGCAACAAACAAGGATTTGCGCCTCGTTTCGATGTTTCTCAATTCAATGGCAGGAATGGTTTCGCACTGGTTAACAACATTGATGGGAACTTAATTAGTTCTGTCAGTGGTCTGGGAGATCTCAACGGAGATGGGATTGATGATTTAGCAATTTCGACTTCTCAAGCTAACTTAAACGCAGGCAAAACTTACATCCTGTTTGGCGATAATGCCGGATTTACTTCTAGTTTTTCTTTATCTAAAATTAACGGTACTAACGGCTTAGTCATCAATGGCGTTAACGAGGACGATTTATCGGGAACTTCCCTCAGTCAAGGAGGAGATATTAACGGCGACAATATCGATGATTTAATTATCGGTTCTCCCGGTAACTTGTTTAACAATTCCCCCGGTCAAACTCATGTCGTATTTGGTAGCACGCTTTTCGGTAGCGGCAAAGATACCAGTAATTTAGCCAAACTTTTGTTTGATTCTCGCTATTATATCACCCAAAATCCAGATGTGCGATCGGCAGTTTCTCATGGTTTATTCCACAACGGATTTGAACATTTTATCAAATTTGGTTTAACGGAAGGACGGAACCCAAGTGCAACATTTGCTGGTGATTATATAACTAATAACCCAGATGTAGCAGCAGCCGTTAATGCTGGTATTTTCCACAGCGGTTTTGAACATTTTATCAAAGCTGGTTTGGCAGAAGGACGACAACCAGATTCAATTATCGGTTATTTAACAGCTTTGGATGTATTTTATCGCTCCGAAAATCCAGATGTACAAGCAGCAATTCAACAAGGCATTTTGAGTACCGGATTGGAACATCTAATCCGGTTTGGTATGCTAGAGGGGCGTCCTCCTTTCTCTCGTTTTACCGCTTTGTTGGAAACCTTCAATTCCGATTTTTATTTAGCGCAAAATCAGGACGTGAAACAAGCTGTAGATGCTGGCATTATAGGCAGTGGATTTGAACATTTTGTTAATTATGGCTTATTTGAAGGACGCGACCCCAGCAGCCAATTTAGTAATAGTGGATATCAAACCAACTACCCAGATGTTGCTGCTGCTGTTAGTAGCGGTATCTTCCGCAGCGGCTACGAACACTTCATAAAATATGGTTTCGGGGAAGAACGAGTTGGTATAACGTTTAGTTAGGTTTTGGTACGCAGGGAAAGTGCGATCGGGAATAGGCCAGTCTATGGCGATAAGAGCGATCGTTTGATAGAACGTTTAGAATCATAAAAATTTGGCTCTTCTGTACAAAGGTGTGCCCAATTATTAGTTTTTGGTTTCCTACACTCTAGCTGGCTGGGATTCCAAGGCGATCGCCCCGTCAGGAGCAAGTTCCATAAGACAAGCTAAGGGGTCAATAATCTCAAAGTCTTACCGGAAAATCGCGGTTTGTAAGGGGGAGATTGAAAGCCTCTTCCAACTATCAACTACGGTTGGGCAGACCGAAAGTAACGCCAAGGCGAGAGACCGATCTCTGCTTGGTTGAGGAAACTCTACCAAGTAAATCAACTCGCTCCAAAGAGTAATCTTTAGAATCCCCGTACCTTCAAGGTCGGGTCGGATGTCAAAAAATCTCTACTCGAAAAAGTACCGCTGTGGAACTGTCTTCTACAGATTAAAAGGATTAATTGAGGTGCGATCGCGGTTTAAAAGCGAATCTGGCTGATATGAATCACGCCGTACCGATTGTCCCCACAGGCATCGGTGGAAAGCCACTGTTGGCTATTGTCATAAAAACGATAAACGTTAATCTGACGACGAGTTGTAATCGTACAAACAATATTACCGTTTGGTCGTGAGCGAACGTTAGATGGGGGAGCGAACACGGTTGCCGTTCGACCACCAGTAGCGTAGTAAGTAGAATTGGCGTTTGATGCACTGGCTGGTGAAGCACCATCGAACGATCGGCTTTGGTTACTGAGTGCTTGAGTCTTGTAATCCTGATGCGTGAGCGCCTGAACGGGTAACGCAATCGTAGAAGCTGCAAGTAGCATTGCCGTCACCAATGAAGTCAAAATTTTCATAATCAAGCGTATTGCGATCGAGTGCAGCCTGTCGGCGGATAAACCAAATATTATCCCTCCATTATCTTCTATATTTTCATTTTTTTGACTGTAATTCCTAATTCTCAAGGCAGAAATTTTAACATTGCCGGATAGTTGGATAATGTTCAATAGTGCTATTATCCCTGCTAAATCATCAACAAGTCTCACGGAAATTGACCCAAATCAGCTAAAAAAGCCAATTCACTTATTTTGCAACAAATTGTGGAACTGAATTTGAGTATTGGTATACTCAGGTGCCCACCCACCTATAGTAGTGAAGTAACGCACGGCTTTGAGATGAAGCTTGCCTGTGGGACGGAACCAATGCTCAGTTCCAGATGGTATGTTAATATACTCTTGAGCTTGCATAGCCAGTTCCACTTGACTGGTATCGGGAAGGACAAAGCCGAAAATACACTCCCCTGAGAGAATGAATAAGGCTTCATCGTCTTGATGAGTGTGACAGCGATCGAATAGGGCAATCAATTTCTTAAGATAGCGCGAACCTGGGTGCATTACTGTCATTAAAAAGCCTTTGCTAGAACACACTAAACATACTTGCGAATCTGAAACAACTTCATCAACTCCCGCTGCACCCGCTGATACAAAGGAATTGATTCCACTTCAATCTGAGCGTAAAATTTCGCATTCGGTTGAAAAATATTATCTTTATTATCCACAATCGCTCTCACTCGCAACAACTGTTTCTGTCCGGAAGGGTCAGTTTGCAACACAGGCTCAATTTTCTCAATTTTAGTAGTAATCGGCTTCAAACCCGGTTCCAACGGTTGCAATACCACCGTAGCCGAAGGTTTCTTCAACATTTCTTTTACCAAATCCGAATCGCTTTGAGCAACTTCAATCAAAGCTACCAACTTATCCAAAGCAGCAATTTCCAAAACCGCCTCATTTTCTCCCATTTTCCTCCCCACTTTTTCATGCAAATTTTGACTGAAAATTATCCCGGAAATAGGAGCCAATAACATCTGATTTTTTTGTTGTTTTTCCTGCAACTTTCTCAATTCAGTCCTCAACGTTTCAATCGCCGGAGTTAAATTTGCTACTTCCGCCTTCGCTGCTGCTAATTCCTGTATCGCAGTTTTCTTAATCGCCACTTTACTATCTAACTCATCTTGGCGAAGACCTAAATCGCGTTGCAATTTCTGTTGACACGATTCTATCTCGTCAAATTTCGCTTCAACTTGATGTTCGATCGCCTGAATTTCCTGCTCTTTACTGCTCACCTCGCCTTGGATACTAAATTTTTGAGTTTTCAGTTCTTTCAATTTATCTTGCAGGGGAATTCTAGCCATCAATTCATTTAATTCCGGTCTTTCATAATTAGCGATCGATTTCTCAACTTCCACTAAATTCGAGCGCAAACTAACTATCTCCGCTTCTATCCCCGGTATCCGACTATTCAAAGCTTTAATTTCTGCCTGCAACTTTTCAATTTCCGGCGTCGGATTTCCCTGATTTATCCCCACGATATCCTGGCGAACTTCCTCCACTTGTCGCTGTGCAGCCACTTCCCGATCTATCGCTTCTTCCACCTTACTTTGCACGATAGGAATGCGAACAGTAGCAGCAGCTTTGGCTGATTCTTGCTCTTGCAACTTAGCAGTTTTTTGGATAATTTCCGATTCTAAATCTACAGCAGAAACAGTCGCCACCGGGTTGCCAACTTTTACTGCATCCCCAGAATTAACCCAGAATTTAGTCACCGTACCCGGAATTGCCATATACACAAATCGATGGCTATTTGGAAGCGGTTCTAACTTTGCTTCCGTGCGTACAGAATTAGGAATTGGCATTTGTGCAACCCAAACTCCACCTGCGATTAAACCAGCAATTAATAACAAGCGTCCGTAATTAAAAGATGATGTTGATTTAACAGGTTGCTGAGGCGAACCTTCAGGTAATTTGGCATTTTGAACTTTAGATTTCGCCGTCTCCCTATCCTGAACTCGATCGCGAGCAATTTCAGGTTGTGGAGTAGACGCAGGCGGTACTACCTTAAGCTGAATTCGGTTCGGAGAGTTATTAGAAGTGCTGTTAGACATGATTAATTAGTGGGTAATGGGTATTAGGTAGTCGGAAACGGAAATCAGCAACGAGCCAGAAATATATCTACATCTGCGTTTATCTGCGTTCATCTGTAGATATCTGCGGTAAATAAATCTTTTATTTCTTCTCAGAACTAGGAAACAAAAAGTAAATTCCCCAACCAAACAAAAGAATCAACGCTGTCATCGGAATATTAATCAAACTCCATTCCGTAATATGCCAAAACAGAAAGCCAAAAACCATCCAAATATAAGCGATACTAAAAGGACCATAAGTAGCTAATATCCAACGGTTTTCCCAAGGTTCTTGAATTGGCTTTCCACTTAGCATATTGCCATAAAATGCAAAAGAACGACTGCGGAGGTTGTTAATCCCTGTAATAGCTACCGCCAGATAATAGCCATCAAATTTAGCCAAGGGATTAAGGTTAAGTGCTACTGTAAATAATGCCGCTGACATCAGCAGAAAACTAGCAGTAGAAAGCCAAGTACCGCTAGCGGATATATTCCACAACCATAAACCAATAGCTGCGAGAATTAATTGGACGAGTACGCCTGCTCCTACTACTAATATTCTGCCAAAGCGCGACAAACAATAGGAGTCGGTGGTATTCGTATAAACTGAAGGAATTAAACACATAAATAGTAACCCTACTTCTGGCACTATTCCACCGTAATGTTTGAGGGTGAAAGCGTGTCCTAGTTCGTGGAGGGTAACAACTACAGCAGTGAGAAGTGCAAATGGTAATATTAGATTGCTTCCGTAAGCTGCAAACAGTTTTTGTCCGATGAAGATAATTTCCGCTCGCTGAGTAAATCCAACTACACCGGAAACGATGAGAAATGCACTGAGGAAAATAGCAGTTGGTTTAGTCCACAGATAGCGGATTTTGTCAATATGGTTAGTTAAAAATGGGTCGGGATTGAATAGGCGGATTTTAAATGAGAGTAATTGCAGGGGAGAAAATTTACCTCGGCGTCGTTTGGCAGGTTTTGTACCTGATAGCATTCCGGTAGCGGCGAGGAGTTGGAGGAGATATCGCAGTTCGGTTTGGGTGATGCAGAATTCTTCTGCGAGTAGATGTATGGGAATTTGTCCGAGGTGTTCGATAATGGCTTTATCGCGATCGCTTACTTGCAGAAATGTCACATCTTCTGGGTTGCGTAGTATCCAGTAACCGCCGGGATGTTCTACCCAGTGAACGCAAGCTTTCAATTTGGGTTGATTTGTGGGAATGTTTTGGTTTTCTTCTCTCTCCTGGTTTTCTACTTCAGCAGCGAGGATACCCAAAGTTATTAGTTTTTGGAGTAACTCTACTACCAAGTTGGGGGAGATTGCATCTTTATATTGTTGTTGACAGTAGTTTTGGATTTCCTCGACGGTGAATTGTCCGATGAAGTAGCGCAAAGCGTAACCTTCGGCGGCGGAAAATTGGTAGCGTTGATTGACTTGGGTGGATAGAAGGATGACTCGATCGCACCCTTTAAGTTGACCCAATTTCCAATATTCTCGGATATCGGGACAGATGCAGTTTTGGTAATCTGTCTGAGTTTGGCGTTCTTCAAGGTTCATCGTGGTAGATCCCTGTATGGGTTGGGGTTGAGGGATACCTCTTACCCGTCTATCTATCTCTCAGGGACAATGGGTGACTTTTATGCGGGAGATGGGAGATTGTTATAAAACTTTACAATTTAGCTGGGTGGATGGAAGCGATCGCAAAAAGGCACGCTGCGCGATCGCATCGCAGCCAAAATTTTTTCAAAATTAGCTGTGCGGTCGGCATATCGCGCCTCCCGTCCATCATTAGTGGTAAACTAGCAAGTGGATTTAACTAAGATTAAAGATTATGCAAATCACTTAGTTTTCTCGGCTGTCTAATTTTCAATTAAAGAGGCGTTAACCCGTTCGCGAAGCGATGCGTAGCATTATCGCATACCTCAAATTGACATATAATTAAAAATACGGTAGTAAAAAACTGCCATTTCCAGTCAGTTACCTTCAGACAAACTAACGCGCTTATTTACGAAATGTTTTTTATGATGAAAGAACAAACATTCAAACTTGATGAATCGGCGATCGCATTTGTTGAACGCTGCCAAGAATATGGGTTTAAAGACCCCAGCGAAGTAGTCAGAACTGCCCTGCAAAAATTACAGTTAGCGTTGGAATCAGATAACTTGCAAGAATCAGCTACTCTCTATGCTGAAATTTATGAAAGCGAGCGAGAATTACAAGAACTGACAGAATCTGGTTTAGAACAATGGCCGAAGGAATAAAGATTAAAAGGGGGATGATTGTTGATGTTAATCTCGACCCAACAAAGGGGTCGGAAACAGGAAAGATTAGACCTTGTATTGTGGTGAATAACAATACTTATAACGAGCGCGTTCCTGTTATTCAGGTTGTTCCGATTACCGCTTGGAGTGACAAAAAAGTTAAGATTAAAACTAATGTCGAGATTGAACCCTCTGAAGCAAATGGATTAACTAAAAAATCGATCGCAGATTGTTTGCAAACGCGCCCGATAGATTACCGTTCTCGCTTCGTTGCTATCCGAGGTGAACTCGAACCAGAAATTATGTTAAAAATTGATGAAGCTCTCAGAATCGTGTTTGCTTTGTAGAAAAGACGATCTTTTTAATAAAAGAAGAGTTAGAAAAAGCGATCGCACTTTGGAGAAATGATTGAAGTGCGATCGCCTGAAGTTCAGAAACCGGGTTTTTGCACAAGATATCGGTTAAGAAGCAAAGGCGATCTGAAAAACCCGGTTTCTTTTGTTGGGGGAAGAAAAGGGCGATCGCCTCCCTCTTTTGCAAACCCCAAAAAAGCGATCGCCTGGGATTTTTTGTATCTGGTAGGGTGGGCAGAGTCACTAGATTCAGTGCTGTTAGCAAATCTCCAGACCTGCCCACCCTACAACTTAACTAAAATGTCTTTTAGGACTTCTTCCGTTCTAGATACCAGGGTTTAGAGATGGAAGAATATTCCTGGATATAATAACCCTTCGCATCAGTCTTCAGGGTAAGTTGCGTTTGAACGGCTTTACCATAACCACCATTTTCTTCATAGGCAATGAACTTGCCTTGAGCCTTATCTACCCACTTAACAAAGAGGACAACATGACCACCGTTGCCAATACCACAATTGTTGATTGCATCACCAGGTTGCAATTCATCCTTACTGTTTAGAGTAATGGCATATTGAGGTAGAGTACCAGTAACAGCACTGGTGGGCAATTGCCAAGCCATGCTAACAAAGCCAGAACAGTCTTGGCGATAACCTTGGTAATAGGCACTTTGGTTATAAGGAATTCCTTGGTCTACCCATTTCTTTGCACGTGCCAGAATATTGTTAACTTGAACTGGCGAGTGTTTATTCAACCAATCTTTCGATGCTGTAACTGTCCCAGTCCGACCACCATACGTAACCGTATCAAATAACGGTTTGCCATTCGAGGAATAAACAACGAGGTTCCCATCATTTTGAATTGCAAAGTAAGCACCTGGATTGCCTGCGGTATCTGTTGCCCAAACTGCTTTTCCGCGATCGTAAAGTACAACATTGCCATCTGCTTGAACTGAAAATCGATCGGCTGTTGTCCCATTAGTTCCCGTAGCCCAAATTGGTTTTCTTTGGGGATTGTACAATACTAAATTGCCATCGTTCTGGAAAATAAACTTATAGCCTGTAGAAGTAACCCATTGTTGACCCCGTGAAAAGTTCAAGTTAGATGCACCAGGCTTAAGAATAATATTCTGAACTGGCGTGTGTTTCTTCAGCCAATCTGGTGATGCTGTAACTGTTCCAGTCCTGCCACCATACGTACCTGTATCAAATAACGCTTTGCCATTCGAGAAATAAACAACAAGGTTTCCATCATTTTGAATCGCGAAGTATGCTCCAGAATTACCCCATGTATCAGTTGCCCAAACTGGTTTATTTCGATCGTAAAGTACAACATTGCCATCTGCTTGAACTGAAAACCGATCGGCTCCTGTCCCTTCAGTCCCGGTAGCCCAAATTGGTTTCCTTTGGGGATTGTACAATACTAAATTGCCATCGTTCTGAAAGATGAATTTGTAGCCTGTAGAAGTAATCCACTGTTGACCCCGCGAGAAATTCAAGTTAGATGCACCGGGTTTAAGATTAATATTCTGAACTGGAACAGATATAGGTGTAGATGTTATCGGCTTACCCGTCCCTACCTGTTGAGTAACAGGCAAATAAACTGATTGTCCTGGTTTGATTAGCCGCGCTTCCGCCTCTGTAAATGTGGTGCCATTGGGTTTTTTAATCTCCCGCCAACGATTAGCATTGCCAAGTTCGCGCTGAGCAATTCCTGAGAGCGTATCACCGGATTTGACAATATACTGCCGCGTTTGTCCTGGGGTTGCTGGAGGTGAGTAAGAAGTGTTCGTATTGGGGCTGACGTTACCCTTGACATTTCCTTTATATCGGAAATATGTAGGAGTGATGCTACCAAACCCTGTACCAACACTCATGTTCTTGCCATTTGTCGCACCAGCTTGAGCAATGCGGACATTTGAGCCGGAACCACCAGGGATGACAACAGCAACGTGACCGACAGAACAAGCAAGTACGACTTGTCCGTTATTAGCACTGGCAACTGCATCAGCAGCACTAACTCTTTCCCACATCCCATCGCCGCCACGATTCATAAAACCTAGCAATTGGTCAGTCCCGTAGGGTTTATTTGGGGTGTTAGTTCCGTAGATTGGATGAGGTTTCGTGTAGGCACCAGCACTGGGGCCGTTACGTGGGATAGGAACTCCTAACTGATCGAGGACATCAGCAGCAAACCAATTGCAGAAAGTTTCGTTGATTCGATCGCCCGTAATGTCGCGGGGTCGATAGTACCATTGATCGGGATTAACCTTGTTGACCGCATCAATAATTCGCTGTCCGTTATTCGACGGTTGTTGCGGTTGGGAGGGAGTATTATTAGGTGATTCCCAAAGACGATAAGCTTTAGCCCGTCCGTTCCAGAAAATATACCCCCCTTCAAAGTCAGTTCGCATTCCTCCATTCCAAGGATACTCTCGCTTCGTGGGGAAGCCTAACCAACCACCAGAACCATTGGGAGAGCCATAATCGTTGTATTCTCGTTGCAAATCAAGCCAAAGAGGAACAGCACCGTGTTGGGGTGACCAGTGAATAGTGCCGTTTTGGTAAACACGGAACTTACCAGTTGTTCCTTTTGGCGATTTAGTAGCATCCAAGTAACCAGAAAGCGGAGAACCTAAATTAACGGGACTTGCTGCATAAGCTTGGTCGATCGCTTTCTGCCAGTCTGGAATTGCTGGCTGATTCTGGACTGGTGCTGATACTTGACGAGGTATCAGTATTCTTTGATTCGGATAAATTAGGTTGGGATTAGCAATGCCGTTTTTCTGAGCAATAAAGTTATAGTAAGTGGCTGAACTACTGCCCATTGTTCGGAGCGCGATCGCACTCAGGCTATCTCCTGATTTAATGGTGTAGGAATCCCACTCATAGTATTTGCCCATAAATTCAGTGGCAGCAGCACGTTCTGTGGGTATTACCTTTCCTTCACCACTCCAAGTATCGGGAATAACAGTTGCCAACACATCATATTCTTCCGGCTTTGTCACCTTCGCCAACAACACCGCCGCCGTCATATTCAAAAATCCTGCACCCGTTTCGGCATCCCATCCAGGTGTTTTTAAATCAGTTGCCGTATCCTTCAGCAGCTCAATAACTTGGCGATAACTCAAATTCGGATTTGCTGCCCAAACTTGAGATACTGCACCTGTCACTTTCGCTGATGCAACCGAAGTTCCTGCCATCGTACCAACGCTATCGCCAGTAGTAGATAAAACTGGATTATCCACAGTGCCACCATCAGCCATGATATCCAAACCATAACCATAGCTGGAATAACTGGCGCGATCGAATGCTTTGGATACCGCTACCGAATCGTTAACTCGTTCGGCTGCACCAACGGTAATTATATTGTCGAATTCTTGGGAAGATTGACCTAATGCTGACATCACGCCGCCATCATTCCCAGCAGCAACCACAATCAACACATTATTCTGACGTGCATATTCAATTGCTGCCCTTTCTTGTGGCGTAAATTCATAACGAGTAGTCACGCTACCATCGGGATTAATTTGGGTTAAATCCAAACTCAAATTAACCACTGCATTCGGTTGTCCCGACTCTTTAGCAGCATCCACAAATTCTACTAAAGAATCTGCCCATTTGCCAGAGCCGATCGCACGTCCTACCCAAATTGGTGCATCATCATTTATACCATTAATCCCAATATCGTTATCCTTTTGGGCGGCAATTATTCCTAATACATGGGTACCGTGTTCGCTTCCTTCACCGGATTGCAATAAGGGATTATCATCACCATCTACAAAATCTTTTCCTAAAGTAATCTGGGAATAATCAATATCGGGATTATTAGCACTAAATCCAGTATCGATTACACCGACTAATGGCTGATTCGCTTTCGGGAAATCAAAGGAAGTTGGAGGTTTTGGAATCGCAGCTTTTACAGGTGGTTGTTCTACAGTCAAAACTGTTTGACCACTGCTTGCTACGATTGTAGAAGAACTTGGAGATGCAACATTAGTTTGTGCTGAAACTGTTACTTCAGTAGTAGATGTTACCCCAGATGCGGAAGTTGTCGAACTCTGGTTAATGGTAATTGGCGATGTTGCTACAACTTCTTCTTTCTCAACAGAAAGAATTGATGTCACTGTTGTAGTAACGCCAGATGCGGGAGTAGTGGAGGTGCTGTTAGCTGCGATCGCATTTTCGATTACTTTCTCAGATGTAACAACAGGTACTTCTGCTACCGTGGTAGATTCAGTTACCGTAGTGTTGTTAGGAGCGATCGCATTTTCAATTACTTTCGTAGATGTAACAACAGGTACTTCTGATACCGTAATAGATTCAGTTACCGTAGTGTTGTTAGAAGCGATCGCATTTTCAATTACTTTCGCAGATGTAACAACAGGTACTTCTGATACCGTAATAGATTCAGTTACCGTAGTGTTGTTAGGAGCGATCGCATTTTCAATTACTTTCGCAGATGTAACAAGAGGTACTTCTGATACCGTAATAGATTCAGTTACCGTAGTGTTGTTAGGAGCGATCGCATTTTCGATTACTTTCTCAGATGTAACAAGAGGTACTTCTGATACCGTAATAGATTCAGTTACCGTAGTGTTGTTAGGAGCGATCGCATTTTCAATTACTTTCTCAGATGTAACAACAGGTAATTCTGCTACCGTGGTAGATTCAGTAGCCGTAATGTTGTTAGGAGCGATCGCATTTTCAATTACTTTCTCAGATGTAACAACAGGTAATTCTGCTACCGTGGTAGATTCAGTTACCGTAGTGTTGTTAGAAGCGATAGCATTTTCGATTACTTTTTCAGATGTAACAACAGGTACTTCTGCTACCGTGGTAGATTCAGTCGCCGGAGTGCTGTTAGAAGCGCTTTCCACTACTTTCGGAGATGTTACCGCAGTTACTTCTGCTACCGTAGTAGATTCAGTCGCCGGAGTGTTGTTAGGAGCGATCGCATTTTCGATTACTTTCGGAGTTTCCAGCGTAGAATCATTTGCTACCGTGCTTTGTTCAGTAGTAGCACCTTCCGAAGCTGAATTAGTAGAGGTATCTATACCCAACTCGGTGACATCTGAAAGCTGAACATCTTCTTGAGAAGCGATGAACTCATCATCGACTAATTCCAACTCTCCTTTAGAAGTGATGAATTCATCATCGACTAATTCCAACTCTCCTTCAGATATGATTAATTCATCATCAACTAATTCAAGCTCTCCTTCAGATATGATTAATTCATCATCAACTAATTCAACATTTTCTGGAAAATCATCTGAATCGTCAAATGGAATTTCGACGAGTTCGCCATCTTCTCCCTCAAAATAATCCGTCGGATCGGGAGCAATGTATGGTTCGGCGTAAGCAATCAAAGCTTGACCCATATCGGAAGTACGCCAATCTTTACCGGGAGCAATTACATCATCCAAAAGGGCTGCTTTACCAGTAGCACCGCGTACTTGGAAAATGATATCGTTATAATCGCGATCGGAACCAGTATCTACTCGCAAATCTTCCATTACGAAAGTATTGCCATCCCCCGTCACATCGGCAATTTGTCCGATATGAAAATGCTCGTTAGGATTAGCTGTTACCAAAGAGAATAACGGACGCAAAGCACCACCTACTTTCGGGCTATTAAATAGCTGTTGTAGCGTACCATTGGGAACGAGCATCACACCGAACTCGTCTCCCGGACGCATCTTAAAAGTTTTTACTCCCAAATAATCGCCCGAATTTTGGTTGCCCTCTCCAGGGAGTTTACCGCTAAATTTAGCACCTTCTATCGGGTCGGAAATTACGACGTAACCAAATTCAGAACTACTCAAAGCGCGAGTAGCTGCTTCTTTAATAAACTCAGTGGAACCGGGAGTGAAATTCTCCATGTCCTTGAGACTAAAAATTGCTAACTCTCCTTTGTATCCACCACCGTCAAATAGAAAATCAATTCCTATTTCTCCGGTTTCACCGACAGTGAAAACACCGGAAGTAAAAGTGGGAGATTCCGATGAAGTTATGGGCGGAATATCGGTAGGTTCTGGTAAGCTATCAATTACCTCTTCAATGTCGGAGTCTGGTAAGAGAGATGGGTCAGATTGATCGGCGATCGTCGCATTCTCAGTGAAACTATCAACATCAGCAACCTCCGTTTCCACCGCATCGATTTGAGTATCGGTGATAGTATCCTTGGTTTGGGGTGAAACAGTCGTAACTTCTAGGTCAGTGTTATCAGTTTCCGCTAAATCTTCAGTTTCTAGATCGGTTTGAGTGTCAGTAGCGAAGTCTTCCTTATCCAAAGAAACGGAAACTTCATCCGCAGTAGCATCAGACTTATCATCAGTTGAATCAAGAATTATTTCCTCAGTCTCGCCTATTGGGGTATCAACATCATCAGTTTCCAAATCAGTTGTAGCATCGTCAGCATTATCGATCGCACTATCGATAAAGGAAATTTCTTCCAACTCACCATCTGAAATTGAATCGTCTACTTTATGCGTAGCGAGGATATCGGTATCAACGATATCGCTGCTATCTTGGGAAGATTCTACTGCGCTCGTGTCTGGGTCAGAGTCGTCACCATCCACATCATCTACATCGGGTACTTCTACAACTGGTACATCAGTTGAGTTATTTTCCGGTAAATCAACTTCTGGCAAAGTTGGCGTATCCACATCCAACATCAGCGAGGTGTGCGAATCATCACCACTATCGATGATGCCGCTAGGAGTAAGAATAGGCTCAAGGATGAATGTTTGCAACGCCGTCGCGTTTTTTTGAGGTTGAAAACCTTTATTTCCAGAACGCTTTTTGCTAAATCCACGAAACCAACCCATAAATAATTCTCCTTTGAAATGAAGAGGTAGACTGAAACGGTGTGGTTAATTAAGGTTTGAAATTTACGAACTTTTCGAGCCAACTGGTTCGACTAGCAAACTATCTTGGAGCGTTTTTAAGTTCTCAAACTCGATCGCCTTGCGAGATTCTTGCATTACGGAACCGGAAGAAGCTGCTTGCTGCAAAGTCATAAAGGCATCGAAATCTTGCGAGTCATACTGAATTTGCAACAGCAGGCGCAGTTTCTCTTCGGCTTTAACCGTTAAATAGCCGATGGTTAAGGCTTCTTGGACAACTTCGCGGATTCGCACCATACTCGACCTCTCTCGAAAGTTACAGCTACTCTGACCCGAAACACCTCTATCTCTCTCTCAGGGTCAGGCGGCAACTTTTATGCGTGAATACCTGTTTTGTTACAAAACTTTACATAAAAGCCGCTTGCCATAACAAAACCAGGTTATATGAAGTTTTGTTAAAGAATCGTGCAACTTTGCATAAAGTTGATGGGTTGACCTTGACAAAGAAATAGGAGGTTGAAATGTTCGGGCGATCGAATCGACCGCGAACACCGAAAACTGTCCGAGCAACATCTTGTCTGTTCCATTACTCAAGTACATGACGTTTCATCCATCTACGGCATGAAAATGGTTGTACCTTGAGATAGATTACGCTGGTAATTCAGGTAGTTTTTTCCTGGGGTACTGGAGATGGACAATGAGCGGGATAAAGAACTTGATGAGCGGCTTAAGCAGCTGGTTATCAAAGCTCAACAACATCCACCGATGACGCCCTTGCGACAGCAAGCTTTAGTGCAACTGGTGCAAGCAATTTTGCAATCTGGCAGGCTTTGCCGTCCCTATCGAGGTCAATTTGAGGGCGTTTACGAAGATATTTACAATGAAGCCCGACAAGATATGTTGCTGTATATTTGCCAAAAAATTGATGATTACGATCCGGAAAAAAGCCCGGTAATGCGCTGGGTGAACTTCCTATTTGAAAAACGATTTTTCAGAGAGGCTATTCCTAAGTTTATGGATAAGAACATTATCAGAAGGACGCTGGACGACCTAGAGAATATAATTCAACCTGAAGAAGAAGTTTCTACATCAGAAATAGTGAAGCAATGTATAGAAGAAGATCGAGAAGATGTTTTCAAAAATGAGTATATTGAAAATAATCCGCCAGCTAATTTTCAATATTTAGCGAAAAAAAGGCTAGCTGGATCTACATGGCAAGAAATATCGGAAGAATTAGGGATTAAAGTTCCTACCCTCAGTAGCTTTTATCAGCGCTGTTTGAAGAAATTTACAGCTAAGCTGCGAGAATACTGCCAAAATCACGGAAGTTAAGTTAGAAATATAGATTATGCAAGAGCCATCAAATCCGTTTACTTTTACTGTAATTCTAGGCGCAGAAGCCCATCGTCTAGCAGAACAGTTTCGCAAACACCAAAGACAGCCTCAGAAAGGCAAGCAGGTTTACCTCAATACATTGGCGGTGTATGCAGTAAAATTTTACCTGGACTGCTTGGGAATAGAAACAGATTGTCAAGCCAGCGATAGTTTCGATCCGGTAGCGCAGACACTTATGGATGTGGCTGATTTGGAAGTTAAGAATTTGGGTAAGTTAGAGTGTCGCCCTGTGTTGCCAGAACAAGAGTTTATCTATATTCCACCTGAAGTTTGGTTAAACCGAATTGGCTATGTAGCTGTTCAAATGACTAGATCGCTAACGGAAGTAATGTTGCTGGGATTTACGAAGACGGCAACGAGGGAAAACTTATCGATTAGCGAATTGCGATCGCTCGAAGAATTTCCAGAATTTATCAGCGAAATTCGCCAGCCTCGACCTATTAATTTGAGCCAGTGGCTGCACAATGTTGTTGAAATTGGGTGGCAGACAGTGGAAGCACTTTTATTACCGCCACAAGCACAAATTGCCTTTAATTTTAGAGGCACAGATGGTGTACGTCGCGGTAAATTTTTAGAATTGGAACGCGCAGGGAAACAGGTAGCTTTATGCGTTGGACTAAAACCAGTCGATCAATTAGAAGTGAATATTTTAGTTGAAGTATATCCCACAGGCGATCAAAATTATCTGCCGCCAGATCTCCAAGTAATGGTACTAGATGATGAGGGAATTACTGTGATGGAAGCTCAAGCTAGAACTACCAAAAATATTCAATTTGAGTTTAGTGGCGAACTGGGTGAACATTTTAGTGTCAAAGTGGGTTTGGGTGATGTCAGCATTACCGAAGGTTTTGTAATTTAAAGAGCGGAATGCTGACTAAAAAGGGGCAAATTATGGTTAAGTTAGTCGTTCTAAAGTTAGATGGCGATCTAGAGCGAAATGGGTTTCGAGTCAGCCTAGAAATTGGCTGGGAAAGTAGGCGTCCTGAAATAGAGATCGCTGGTCAATTACCGCCAGATCCAGATTTGCTCGTTTGTTTAGATAGCTGGCAACAAAATTATCGTAGCGTGGGTGCGCCTTACCGCATTAAACCGAAGAAAATTACTTATGATGGTTCGGTAAATAAGCGAATTGAGCAATGTCATCAGTCAGCGCAAGAGTTACGATTACGCCTGAGTGCGTGGTTGGATTCTGACGATTTTCGTCCTATTGACAGGCGATTGCGAGAAGAGTTAAGCCGAGAGGAAGCAATTAGGCTATTGATTCGCACTGAAGATAGTCATTTACAGAAACTTCCTTGGCATTTGTGGGATTTTTTTGAGCGTTACCCTTTGGCAGAAGTTGCCTTAAGTGCAAAAAAGTTTGAAGCTACTAAAAAATTGAATTCGGTACAGGAGAAGGCGAGGGTCAAAATTTTAGCTATTTTAGGACATAGTGCCGGTCTTAATATTGAGAGAGATCGAGGTTTGCTAGAAAGCTTACCTAATGCAGAAGTAGTCTTTTTAGTAGAACCTCAACGTCAACAAATTAACGATCGATTGTGGGAACAACCTTGGGATATCATCTTTTTTGCAGGTCATAGCGAGACAGAAGGGGAAACGGGTATAATTTATATCAATCCCACTGAAAGTTTAACAATTAACGAGCTGTGGTACGCTCTCAGAAAAGCAGTCGAACAAGGTTTAAAATTAGCAGTGTTTAATTCTTGCGATGGTTTAGGTTTGGCACGGCAATTAGATGATTTGCATATTCCCCAAATGATTGTGATGCGGGAGTTGGTGCCAGACAGAGTAGCTCAAGAATTTTTGAGAAATTTTCTGACAGCATTTGTGGCTGGTAAGTCATTTTATTTAGCTGTGCGGTCAGCGCGAGAAAGGTTGCAGGGGATGGAGGGTGAGTTTCCTTGTGCGACTTGGTTGCCTGTAATTTGTCAAAATCCCGCAGAGGTGCCGCCAAGGTGGGAAGATTTGTTACCCGCTGCGAAAGTAGAAATTCCGTCGTTACAAAAAATCGAAAATCCTAATTCTAAAATCCCAAAATGGCAATCTGTGCTGTTAGTAAGTGTGGTGGTAACTGCTTTGGTGAAGGGGGTGCGATCGCTTGTTTTTTTGCAAGCTTGGGAGTTGCAATCTTTTGACCAATTAATGCGTTTGCGTCCTGATGAAGGACAGGATAATCGCCTGCTATTAGTTACTATTACTGAAAATGACGTACAATCTCAACCATCTGCGGAAAGAGGAAGCGCATCGATATCCGATCGCTCTCTAGCTATTTTATTGAAAAAAGTAGAGCAATATCAGCCGAGAGCAATTGGATTGCTAATCTATCGGGATAACCCCGTTCAAGCAAAATATGCGGATTTAGCAACTCGGATGAAAAAGAGCGATCGCTTTTTTGCTGTCTGCCAAGCTAGTAACGGCAATCACCCCGGAATCTTACCACCTACGGAAGTTCCACCCGAACGTTTGGGTTTTAATAATGTTATAACCGATCCTGATGGCATTCTTCGCCGCCATTTATTAGCTAACGGAAAACAATCTCCTTGTCAAACAGAGTTTTCTTTCAGCCTGCAATTAGCTAAACGTTATTTAGATGATGACAATATTAAATTAGACCTGATTAAACCACAAGATTATTTGTCTTTTATCGGAAAAACTATTTTTACTACTCTAGAAAAAGATTCGGGGGGATATCAACTAATAGATTCACGCGCTCATCAAATCATGCTCAATTACCGCTCTACCCGTCAAATTGCTCAGAAAGTCACCCTCAAAGAATTTCTCAACGGCAAAATTAATCCCGATTTAATCAGAAATCGCATTGTTATTATCGGTACAACTGCTCCTAGTTTTAACGATGACCATTGGCTGACGCCTTACAGTTACGGTCATTGGCCAATTCAAAGAATGACAGGTGTAGAAATTCAGGCACATAAAGTAAGTCAAATTATTAGTGCAGTTTTGGATAATCGCCCATTGATTTGGTGGTGGCCAAAACAAGCTGAAACTATCTGGATTTGGTGTTGGTCTTTTGTTGGAGGTATGATTGGTTGGTGTTTGCGATCGCGCATACAGCAGATAGCTGCTGGGGGCATTACAATTTCGCTCATTTATGCTATTTGTTTTTTAGTTTTGCTAAAAGGAGGTTGGATACCCTTGATACCTTCTGTTTTAGCTTCAGTAATTACAGGTGTAAGCTTGGCCATCTACACCTTATCAACAAATCGGCAACAATAATAGAAAAATGGAGTTGAATTTATGAACAGACCGGGTATTGTCATCTGCTTATTTTTGATTAACTTTATCATTTTTCCGTTGCGACTATTAGCACAGTCGAGTCAGCTAATTTCTCAAGGAGTAGATATCCGCTTTATTCCCCGAACATCAAATCAAACTTCTCCTTCTGGAGGAACTAGGGGTACTACAACTACAGATAATAGAGGTCCGGGGAGTCGGGGTGATTGTTTGTCTAAAAGCATTCCTCTAACTCGTTTAGGAGGTGGTAGCAAGTTGGAGTCAACTATTAGCGATCGACCTACTTTTTGGGTTTACGTACCTTATGCGCCAGAGGAAGCTAGTTCTGGAGAATTTTCATTGCAGGATGGGGAAAAAAATATCTACCGTACTCCTTTCAGCTTGTCAAAAACGCCAGGAATTGTCAGCGTCACTATTCCCCCTACAGTCGAACCTTTGGAAATCGGTAAAAAATATCGTTGGTATTTTACTCTTAACTGCCCTCAAAGAGAAGGTTCTCCCGAAAACTCTACCCCTGCTTTTGTAACTGGACAGGTGCAAAGGATTGGGATTAGCTCTGAGTTAGATAGTCAGTTAAAAGCAGTGAAAACAGCATTGGAAAAAGCAGCTATTTATGCCAAAAATGGTATTTGGTACGATACTGTAACCGAGTTGGGTCAACTTCGCCTTAAGGAACCGGAAAATAGGGAAGCTATTAATGCTTGGATTAATCTTTTAAAAAGCGAAGAGGTGAGATTAGGAGAAATTTCCGCAGAGCGAATCGTTGGGAATGTAAATTGATTGGATTGGAAGTTGGTAGCATTTCCCATCAAAACCAATTCCCAACCATAATAAAAGGAGCCCAATAATAAGGTTTTTGGTAATCTGTGTCTGGGTAATTTTTTAATATAGCAAGTTGAGCTTGTCGGAGTGCTTCTGCTTTTGTCAATTGCGGTTTCTTTAACTCTTGGTAAAACAGAATCATTAGTTCAGTCGTAGAAGCATCGTTAACTTGCCACAAAGTTGCCAAGGTACTGCGTGCGCCTGCTCTCACGGCGACTCCCGCTAGTCCCAAAGCAGCGCGGTTGTCTCCTAGTGCGGTCTGACAAGCACTTAAGACTAATAGTTCAATTGGGTTAGATTGAGGCTGGTTTTTTTGTCGCAGTAATTTATCCAAATCTTTTACTTTGATGCGTTCATCCCAAGCGAGGATAAAAGTTTCATCAGGGTTAGAACTGAATCTCCCGTGTGTTGCTAGGTGAACTATGGAAAAGTCAAATGAGTTTATTTGGTTTTGAATATTGGTGCGATTAAATTTTTGTTCTGCCAGTTGGCGACTCGGTATTTCTTTACTAATTTGGTTTAATTCAGTTTCTACATTATCTATCAAACCAAACTTTGGAGTTTCTTTTTGGAAGCTGGGAGCGTCTTTTGCACCACCAATTAAGGCATTGATTCGCTCTCGCGTTAATGGTCTGGGGTCTATAAGTTGCAAACCTGGAGCAAGTGCGATCGCATATCTTTCCAGCAAATATTTTTCTCCATTATAAAGGACTGCCATTGGCAGATTTCTGAGCGCACCATCTAAAACAAATACCAGCGTTTTTACCTGGCTTTCTTCCCGATTTTGAGCAATTTCCAGGTCGGCTTCAAACGGTTTTAGCAACCAGTCATATATCTGTTTTGATTGGTTTTTAACTTCTTCAATACTAATGCTGGGGTTTCTTAATAATTTTCGCAGGTTGTCTATAGTTTTGTGGATTTCATCGGCAGATATATCTATGGTATGATGGCGGATAGGCTGTTCGGGTAAGGTGAGTATTACTTCTAACCTATTTTTGAGAATAATCGGATAAATTACGGCAGCATTTTTATCGATGCGATCGATTTGTTTTGGTTCGCTATTTAAACAAGCTTCTCGAAAGAAATTGTTCAGTTCCGCTAATTGTAGCGCCTCTATTACATCTCGCGCTTTGGTTATATTTTCTTGTTTTAAGAGTAAATCAACAAATTCGCGATAGACAGGTTCCACTTCATCCCGAAAGTTAAACTGAAGGTCGGGGTTAAGAGCAGTTAAATCTTTTCGTAATAATTGGAGATTATCGAAAGCGGCTGTGTAAGCTTCTATAGCGCTTTCAATATCTTTTTCTTGCTTAATTTCCAGTCTTCCCAATTGCCATTGCCAGCGATAGGCAATATCCCAGGCTTGAATTGATTGCGCGAGGCGCAAAGCTTGTTCCGTTAGTTGTTTTGCACTTGACAATTGTTGAGTTATTTCATATAATTCTCCTAATTGTCCTAAAGCATAGGATTGCGATCGCACATCGTTTAAAGTTTTAGTTTGTTGGATAGATGTTGCTAATAATTGGCCGATATATTGCCAAGATAACATCTCAATTTGCTGGCTTTTTTTATTAACGTTTGAGTTAGCGCATTCTCTGGCAATCGGTGAAGGATAATCAGGCGTTTGTTCTTCTTGTTGTAATTTCAGACAAGTCAAACTGCGAGCTAAATCCAGCCGCGCATAAATTGTTTCTTTCGTTGACGCTAATTCAGTAAGATGAGATTGAATTTGTTGTAGTAAATCACCGATATCAGAACTGAGGGGAGTTTCTATTAACAAGCTTAGTTGATTTAGCTTGGCTCGTAAATTGGTTATAGGTGCGGCAGATAGTGAAACAGCATTTTGATAAAATTTTAAGGCAGCTTCGTAAGCCATTTGCGCTTTTGATTGATTATTATAATTTTCTTCGCGTTTGCCTAAAGCGCGTTTGGTATTGCCTAAACTAACTAAAGTAGAGCTAATCTCTGCATCGGATTTTAAGCGTTGAAACATTTGCAAACTTTGCTGTAAAATCTGTTCTGAGTTGTTGACAGCACCAACAATTCGTAAAATATCTCCCAAATTTCTTAAACTCGTAGCAGTCAGTTGAGAATCTGCTAACTTGGGAAGAGTTTCTGCTACTTGCAGGGAAGTTTCATCGCGAATTAACGTTCTGCATTCTTGGGAAGGAATGGCTAAAGATTGTAATAAAGTTCCGCAAGCGCTACGGTAATGTCCTGCTGCTTGCAACTCTTGGGCGTTCTTTAGTAAGTTGGGTACGGTATTGTGGGTAAGTTGAGCGGAAACAGGAGATTTGAGGAGACACAAAACCATACAGCTAGCAGCAATTAACCACCAAGCTAAACGCTTTTTGATACAGTGAGAAAATGTTAGAAATGATTTGCCTTTTCTTGCCATATTTTTAATTAAAAGTATTCATAGATACTGGAGATGGTGTGCGACAAGCTGTTACACTTTCTGCGGGACTATAGGGAGTTACTTTGGGCGCTTGTACAATTAAATGTATGACGCCTTTATCATCTTTTATCCATCCTTGTGCTTCTATAATTTCGGTTGGCGCAAAGGTACTTTCTGCGGTGGAAAGGTTGAGTGCTTCTCTCGGATTTGGCGGTAAACCGCCACGTCCGGTAAGAACAAATTCGCCAATTTCATCATTATCTCTTGTGGCTGCACAAACATTTTGGAAAACTGGTCGATTATCAATAGGAGGTAAAGCGATTAATCCTTGAGTCGGGTCTATTTCGGGAGTCTGAATATTTATTACACCGTCAAATTGTGGGCCTAAATTAGAGGTAGCGGTGATATCGCTGGTGAAATCGCTTGCTTCTCTGGAAACATTTGTTCCTAAAAATCCTTGTCGAAAAATGCCTTCTGTGTTGATGTTTACTTGACCGCCTCTGCTGTCTGTGGAATTGGCGGTGATGTCGCTATTTTCTAATGCTGCTAATACACCTGTATTGAGGGTAATGTTACCTCCCGTTCCGGTGGCGTTGCTGGTGATACTGCTTTGGCGACGCAGTTGTAGGTTGTTTGAATTTAATTCTATATTTCCGAAATCTCCTGCTCTTGTTTCGGCGGTGATTATGCCATTTTCGAGTAATATATTGTTAGCTTGAGCGGTGATATTACCAGCAGCAGCGTTTTCGGAACCTAAGCGAGTGCTGACTGTTGTTGTTGCGCCATCTTGGATGGTTAATTGTTCTGTATTAATGTTTATACTGCCTGCTTTTCCATTACCTTCAAACCGAGTTCTGGCTAATAATCCACTGCGAATTATATCGCCTTCTCCTGTACGTGCAATTTCGCCATCTGGTTTGATTCCTATTCCCCGCAATTGGACTGATTCAGAAGCATTTACCGTGACAGTTCCTCCTAATCCTTCGCCGATAGTAGAAGCTGCTGCCTGTGCGCCATTTTCGGCAATTAATCTTCTGGTATTAATAATTAAATTTCCACCTGCACCAGTTCCTCCAGTGATAGCAAACAAACCACTAGGAAACCCATCTGGCGATATTCCTATTAATTCCACAGATTCAGCTTCATTAGCAGTCGAAATTCCTTCTTGTTCGACACCACGAACAATCAAAGTTCCTCCTGCACCTATACCGAAAGTAGAAGCTGTTATTTGTCCTCCATTTTGTACTATTAACTGCTTAGTTTCAATCGTTATATTTCCTCCATTTCCGGTCGCTTCTTCCTGATTAACTTGAGTTGATATACCGCCATTTGCACTAACTTTTACTGAATCGGAAGCACGAATTAGTAAAGTTCCTGCATTCCCATCCGAAAAAGTAGTATTGGATATCTCTGCTGCATCGTTGACAATCAATCGCCCTGTTTCTACTGTTAAATTTCCACCTTGACCAAAACCTACGGCTAAAGAGAATAAGCCGCTAGGATAGGGAAGTTCAGCAAACGGGTCAATAGTAATCGTTCCTCCGATTAATTCTACTGAATCTGAGGCACGGATGGTGAGATTTCCACCTTGACCATCGCTAAACGTAGTAGTTGCTATCTGTGCGCCATTCTTAACAGTTAATTGTCTTGTTTCTACGGTTAAATTTCCTCCGTTCCCAGTTGCATCTGGATTGACTAAAGAAAATAATCCGCTGGTCAATTCTCCATCCGTTTCTATGCCAGTTAATTGCACCGCATCTCTAGCGCGAACGATAAGATTTCCGGCATCTCCTGCCCCGAAAGTAGAAGCTGCTGCTTCTCCTCCTTGAATAATTAATTGACCAGTTTCTATTGTCAAATCGGCAGCTTTTCCTTCCCCTTGAGCCTGACTCAGCAAACTACTGCGGAATAAGCGACTGTCGGCTGTAGTACCAATCAATTCTACAGTATCGGAAGCTTTTACAGTTAAATTTTCTCCTCGTTCTTCTGCTTGGGTGAGAGTTAGTATTGTTGAGCCATCATAAAGATAAATATTTCGTCCTTGTATTTGAACTGAACCACCGTTTCCGCTAACATCTATGGCAGATGCACCTAATAACTGAATATCTCCATAATTATTAGTACTTTCGGCTCGATCGATCGTTATTTTTCCATTGCTATCAACAATTGATAACTGCCCGTTGACAACTGACCCAAGTTCAACTCTTCCCCCGTTTGCCGTTAAATTTCCACCTGTTAAAGTAACATCTCCACCTATCAATGCTAAAGTGTTACCCGGATTTACGGATAGACCGATCGCGCTATCATTTCTAGTAACTTTTCCCGTTTCTGGATCTACACTAAAATTATGACCTGTCCCTTGTACTGAAATTGCTCCCGGTGTATTTGTGAATTGTAAGCCAACAGGTACATTTACTGTTAGTAACGGTGGGGCTTGGGGATTGGTGGCACTAAATTGACTGCCATCTTTAAAAAGCAGGCTATTAGCTGTACTGGCTAGAAATGAGCCTCCAATATTAAGAGAGGCATTTTGCCCAAAAATAATTCCATTCGGATTAATTAAAAATAAGTTAGCATCACCGTTGGCTCTAATTAAACCATCAATGTTTGATATTGAATTACCTGTTACGCGACTAAAGATATTTTGAATTGTTAGAGTATTGTTAAAGTATGCAGTTCCGTTCGTGGGGATAGAAAACTGCTCAAAGCTATGGAATAGGTTGCTACCTAGTTCAGTTCCACCTTCGATAGTAAAGGAGTTGTTAGAAAATGTGACAGTTGAATTAACAGGTAGGGTATTATCTGGAACGATTTGCGCTGTTGCCAGAGAGGGAAACCCGAAGATGTAAGTTAGAATACAAAAAATTTTACTTTTTTTCTTTTGGCTTCTCTCTGTCACGGTAAAGCACCTAATAGCATAGCTGGTATTTTAAGTTAAATTGCTTTAGCTGAAATAATATTACAAGATAATGGCTCTTATTTAAGGGTTAATTTAAATTATTATTTGAATTTTAGTTAAAAGTTTTATATTAAGCTTGAATAATTGGTCAAAAAGTGTTATGGAAAGCGATTGAGCAAAAAAGAGCGATATGCCTCCGGCACGCTGCGCGATCGCACTTAGAGATGGGGAAAAGGTGCGATCGCTCCCATAAAGGCGATCTACTGAGTTTATTTAGCCCTGCCTAAAAATTGCCTCAAAATCTCTTGAGCCATGTAAAATACGAATTACATCAATACCATCCTCAATTTTCCGGTAAAATACGATGTAATTGTCGCTGGGAAAACTCCGCAACCCTGTTAACAGTTCTTCTCGCCTCCTACCCATCCCAGGATTGAGTGCCAAAGTTTGTAACTTACCCTCCAACCTATCCAAAAACTCATCTGCTCGGTCTAGACTGTCTTCGGCGATAAACTCCCAAATATCAAGCAAATCCTGTTCAGCTAACGGACGTTTAATAATAATTGCCATTACTGTGACTGCCTCTGCTGACGACCCTGCCGTGCTTTGGCTTTGATAGCTTGCATATCTAAGGGAGTTGATTCTCCACTATCGATCCCTGCCTGAATATCTTGCTGTAGTTGCTGCAAGCGAATTTGGTGCATCTCATCTTTTTCTTGTAGCAACCGCAATCCTTCACGGATAACCTCACTAGCAGAATAATACTTTCCACTCTTGATTTTTTCTTGGACGTACTGCTCTAACTCCGGTGTCAGGGATACATTCATCTTTGCTCTCTCCTGTGACCTTTCAACTTCATTTTAGGTCACAATAACAGCCAATAGCAATTCTTGTTATTAAAATTTTGCGAATGCTGCGTTTGACTCAGCGTTCCACGCTTCCACAACAATTTTGGCAACTCCTGACGAGGCGCGGGAAGGAAATCCAATCGCACCTCTGTTACTTGCCAAATTTTCCCATCCATACTTCATTAAGGCGATCGCACCTAGAGATGGAAGGAAGGTGCGATCGCTCTCATAAATGCTGTCTACCGACCTCCAAAGTTAGGCACGATATAACCAAGAATATTTGTAACTAGCTACTTACGTTAGATATTTGGCTAAGCTTGAGCAATTGTCTGTTGAAACGCTTTAAGAGCTTCAAGTTTAGAAGCCATCATCACGCAACGAGTTAACAGGTTGATATCCAAATCTGGCAAAACTTCAGAACGCTCTATCCGCTCATACCCTGATTCCCGCAAACGATACAGCGTGAATAAACCATCCTCCCAAAACCAAACTTCAGGAACACCTAAAACTTTATAGCGCTTCAATTTGCGATCGCTACCACTGGTAAAGATTACTTCTACAACCAGGTCAGGTTTAGTTGCTGTTGAGCTACCAATAGCAAATGATTCGTCTGCTTGCGCTGAAACTTCCTCTTCCTTTTCTTGGGTAAAGCTGCCTAATGGGTTGAATTCAATGTTTTTGTTCAAAAAATACACAATGAGCAACCCTGTAATCATGCGGCTGATTGATTCGTGGTCAGGGGAAAGTGTCACAATTTCAATTTCTCCTTTGTAATAAGCGAGTCGAATTCCTCGTGCGTCGGCAAAGCTTTCCTGAAGTAACTTGAACTGTTGCCAACTCATGCCAAAATGAACTAGCCGTTGGTCTTTTGTTTTGTCTAGCGTTACTGTCATAACGAAATCTCCTTGCTCCTATCACAAGTTTACCCTTATGCCACTCCTGAAGAGTTGCGGAAAATGCGATATGCCGGGAGGCACACTGCGCGATACGCCTAACGGCACGCTACGCGATCGCACCTCTGTTAGGCCAAATTTTTCCATCCATAGGTCATCAAGGCGATCGCACCTAGAGAAGGGAGGAAGGTGCGATCGCTCTTTTTTGCACAAAAATTTTTTAATCCGCCCAGTCTAACTACCGGATCTTGTACTTGAGTAAAAGAGCATCGTAAGAACCTGCATAGGGTTGACCAAGTAAAGAGCCACTAGCAACCCCCGTCAAATACATATTGTTATCGTTATCGATAATTAATTTTAAGAGTTGATCTTCGCCAACAGTCCCTAACTGGTCGCTCCAAGAACGGTTACCGTTACTATCATATCGGGTAATAAATACATCATTTAACCCGGCATTATTCTTGCCATCTAAACCTCCCTTAGTTATGCCAGCCAAATAAATACTTCCGGTTTTATCAATACTTATTGTTGTTGCATTGTCACTACTTGTAGTTCCAAACTGTTTTGTCCACAAATGATTACCGCTGTTATCGTATTTGACAACCAAACTATCGCTTCCCCCTGAATTAATATTACCGTCTAAAGAGCCAGAACTAAATCCTGAGATGTAGACGTTACCAGTATTATCAAGTGATATTCCAAAAGCGCGATCCGTAGCTACAGTACCAAACTGCCGCAACCAAACTTGGTTGCCATCACTGTCATATTTGGTAACAAAAGCATCGTCAGAACCTTTACTTTCACCACCAAAAGCACCCTCAGTATATCCCACCATGTAAATACTGCCAGCACTGTCAACAGTCATAGACCAAGGATATTCGTGTTTTGAAGAACCGAAATCTTTCACCCAAAGCTGATTCCCATCGCTGTCATATTTAGTAATAAAAACATCTTGATTAGGTGTTATCTTCTGTACAGATTTTAACACATCGAAAGAACCCATCGTACTCCCAGCAATGTAAACATTACCTGCTCCATCAACTCCTACTCCCCTAGCTCCGTCACCCATTACAAAAGCTCCATCCTCACTGCTAAATACGCGCTTCCAAATTTCCTCACCATCGGTATTATACTTAGCAACGTAAGCATCATACTCTGTCGATCCCACGATGTAGATATTATCGGTATTATCAATCTTTACTCCCAAAGCTTGGTCAGCAAGATTGTCATTAAATTGTTGTTTCCAAACTAAATTGCCATTACTATCGTACTTCGCGAGATAACTATCCCAATTTCCTGTACTTGTATCGCCACTCCCCGTACTGCCAACGATGTAAACATTCCCAGCACTATCGGTAGCAACATCTCTACTCCAATCCTCAAGAGAAGTTCCTAATTGACGTACCCACTCTAGTGAAGGTTTTGGTTCTTCAATTGTAAAACTGCCTTCATTGGCAAACGCCGAACCTTCAAAAGCAGTGTCAATTGCTTGGACACTCCAATAATAAGTACCCGGTTTCAGATTTTTGAGAGTCCAGCTAGTGTTTTGATTAACATTGCCCATTTGGACAACTTTGCGGATACCATTGTCACTAGCCATTGGGGACATAATTTCTGAACCGCCTGGTGTTGTTCCTACACGCAAGTTGTAGGTCATACCTGTTTGGGGCGTATGGTCATCAGTAGACGGATTCCATCTAAAAATTGCAGAAGACGTATTAACTAAAGTAGTTAAACCTGTAGGAACAGTTGGTGCTTTGTTAGCTACAAAAGAATCATTCCAATAAATCCTAGAAATACCAGTAGCACCTGATATGAAAATATCGAGATCGCTATCACTGTCATAGTCTCCCCAAGCTACTGCATGACCATTTAGCTCAACGCTGTCAGTTAAGGATGCTTTGATATCGGTAAAATTACCATTATCATTGCGGTAAACTTTCGAGACAATTGTTGGGTATTGATTGTCTGTCGCCCCTACCAATAAAATGTCGAGATCGCCATCGTTATCATAGTCTCCCCAAGCCACTGAACTATGATTAACATTGGCTAAAGACGCACCAATATCAGTAAAGGTGTTATTGTCATTGCGGTAAATTTTGCTAACCATTTTGGGATTGACAAAAGTCCCAGCATTACCTGTTAAAAGAATGTCAATATCGCCATCATTATCGTAGTCTCCCCAAGCTACTGAACTATCACGAACTCCCACTATAGAAGCACCAATATCTATAAAATTCCCACTGTTATTACGGTAAATTTTTGATACAGGAGTGCCATTACTAGGCGCTATACCCGTTAGAAGAATATCAAGATCGCCATCATTGTCATAATCTCCCCAAGCTACCGAACTATAATGAACACCCACTAGAGGTGCATTAATATCAGTAAACGTATTGCTGCCATCATTCCGGTAAACTTTTGATATACTGCGACCATTAAACCCAGTTAATAAAATATCGAGGTCTCCATCGTTATCATAATCTCCCCAAGCTACTGAGCCGTACTGAACACCACTTAAGGAGGTATTAACTTCAGTAAAATTACCACCATCGTTGCGATATATCTTGGCATTATTATTTTTGATATTATCTGTAGTACCTGTCAGAAGAATATCAAGGTCTCCATCATTATCGTAATCTCCCCAGTCTACAGCACTTCTTTGTACTCCTAGTAATGAAGCATTGATGTCAGTAAAAGTGCCGCTGTCATTACGATAGATTGTTGAAGTTAGCCCTGAGTTACCCCAACCAGTTAACAAAAGATCAATATCTCCATCGCTATCGTAATCGCCTGGAGTTACGGAACCAATATCACCACCTTCCAGAAGAGTACCAGAATCCACAAATTTTATATCAGATGGATTATTTGAAGGGGGATTATCATTATCTCCAATCACCAATCTTCCACTACTTTGAGTTCCCAAAGTATAAACATCACTATCATTTAGATTTAAAATAACAGCCTCATTGCCTTCATACACTTGATCATCGATCGGAATGATAGGAATAGTAACTGCGGATTTTCCAGCCGGAATAATAATACTATTGCTTACCTGATTGTAATCTTTCTCATTTGTTGCATTTCCAGCCATAGAATAGTTCACGCTCAAGTCGTATTTAGTATTACCTGTACGAGTAATAGTAAATTGACCTGAATCGCCGCTTTCTGTAGCAAAATTATCTGTTGCGGTAACTGTCACTGTGGCTTTTGCTCCATAAATATTCAACCTCCAAGAATTCCACTTGCCCTCAACTTGGTTGCCCTCCCGATCGAAAGCTTGTAACTTCCATTCTCCCTTAGAAGACTCGCCCCAGTGACGTGCAGAAGTGAAAGTCCAAATACTAGATAGAGGCGTTAACCTATTACTTACATTGGAATCACTGGATATATAGTCAGCTAAAATCGACTGCGTACCATCAGGAGAAGTTAGCACTAATTTCAAATCACTCCAATCATTATGATTAGCATCAAACAATACCTCCAGCTTTTCAATAGAAATATCATCATTAATGCTAACCGTTGAAGTTACACCCGTCTGTTCGTCTCCATCGGGAATATTTTCTAGCACGTTTTGGAGATCGGAACTAACCATTACTTCATCGCCTGCTGATACCCAATTCTTAGCTAAACGTACAGCAGCATCCGCATCTATTGCCCCAAAACCATACTTATGATTGATGTGATATCCTGCACCATTCGTAGTCCAATCTAAGTCGGTCGGATCGTTTTGCTTGGCAGTCCGCACTAGAATATGTTGCACGTCGCGCCAACTTAAATTTGGATTAGCTTCTAACATCAAAGCGATTGCACCAGAAACTAAAGGCGCAGCTGCGGAAGTACCACCAAATCTATTAGTATAATCTCCGGCTGAGTAACCGTTATTACCCATTAAATCAGTTGTAGTAATACCAACTCCGCTACCGCTAGAGTAAGCAGAAACTAACAACGGTGCGCCCGGTTCGCTGTAGATTGTTTGTTCGCCCGTATGATCGATCGCTGCTACTGCGATCGCATATCTAGAATTCGCCAACCCATTGTAATTCACATTCCCGCCAGTCCACTCATCGTTACCAGCGCCAAATACGTAATTATTACCCAATCCTCTTCTACCAAGATTCGTTCCTTCTTTCATTGCTGCCATAGTTAGTGCTGGCTTAATTAAGCGATCTTGCAGCTTCCAACTGTTGTTATAAATGTCAATATCTTGGTTTTTATGAGTCAATGCCATCGCTATTTGTTCATCTGTCACCGCATCAGCAACTAACCGCAATCCAGCCAAAGAAGCTAACGGGGCTACCCCACTTCCGTTAATACTATTGTTACCAGTAGCAGCTGCTATCCCAGCCACAGCAGTTCCGTGCGGATTGTAAGTTTGTAAATCCAATGTCCAATTACTCAACAAACCAGCAGCTACCAAAGCTTTGTCGGTAATTCTTAAATTCCAAGTACCTCCAGCCCACTGGTCGTTAAAATCACTTAAAGTTCCTAATGGCCTAAATTTGCCAGTGAAAGGTGCTGTTCCTTGAAAAATGGATAAACTTGCTTGGTCGTCGAAAATAGTATTGGTTAAATTAGCACCATTGCCGATAAAATTGCCAAACAATTTAACGGGATTTTTACCGGAACCATTTCCTCCTTGTATTCTCCTAAACGATGAAGATGCCATCCCAATAGTAGGGTTAAATATTGGTTCGTTGGGACTATCCAGCGAAATTTCTAAATCGCTGAGTTTGGCGTGCGTCGCATTTAAACGGACGTTTACATCACTTAACACCCCAGTTAAAGGAACATCTAAATAAATATTGGTCTGACCATAATCTCTGATAAATTTGGGCGTATTCTTCAAACTAATGGTTTTATTATAAGTTGGCGAAGGAGTGCTATTGTTTTCATTAAAATCCCAGCTTAAATCTCCTCGATACCTATCTTTCAAATCTGGGTTATTAAAGTCTAATCCATCATCAACTATACCAATAACTACTCCTCTACCTTGAGCTAAATTCCAAGCATTGCTAACATTAGCATCAGCACTTTGGTTCACTCCACTGCGTAAATGCCACTGGTAACTATTCAGAAAATCGCGAAGTTTGGTATCGTTCGGATCGGGAACTGGGTAACTTGGGTTTAAAGTTCCTGGTTTTTGGACTAAAGGTTCGTCGTTTGGTGTCGATGATAAAGTTGTCGGTACGGGAACAAGGGGGTAAGATAATTCCAAACCAGGAAGTGAACTTAATCTTTGAATAACTTCTTCGGGAGGAATAGTATCGGTAAATTCCCAAATGTATGTATTTGGAATATATCCAGTAGCACCCTTATCTTGCGCTTCTACAGCTGTTGCTAACTCTGCTGAAGATTGACCCGGCGTTATCCAAACTACCCATTCGCGAGTTGCAGCTAATTGTTCGGGAGTATAGTTTTCCAACTTAGCCGCATCTAGCATAGCTAATCTTTCTTCATCTGATAATCCCTTGATTCCCGCATCACTGGTAATAGAGAAAGTTTGGATTGTTGGTTCGCTATAATCTCCCGATTTGTCAGTTGCGATCGCCCATAATTGGTAGCGTCCTGGTGCTAATTTACTCAAGTCGTAATTGAAATCAAATCTAGCGTTACCCTTGCTATCGGGAGTAAACTGAGTAACTTCGATCGCGTCAACTTGTTCGCCAGCAATTGTACCCAACCAAAAATATACTCTATCTACGTCTCTAGCTCCATCCGGGTCATAAACTTTCCCATCACTAAAACTTAGTGTCTCACCATTAACGTAAAGAGGCAAAATACTAAAATCTAAAGCTCCAGGCGCTCTGTTAGGCTGTGGCGGTTTGTTTGCTTCTACGGTAAAGCTTTGAACTACTTTATTACTTTCGGCATTCGCTTTATCGTAAGCGGATGCTTTAATTTGATAATTTCCTTCTGCTAGCTGATTAAAAGAAATGTTAAAAGTTCCCCAGCCATCTCCACTTTGACTATCATCCACAATACCGACTGTATAATTGCCCAAAAAATTGTTATCTTTATATAACTCTAAAGTTACCTCTTTTAGGTCGCTCTCTCCATTTTTATCGTATACTTTCGCATTTGTGAAAGTGATTGGTTGACCTGTTGTATAGGATGACAATAAATTCAATTGCAAGAATTCAGGTGGTGAATTGGGTACTGGCTCGATGACAGGTTCGCTAATGACGGAAAAGCTTTGGCTTACTTTAGCAGAGTATTCCACTCCATCGAAAGCTTTCGCCTCTAAACGATAATTCCCTACTGATAAATCGCTCCACAAATAGTTGAAAGTTCCCCAGCCGTCTCCACTTTGATTATCATCTGCGATCGCTACAGTATATTTGTTCAAAAAAACGTTATCTTTGTATAGCTCTAAATCTACTGATTTCAGGTTGCTCTCACCATTTTTATCGTATACTTTTCCATCCATAATGGTGATTGGTTGACCAATTTTGTAGGATGGCAATAAGTTAAATTGCAAGAATTCAGGTGGCGAATTGGGTACTGGCTCGATGACAGGTTCTCCGATGACGGAAAAGCTTTGGCTTACTTTAGCAGAGTATTCCACTCCATCGAAAGCTTTTGCATCTAGACGATAATTCCCTTCTGGTAAATCGCTCCACAAATAGTTGAAAGTTCCCCAGCCGTCTCCACTTCGATCATCATCTGCGATCGCTACACTATATTTATTCAAAAAAACGTTATCTTTGTATAGCTCTAAATCTACTGATTTCAGGTCGCTCTCACCATTTTTGTCGTATACTTTTCCATCCGTAATGCTGACTGATTGACCGATCGTGTAATATGGTAATAAGTTAAACTGCAATTGTTCGGGTGGCGAGTTGGGTGATGGTTCGACAGTTTTGCTGCGGATGGTAAAGTTCTTGATTACCTCATTACTGGAATCATCTGCTAGATCGTAAGCTACGCCTTTAATCTCGTAATTGCCAGCCTCTTTTAATAAATTTGGTGATAATGAGTAGGTGAAGTTTGCTAAATTATTATCTCCACTACCAGCCGTGAAACTGGTGACATCGGCAGTAATATCTTGCCAAGTATTATTGTCTTTCTTTAAAAAGAAACCTACCTTAACTAAGTCACCCACCCCGTCAGCATCATACACTGTACCTCCAGTGATACTTACCGTTTCTCCGATATCGTAAGTATCTTGGGTAATGCTAAATTGCAGTTCTTTCGGAGCGGCATTGACCCGAAACTCCTTAATTATCTCGTTGCTTTGTTGCCGCTCGTCGAATGCGATCGCCTTCAGTTCGTAACTACCCGCTACTAAATCTCTCAAAGAGTAATTGAAGCTTGTCCAGTCTTCATTCACTTTGAAAGCATCTTTAGTCGCATCTTTGATATTAACCCAGCCAACCTCTTCCTTTCTGTTTAACCAGAAATTTACTTTGGTCAAGTCTCGATTTTCGTCATAAACTTTAGCATCAGTAAGCTCGATCGCTTCACCTGCTTTATAGAGTGTTTTGGTGGTGAATTGCAAAAACTGAGGAGGCGTGTTGATGTAAGCAATTAAATCATCAACTACCTTAGTTTTGCACCAATCTTTATCCGCAGCAATTACATCATCTAACTTAACTGCTTTTCCTGTAGCACCAGTTAGTCGAAAAACTATATCGTTATAATCCTTATCCGAACCTTCATCAACTCGCTTATCCTCCATGACAAAAGTTTTGCCATCCCCGATTACATCCGCAATTTGACCGACGTGAAACGCCTCATTCGGGTTAGCTGTTACCAAAGAGAATAAAGGACGCTTTGCTCCACCTATATTCGGATTATCAAATACCTGTTGTGCGGTGCCATTGGGAACAAGCATAAAGCCAAAATTATCCCCTGGTTTCATGGCAAATGTCTTTATATTTTTATATTCGCCATTGTTGTAATTATCTCCCCAAGGAAAAGTAGGACTGAACTTGGCTCCTTCTGTAGCGTCTGCAATAACGACGTAACCTTGTGTTGAATTGGTCAGTGACCTTCTAGCAGCTTCTTTAATAAAAGCTTGCGAGCCTGGAGCAAAAGCCTCCATTCCCGTCAAACTGAAAATGGCTAACTCGCCCTGATACCAACCGCCGTCAGTTAAGTAATCAACCCCTATTTGTCCAGTTTGTCCGACAGTAAAAAATCCCGATTCTACATTCAACTTAGTCAGCAGGTCAATGTTGAGAGCATAGTTAGTATCGGTATTTGTTTGGGAAAGCTCAAGAGAATACTCCCCTGCTGACAAATTATCAATATTAATTCCTTCTAAGTTGGTGGGGCTAACTGAGCCACTGTGCAGAGTTGTTCCCTGACTGTCTTTGATCTGCCAGTCTACAGTCGTGCTGATGCCAGTGAGGGATAACTTGAAACTTTGAGTATCGCCAAGTGTAAAGCTATATTGATCGGATGGATACGCAACGCCAAGGGCATCGGCTGCATTGTAAGAGTTATTTAGTAGACCAATCTCAAAAGTGGACATCTGTTAGCACCCCTCGATACTTGCATTATTGATAGTCAAACTCTTGCTTAGATTCGCTTTTGTATTACTATGGCTAGCTCTAAATGAATAGCAACAAATAAAATATTACATTTCTATAAAGAAGACACAGCCGTAAATTTACGTAGAAAATAGGGGCTTTAACTAAGTTTCACAAACTAAGATTAAATATAAATTTATGATGAAGCTGAATAGGTCAAGAGCTTTTTATTGTGGACATGATAACTGTTTAAATTAGTTAGGTTAGACTTGGTTTTTAAGCATGAGAAATTGATTGGCAAATATTGCCAATTCTTAAAAGGATAAAAATTGATTAACTCGTTAGGAAATTGATTATTTCCACTACAAGAAAGTGATAATCATTGCCAACAGCCGATCGCTCTTTGATGTCCCAGATTTAAACATCTCGGAAAAAGCAATATAGCGAATGGCCCGCCTTGCGATCGCCTTTTCCTAAAAACCCCAGTCAGATCTACTCCTTTACCCGATCGGTACTAAAGTGCTGGGACTGTGTGCAGCCCTCTATATCTCTCTCTGTTCAAAGCTTGCCGTTTTATGCAGAACCTTCTGGTTTTGTTACAAATCTTTACATTAAGGGCAGTAAGAAAAAATATTTGTAAAGATATGTTGCTTCTGCATAAAAGTTGGAAGTCTGACCTGAGAGAGAGATAGGAGGGTGTGAGGCTTGCTGCGTACACGCTCTCATTGGCGTTACAACTATCAAATTTACCAATCCCCATTGCGTGCGATCGCTCGCGATGTATAATACTTCGGTTGCTTCAAAATTATTAGTCAACCAACTGGTGAACAGTGGCGCTATAACTGCATCAAACTAGATCAATCGCGGCGTCAAGGACAAATCGATAAAGCTTTATCATTTGTTAAGAGCGAGTCTAACTATGTATCCCAGTTCTAATCAGCCTCAATGCTTCGTTAATGTTCGTGGTTTTCCTAAAATCAGTAGACCTCAAGAGAACGAAATACGATTGCACTATAAAGTGTGCAACGATCGCCACAATAATTGCAACCGATAGTGGTAGCTATTGCCAGCCCAGACATCTCAACTCTTAGAGTTTGACGAGCCTTGAGACACTGTATGAGCTTGTTGATTGGGTTCTGATGTCGAACACTTAGGCTTCAAAGCTTTTTTAGCTAGCTGGGTAGTATAAATACCTGCGCCCAATGCCAGCACCAATCCCACTGATTGCAGAGCCAGTTTACCTGGTGTCAGTCCATCAGTAAGCAACCTGACACCAAAAGAACCCAAGTATATCCAAATTTTCAATAAGCGAAATCAGACTACCACCAAAGAAAGAGGAGTGATTCATACCAATTCTCTCTAAAGATGGCTTAATATTTTGTCAATTTTGTAAGGCAAATTTGGCTAAGTATAATTGCTTATGCAGAAAGTAGGAAGCGTATCGTAACAGAGAATGGTATGAAATTAAATATTTACTGAAAAAAGCATTTCACTCTCATCGTCAAAGTGAATTCGACGAGAGCGCAAATTAACTTAGAACCGCTACGTTGGCAGCAGGAAAACCATTATGAGTGAAACGATCGGCTTGATTGGCGTGGGAAATATGGGTCTGCCATTAGGTCTTAACCTGATGGCATCAGGCTACAAGTTGCGAGTGTATAACCGCACTCCCGAAAAAGCCCAACCCTTAATAGACAAAGGTGCTCAACTGGTATCTCACCCCGCAGATGTCGTAGAACCGGGAGGAATCGTATTCACTATCCTCGCCAATGACTCAGCATTAGAAGCCGTCACAGGAGGGGAAAACGGTATTTTGAGTCAGTTAGGGGCTGGAGGTATTCACATTTCTATGAGTACGATCGCTCCAGCTACTGCGGTAAAGTTAGCAGCCGATCACGAGGAACGAGGCTCTATATACCTAGCAGTACCCGTGTTCGGTCGTCCCGAAGCAGTTGCCGCTAGAAAAATGTGGATTTGTGTGTCAGGAAATACAGAAGCTAAAGCACGAGTTCGTCCGATTTTAGAACAACTCGGTCAAGGTATTTACGATTTTGGCGAGGAAGTAGGAGCGGCGAATGTGGTGAAATTGGCTGGCAACTTCTTGATTATGTCCGCGATTGAAGCAATGGGGGAAGCCTTCACGCTGGCCGAAAAGAATGGCATCGATCGCACTGTTGTTGCTAACTTATTCGCACAAACGCTGTTTGCTTGCCCGATTTATCAGAACTACGGTCGGATGGTGGCGCAACAGGAATACGAACCTGTCGGCTTCCGCTTAGCGCTTGGCCTCAAGGATATTACCTTGGCGCTGCAAACTGCCAGAGAAAGTCAAATGCCTTTACCTCTAGCCAGTTTGCTCCACGATCGATTAATTGCTGCGGTTGCTAGAGGTCGGGGCGACTCGGATTGGACGAGTATTGCCCTGAGCATTTCCGAAGAAGCTGGTCTCAAATCTTAAACACTTTTTACTTAGCGAGCGTCACATCAAGAAATTAAAAACTCGGTGAAACAAGCTTTAAAGAGAATATTTCGCAAGCTTGAAGTTTCTTCTCGTACCCAAATGGCCGCTCGACTTTCCAAGGAAATAGAACTTTAATCGGAGAACATACAAGTTTTGACGGGGTTAGAAACTTGGTTTCAACTGCCTCACCGACCTCAAAAATCTCCACCCAAGCGTTACAAAATGGCGTTACTCACTTGGTTGGCAGTATTTTTTAAGTTATCTACCGTCAGATATAAAATGTGATAAAATTAGATTTTTCGATTTGATTCACCGAAATCTAAAACGAAAATACTTGCTCGGTTTAATGAGACCATTTATTCTTAAACTTTGGCCAATATTGGGCTATGCTCTGTTTTATGCGATCGCCTGTAACCCCACGGCAGCACAAATTGTCCCAGATAGCACATTGCCCGTGAATTCGATCGTTACCCCTTCTGACAATACCAGCCTCATTGAAGGTGGAACTAGAGCCGGGGGCAATTTATTCCACAGTTTTCGGGAGTTTTCCATTCCCACTGGTGGAACGGCTTATTTCAATAACGCCCTGGATATCCACAATATCTTCAGTCGGGTGACAGGTAGCTCAATTTCTAACATTGATGGCTTAATCCAAGCCAATGGTGTCGCTAATTTATTTTTGCTCAATCCGAATGGAATTATTTTTGGCCCAAATGCTCGTCTGAATATTGGCGGCTCATTTTTAGCGAGTACAGCAACTCAGGTAAATTTTGGTAATGGTTCTTTTTTTAAGGCAGCAGCTGACCAAAATCAACCCCTGCTAACCGTAAGCGTACCAGTTGGCTTGCAATACGGGTTAAATCCGGGAAGAATTGTCGTGCAGGGACATGGTGAAGGGATAAGGATAAACTCCGATTTAATTGATACTACTGTTGGTTTGCGCGTACAGTCCGATCGAACTTTGGCTTTAGTTGGCGGTGATATTGCGATCGAAGGCGGAACGCTCAAAACAGCAGGAGGGAGAATCGAACTCGGCAGTGTGGGAGGATCGGGAATAGTTAGCTTAACTGCGATCGACAAAGGCTATGCTCTAGGCTACGATAACGTTTCCACATTTGGAGATATTCAACTATCCCAACAAGGAACAGCCGATGCTAGCGGTGCGGGTGGTGGTGATATTCAAGTACGTGCAAGGCGGGTAATACTCAAGGATGGTTCTCCTATTCAAGCCAATACTTTGGGTGCGGAAGCTGGAGGAACTTTGAACGTAACCGCACAGGAGTCAGTGGAACTGATCGGAATATCAGCTAATGGTGAGTCTGTTAGCGGCTTGTTTGCTCAAGTAAATCCAGGAGCTACTGGTGCTGGAGGCAATTTAAATGTAGAAACTAAGCGATTAATCATCCTTGAGGGCGCAGCTAGGATAGATACCAGTACATTTGGTCAAGGCTCGTCGGGAACAGTCAGAGTAATTGCTTCTGAGTTATTAGAAGCGAGTGGCGCAGTTAAATTGGGAGACGACATATACTCGACTGGCATATTTAATTCATCTCAAGAAGAAACTTCAGGAAATGTAGGCGATGTCTTTATTGAAACGGGGCGATTAATCGTTCGGGATGGGGCGCAGATACAAGCAGTGACTTTCGGTGATAGTGTAGCGGGAAATATGACTGTGACAGCTACTGAATCGGTGGATGTAAGTGGCGTTGTCCCTGGAACTTTTAGCGGTATATTTGTTGAGACTAGCGGTGCTGGAACAGGGGGAAACTTGACGATTACCACACCGCAGTTGACAGTTCAAGATGGGGCTGTGGTATCGGCTTCTTCTTTCGGTAGCAGTAGTGGTGCTGCTGGCAACTTGACGATTAATACAGAAAGATTAATTGTTCGAGGTGAGGGAAATACACAAATAACAGCAGCTACCGAAGGCGAGGGACGAGGAGGAAATTTAACTGTAATTGCTTCCGAGTTGGTAGAAGTAAGCGGATACAACACATTAAATACTTCGACTTTTGGTAGCGGGGATGCTGGGAATTTGAGCATTGAGACAGGACGTTTAATTGTTCGCGATGGCGCACTGGTACAAGCTGCCACAAGGGGTGCGGGTAAGGGGGGTACTTTGACGGTTAGGGCTAGGGAGTCAGTGGAACTGAGCGGTACATCAGCCGATGGAAACCACCGCAGCGCGTTGAATACTATAACGAACGGTATCGGAAATGCAGGTGAGTTAAGGGTTGAAACCGATCGCTTGATAATTAGCGATCTTGCTGGACTAAGCGTAAACAGTCAAGGCTTAAATTCAGGAGCAGCTGGCAATATGATAGTGGAAGCTCGTTCAATGCTTCTTTCCAATGGTTCCCTCCAAGCAGAAACCGCAGCAGGCGATCGCGGTAATATTGAGATGCGATCGCGATCCATACAATTGCGGCGCGGTAGCAGCATCACCACCAATGCCAGCAATAGTGCTACAGGCGGCAATATCGACATTACCACACAAACCTTAGCTGCTTTGGAAGATAGCGATATCAGTGCTAATGCCGAACAAAGCTTCGGAGGACAAGTGAGAATCAACGCTTCTGGCATCTTCGGCACTTCATTTCGTCCCTCACCAATTCTAGATACCCCAGAAAGCGATATTACCGCCACTTCTCAACGAGGAGTTGAGTTTAGCGGTAGTGTAGAACTTAACACGCCCGATGTCGATCCTAGCTCTGGATTGGTTGACTTACCAGAAGAGGTTGTTGATACCGCTGGTTTAATCGATCGACGCTGTTCTAACTCCGGGAGACAAAATAGATTTGTGATTAGCGGACGAGGCGGTTTGCCACCTAGTATTAGCGAATCCCTCAGTAACGATGCAATCCAAATAGAGTGGGTTACTCTCAACCCTAAGTTAGAAAACAACTTTAATTCAAACGTTTCTCGCAATTTAACTCTGCGCGAACCAAGTCTTATTGTCGAAGCTCAAGGATGGGTGATAAATGAAAAAGGTCAAGTAATACTCACCGCTACTGCGCCCGTTACGCCTAACAGTTCGTGGCAATTTTCTGCCTCGTGCAACGTACCTTAGTTAGGCTACGAGATAGGACAACGAAAGCATCTAATCAAGAGTTATAATATCATATCCGATAACATCGAATCCTAAAAAAACGCTCTCTTATCTGCGTTTATCTGCGTTCATCTGTCTTCATCTGCGGTAAAAAATTCACCTTATATTCCCACAGACAATTTTTCGTATCAATCTTACACTCCCGATGCAACCCGACACGACATAACAGGACAAAAAAATGGTGAAGAGGAGTAATAAATTTTTGTCTAGAGTTCGACGCTGGTTGAAACAATGGCTAAAAAAACAGCATTATGCTCTCTTAATGCTGTTTATAGTTGCATTCTTTGCTACAGTGCTATTAACGCTCAATTCGCAGTATTTGGCAGCGGAAAACTCGCTCGATCAAAATTTAATTAATCCTCAAGAATTAATTGAACAAGGCAGGAATTTGTACGAAGCAGAACGTTTTTCGGAAGCAGCAACTTTATTGCAACGAGCAGTTGCTAATTTTGAAGCAACAGGAGATAAATTAAAGCAAGCGATGACCTTAAGCAATCTCTCCTTAACTTATCAGCAACTTGGAGAGTGGGAAAGGGCAGAACAAGCAAGCGCACAAAGTCTAAATTTATTACAAACTGAACAAAGTATAAACTCATCTAACGCGCGATCGCAAATTCTTGCTCAAGCATTAGATGTCAAAGGTCGCTTACAATTGGCACGAGGAAAAGCGGAAGCAGCTTTGACTATTTGGCGGCAATCAGCCGATATATATTCTCGCATAGGCGATCGAGTTGGGCTAACTCGCAGTCGCATTAATCAAGCCCAAGCTTTACAAACTTTAGGGCTTTATCGTCAGGCTCAGAATACTTTAACTGAAAGTACCCAATTGCTGCAAAATCAACCAGATTCCCTTCTCAAAGCTACAGCATTACGGAGTTTGGGTAATGTGCTGCGCGTCACGGGAAATTTAGAAGCATCTGGGCAGGTTTTGCAACAAAGTTTGGCAGTGGCGAAAGGATTGCAAATTCCTAATGCGATCGCAGATACTCTTCTAAGTCTGGGGAATACAGCCAATGCTAAAAGAGACACCCAAGGAGCGCTACAATTCTACCAACAAGCTGCCAATATCTCTACCTCGCAAACTATACAAGTTCAAGCACTTCTCCATCAACTGAATTTATTAGTAGAAAATAAGCAGCAAGCCGATGCTATTACCTTATGGCAAAGACTTCAATCTTTAATCGCTAATTTACCCCCCAGTCGCACATCTGTTTATGCTCGAATTAACTTAGCTCAGACTTTGATGAAGTTGGGAAGTACGGAAGAATTGGCAGATAATTATCGTGAAATTGCTCAACTTTTAGCTACTGCTTCTCAAGAAGCTAAAAGTCTGGGAGACAAACGAGCAGAAGCTTATGCGCTGGGTAATCTCGGTGGACTATATGAAAAGGTCGAACAATGGCAAGATGCCCAAAATTTAACTCAGCAAGCTTTAGTTTTAGCGCAAGAAGTTAATGCAGCGGATATTAGCTATCGATGGCAATGGCAATTAGGACGGTTACTTAAAAATCAAGGGAAAATTCAACAAGCGATCGCAAATTATGACCAAGCTGTTAAAACCCTCCAATCTTTGCGCTACGATTTGGTTGCGCTCGATCCTAATGTTCAGTTTAACTTTCGAGATGAAGTCGAGCCTGTCTATCGCGAAATGGTAGATTTATTATTACAACCAAATGGAACTGAAGAAATCAACCAGGAAAATCTAGTACAAGCTCGGAATATAATTGAATCATTGCAGTTAGCAGAACTAGAAAATTTCTTTCGAGCGGCGTGTTTAGATGCAAAGCCAGAACAAATCGATCGAGTAGTCGATCGCTCAGACCAAACAGCAGCCGCAATTTACCCAATTATCTTGCCAAATCGATTAGAAATTCTCCTCAAATTGCCAAATCAAGGAAAGATTCATCACTATGTAACTAAAAAGTCTCAAAGTGAAATAGAAATTGCTTTGGAAGAGATTCGGCAATATTTAAGAGAGCCAGATCGTACTGATGATGTGAATAGATTATCTCAACAGGTATATAGTTGGTTAATCGAACCTATGGAAGCAGAGTTAGAAAAATTCCAGATTCAAACTCTGGTATTTGTTCTAGATGGTTCCTTACGTAATATTCCAATGTCAGTTTTGTATGATGAAGGAACGAAAAAGTATTTGCTAGAAAAGTATGCGATCGCATTAGCTCCAAGTTTACAATTGCTGCAACCAAAATCGTTACAACGAAAAAAATTAAGTGCTTTAACAGCAGGATTGAGTGAAAAGCGTGTTGTAGAAGGTCAAGAATTTTCTCCGCTGGAAAACGTCAACCTTGAATTGCAGCGAATTCAATCCGAACTATCTTCCAGTGAGACATTATTAAATCAAAAATTTACCAAACTCAACTTAGAAAATCAGATTAATTCAACACCATATACTGTAGTTCACCTAGCAACTCACGGTAAGTTTAGTTCGCAAATTGAAGAAACTTATATCCTTACTTGGAATCAACTCCTGAAAGTAAAAGATTTGGATAATTTACTCCGAAATGCTGACTCTAAGCAGTCAAGTGATATTGAATTACTCGTGCTGAGTGCTTGCGAAACAGCCGCAGGTGACAAGCGAGCAGCTTTAGGACTAGCGGGGATAGCTGTACGGGCGGGCGCACGCAGTATACTAGCAACATTGTGGTCGGTAGACGATCGCTCTACTGCCGAATTGATGAGTGAATTTTACCATCAGTTAGGTAACACCAACGTAACTAAAGCCGAAGCACTCCGCCGCGCTCAAATAGCTCTTTGGAATCATCCCAATGAAGATTGGAAACGTCCTTATTTTTGGGCTTCTTATGTTTTAGTAGGAAATTGGCTTTGAGCGCGAGCTATTCTGCATAATTTATGGTAAAATAACATCACCTACAATCGGAGCTTGGCTAATTTTTTCTAATCCAACCTCTCTCAATTTCAATAGGTTAACCCAATCATCATTAAGCGTAGAATTCGAGGGCGAGGCGCTCCGAAGTTTGGCTAAACTAGCTACAGCATCATACCAAAGAGAATTAGAGGTATAAACAGTATACTCTTTTGGTGCTGCTGCCTTCAACTGCTTTTCAAGATCGGGAGTCAATTCAACTCGTTGCACCCAACCTTCTACAAAAATAGGGCTGGATGTTTTTTGAGCTTCACAATAAAGTTTGAAATACCAACGATACCACTTATTAATTTCTAAAGGTGCTTTTGTAGACGGAATGCTCAAACTAACAAATCCAGGCGTTCCAGGCAAGGTAAAAGAAGTTCGGTAAACATCTTTTCCACCTTCCTCTTGTAACACAAACTCTCCTGAAGGAGCTTCTTTGACCGAATAGGGAACGTGAAACCAAAAAGTGGGTCGTTCAGATACTGTTTTTCCCGAATTACTAATAGGTATTAAGGCTGTCAAAGGTGGATCTTTAATTAGGCAAGGGTTACGACTTCCCCCACCTGTGCGGCGACCCGGCCTCCCATCTCCAGAAAAATCGGGTTTTTCTTGCTGAGTTTGCTTTGTTTGAAGTATAGCAATACTATCAACCGATGTAAAAGATTGCGCCCATACTTGTGCAGGGACACTTGTAAAGCTAACAAGTGGCCAGGTAATAAAGCTGAAAATATTTATTGGTAAACGAGGTAATTTCATCAAAAGATTGTTAATATTCATTCAAATGCTTACTACAATCGCTTTGCTTGAAATTCCGCATAAAAAATTGCACCACTGCTGATAATTACCAAAACTAACGCTGATGGGACGAGAGGCACCCAACCGCCATCTAACAATAATATAAAGCAGAGTCCAGACAAAATAGCGATCGCAACAACTCCACCTACGATTAAATGTAGGCGCGATCGCACATACCAAACAAGCAATCCTCCTACTAAAGACCAGCTTGCTATCCAGAGATTTTCACCCCAAGTGGGCCACCACCACAACAAAGGCCGTTTGTCTAAAACAGCACTAAGAATCTGACTCAACATATTTGCATGAATTAGCACTCCTGGCATTTTTTCAGACCATTGTCCGGCACTATAGGGAGTGGAAAAATAATCTTTGAAACTCTCGGCTGTTGTGCCAATCAAAATGATGCGATCTTTAATTAGATTAGCAAGTTTAGGGTCATTTTTATTACTTAGAATCTCAGTCAGAGTTATTTGTTGAGCAACTGAATGAGAGGCGCGATAATTTAGTAAAATTTGATAGCCTAGTGCATCTACTTGGTGATAGCCACCACTATCATGCTTTAGCTTCTGAAAAACAACATCACCGATTTGCAACTCTCCTTGAGAGTTTCGTTTGGACTCGATACCCTTAGAAACCAGATAAAGTTGTGCAAGCCGAAAGCTGAAGGATGTATCTGTACCACAAAAAGATGTAGGATTTTTAGCCATTCCTAAGAGTTGGCGACGGATAACGCCATCAGAATCAACTGGAAAATCGCTAAAACTCAGACGATCTTCTGGTACTTCTGCTGGAGGTCGAATACCGGGATTTTTGTCAGATACTCCTACTTCGCATACGCTAATTAGACGCTTATTATGCTGTAATTGCGTTTTTAAATCTCTATAATTTGCCTCGACAGGGAAATCGCGATAGATATCCAATCCGATAACTTGCGGTTGATATAATTCTAATTTATTCAATAATTTGGCAAGCGCGTTATCTGATAGAGATGCACCTCGTCTGTGTTGTTGATTCTGGTTTTGAACATCTTTTTCTGTGACAGTAACCACCAATAAACGCGGGTCGAGTTGTTCGTGCGATCGCAACCTCATTAGTTGGTCAAATGCTTGTAATTCCCAAGCTTGAAATAGTCCGATCGATCGCATCCCTATAATTAAAAACGTAACGATTACACTGGTAATTAAAGGAATTTGGAATTGGCGGCGTTCGTTTCCTCGCAATTGTTGCCAAGTTGGTGGTGTGGCGGCTGGATGCTGAAAAATTACAGGTAACCAACTAGCACAAGGAAATTCTCTTTCTAATTCATCATGCAGGCGTTGTCTTGCTTCCCGTACTGCCAAATATAATGGCTGACCGGAAGCAAAAACTGTGAGAAAATGTTTTAAGAATTCCTGCGCTACGCGATCGGGTACTAACTCCCGCATCACGATCATTTGCGGAATTTGCAAATCGTCCAACTGTCGCGCTAATCCCAAACCATCACAAGAGTTAAAAATTGCCAGTTTTAACCCGCGTTCCACTGCTTTTCTCAAACCGTACCACAATTCGTCAATGGTAATACTGTCGGTTGGATTAATATAAATTCGTCCCGTTTCTCCCTCTGTTTCGCTATGTCCGGCAAAAAAGATAATGTCCCAAGATTGTTCCCAAAGTTCGTTGCTTATTTGTTTTTGCTGTGGTTCTACTAAAACAACGGGGTCTATATTAGGTAATTTTTTTAATAATTGATAGTCAGCTTCAATATCAATCCCATCTTTGTGTCCTAAAATTACTAAAACTCTGATGCGAGAATCAAAGCGTTTCTTTTGACGAAAGTTGGTAGCTTGAGATTCTAAAGGACTGAAAGCCACTTCCGCTAAAGGATATCGATCGAAAAAATCCCATAAATGCCAAGGCAGCTTTTGTAAGTGCAAATCATCCGTGCGAACCAAAAAGCGAATTGCGTCGTTAAGGTTCAATTCTTCCCGCAAGCGACTGTCGATTTCGCGAAACGAATCGGATTTGAGCCATTTATTAAGATGAGACTCCAATTGATGAGCCGATTCGCGACATTGTTTAATTCGCTGATTAATGGAGCCTTTATGGATAATTTTTTTGCTTTTAATGCGAGTTGGTGCGCCTAAGCTGCGATAGTTTTCCAGCCAATGGTATTGCAAGCTAGCAGCTAGCTCTGGATTAGCAGGCAAGTAGCCTTTAATTTTGATAGCTTGTTCTATGCGAGGCAAGTTTTCCATCCGCGCTGGTGAGTAATCGCTGTCCGATCCAATCTCCAGAGTGACGCGAAAACCTTGCCGATCGAAATCGCCATCTAATTCTAAAACAACTAACTTGCTCATAGTTATTTGCTACATTTTTTCACTGTACCTTTTGAGGTTATGTAGCGAAAATCCACTGCTTTACTCTTAGATGAGGAAAGTTTCAGTGATGCTAAAATCCCCTACTGCAACTTTAACACCAAAACTTTCTCCTGGTTCCCCGCTGAATTGAAACTCTAAACTCTCACTACCACCCGCTTCTGCTTGCATGACCGATCGGCCAGTTTCATCAAACAATATTAGCTGTAAATCGGACGGCAGTCTAGTATTAGTACCCAAAGGATAAACTTCGACGGAGATATCTATTTCTGACTCTTCACTTGCTATCAATCCTACCAATAAAGCGACTTGTTGGCCCGATTGTTCCAATCTTAAAAGCTTGGCTCGCTTAATATCGTTTGTCGATAATTGCCGAAAATTAAAAGCAACTTCTTTTGTTTGTGTAAGCTCGAACAATTCCTCTAAAGTTTGCCATCCAGCATCAAAGATATTTTGTAACCATTGGCTGAGATTAACTGGTTTGGATCGCAATTGTCTAAATTGACCGATATATTCTGGTAATTCTGCGATATCGCGCAATCGATCCAAAGGTATTTCTCTTGTCGTTACGCTTTCTACAAATCCCAGTATTTTAGCTTCTCGCAATGATTCATTAAACTGCACTGCCACATAACCTATTCGTTCTAACCATACTTCTTCTGGAATAGTGACAAATTCTGCACCAGGTAATACAGGTCTGCACTCTAATTTACCGCAATCTAACACAACTAAATCTGCCACATCAAGAAAGGTTTGGCTCGTGCGATCGCAACTATCGCTACCTTCCCAGTTTGTTTCAAATTCTCGGTATTCCAGGTAAACTTTTACAGCATAGACAGCTAATGTATTTAAATAAATTTGCTTAGCTTTAGTGGGATCGGAGAAAGACTGTTTAAACTGTTGTGCTTTGGCATGAGCGGCCAACCCTAGCGGTACGGTAAAGTTTAGAGGTTCCATAGTGTTGTACATGAGTTGATGTTTGCGCTAACGTAAAGTACCCTGTAAATTTGGGATGGCAGTAGACAGTAGATGCAGCGCTATATGCTAAGGTTAAGCAAATGCCTTCGCTGCTGTCATTCTTTAGTTTCAAGTTACTAAAAAAATTACGATCGCTCCTCAAACATTTCAGAGTATTTCAGAATTGCTTGCAAGTCTTCTTCAGTCACTTGCTCTTCATGTACTTCGATTTCTTCACATACATTTAAAGGCGTTGCCACCCGCAAAGGATCTCGCTGTACGGCAGCTAACCCTTGACGCACCGCCTCAGTAATTTTCGATCGTAACTCCTTATTTGCCCGTTGCTGTTGCCGCTGCCACCCCTCCACACTGGTAGCATATAGCGCTGGCAGGCGATTCAGTGCGTAGGCGGCAACTTGTGCTGGGTTGATGTATTTGAGTAACTTTGGCGGTAGGTTTTGCAGTTGTCGCTCGACTTCTTCGGCCACTAAGGGTTCCAGCACATTACAGTAGCGGCTACATCGCTCGCTTATCAAAGTGTTCATAGTTACCTTCTGTTCAACTTCTACTGATTACTCCGATCGAAAGGAGCAGTTTTATGTAGAACTTCAATAAATTTACAAATCTTTACATTTTGCCGGAAAGCACTGCTTAGGGACGATCGCAGCGAACTCTACAGGCGAGGGTAAACAGATGCGATCGCTAAGGTGACGTATACTCCCTAAATTTGGCGCGAAATTTGCTGCAACTCTTCTGAAAGAAACCGCTTAGGGTTGGTACTTTAATATCCAAATCCGCAGAAATTTCTTCCCAGCTTTGACCGTTGAATCTAGCGAGAGCGATCGCGCGAAAATTAGCATCAGGCCGATTTCTAATATGCTCTTTTTCAAAAATATTATCAGGGTCAGAAACAATATACTCGCGAGTTTGTTCCAATAGAGAATCCGATTCAGGTTGAGGTAAGTTCTCCAGTTGGTCGAGAGAAGCTAAATCCTCCATCATCGGCTCGCTAAATTCTCGACGACATTCGATAATCAACCTATCTAAACGGAAATTCACCCAGTTCATAAACTTTTGTTTTTGACCTCGTTCTGCATCGTACAAATCGATATTTTTGCAGACATAAGTTAGCGTTCTGACGACAGCTTCTTCGTAGATCAGATCGTAAAATTCAGGAACAAATTTTTCGCGATGCGGATGGCCAAGCCTACCTGAAAGCTGAATTGCTTCCACCAGTTCTCCTAACAAATGTCGCCGCAATTTAGTTTGAGGAGGCTGCTGTTGGATTTCTAAAGCTAGTTGTTTGAGATGTTCGTCATTTAAAACCGTTCTGATAGCTAGTAGGCGAATTTCTGTCATCCAACTTTTGACAGATATTTGAGTTGGATTATAACTGTCGATTTGTTCGCTTAACTTAGATAGAAGTTGTGTTTTGACTTGCGCGTAAATTTGCTGTTGCGCTTGAGACAGGGAATTGCCAACCAAAGGACGGCAGATAGTGCGCGATCGCAAAATCTCCTCAACTAGCTCAATTAAAGTAAGCTGTCGCTCTTGAGTTTCTAGCTCTTGCTGTCTTGCTTTGAAAAAAAGTTGTTCTAGTCGGTCGCTCATCATATTTAAAATTTTAGCAATAAATGCAATCTATAGAGCTATTTGCCTTCGTTCATTAGTACTACTCCCTAGCGATCGCGGACTTTTATGTATTTTGTTACATAAATTAATTTTTGCAAATTCGCATAAAACTGCAACTTTTTGCATGAGTAATAGGCAACAGGCGGAGAAGGAAAAACTTCACCCACCTACCATCCTTTAGATAGATAAGCGTAAATTTTTTTGTTGACGTTAAACCCATGAAAACAACTCGAACTACTACCAAAAACAACGCTAAATTCATCGGACGCGCTTGCATTAGGGTCAGTAAGGCGTTTGCAATCGGCGCTTCCATTCTTACTTTCGCAGCGGTATCACCGTTTAAAACTCAAGCAGCTACTCTCGCCAGCAGTACGTTCGATAACGGTATAGATGGCTGGGTAATAGATGATTTCATATCAGGAAATTCAGTTATCTATACCCCGACGTACTTCAGCACAGAAGGAAATCCAGGCGGCTATATTCAAGATACCGATCGAAGCACAGGGGGTTGGGTTTTTAAAGCACCAACTAAGTTTCTGGGTGATATGTCCGCTGCGTATAACGGGATTCTTAGCTTCGACAGTATAATGCCACTAAAAGGCATTGAAAGTAATAGCGATGACGTTGCTATTACTGGCGGGGGTTACACGCTACTTTTTAATAACCCCAACAACCCTGGGGTAAACTGGACTTCTTACAGTATTTCTCTCAACGAAGCAGCTGGATGGAAGGTTGCAGCAACTGGTTTAGCACCAACTCAAGCTCAAATGCTAGCGGTACTCTCGTCTTTGAACGATCTAAGAATTCTTGGTGAATACTCCAACGGCCCAGAAACAGTTGGTTTAGACAATGTTGTCATCAGCAGTGGGCCAAAATCCGTTCCCGAACCGACTTCAACGCTTGGCTTGCTGGCGTTAGGTGCTGTGGGTGCAAGTTCGATGCTGTGGCGTAAAAAAGCATCGGCTAGTTAAAAATGTGGCGTTGCATATTAACAGTTCGATAAAACAATTATATGTTTTATGTTTTGCAACGCTCGCATCAACATTGTTGTCGATGTACCATCTATTTATTATGGTGAAAATTCGCGAGATCGTTCAAAAAGCTTTGATTTGGAATTATCTAACTATAGAAGCAGAAAATAAACTGCGGCAATTGTTGCAAAGTAAATATGAAGAGGAAGATTTAGATGCTTTCATAGAATTGCAACTAGCAGTAATGAATGGCCGCGTGCGGCAGGAATCGAGAGAATTGATGCGCTCTGGTTGTTAAACGGATTAGTTGATAGACAACCATTGTCAGATCGCTTTTATTTCAAAGGCAACCTATCTCCACTCCTCAGTACAAAAGCCAAAGAAAAACTAAGTTCATAGCACATTTTATGGCAATACCTTACTCGCTCGTGATGACAGTTTATAACCGGGAGCGTTATCTCAGCACGGCTATTGAAAGCGTGCTGCGACAAACCAAAAGTGACTTCGAGCTATTGATTTGGGATGACGGTTCTACAGACCGCTCGGTGGAAATTGCCTGCAACTACGCTCAGCGCGATAAGCGTGTACGGGTGGTAGCAGCAGAGCATCAAGGACAAACCCGATCGCTCAAAGCAGCTATTGCACAAACCACAGGCGACTACATCGGCTGGGTGGATAGCGACGACGCGATCGCACCGACAGCACTTGAGGAGACTGGCGCTGTACTCGACGCAGATCCAGAAGTCGGTCTTGTCTATACCGATTACATGGTGATGGACGAGTATGGCAAAGTCAGGGGTTATGGACAGCGCTGTCGCATTCCTTACTCCAAGGAACGGCAGTTGATCGATTTTACGATTTTTCACTTTCGACTGATGCGCCGCTCTGTCTACGACCTTGTAGGGGGTATCGAGGAGACATTTGAACGCGCTCAGGATTACGACTTGTGCCTGCGGATTTCGGAAGTTACGCAGATACAGCAGGTAAAAAAACCGCTTTACTTTTATCGCCACTACCCAGAAAACGTATCTCACCAGCAACGAATGCAGCAAATTTTGTGTTCTGGGGAAGCAGTTAAGCGAGCGATCGAACGCCGTGGACTTAGCGATCGCTTTGAATTAGACGTGCAAATTGTCAGCCGATTTTCTTTGCGACCGAAGCAATCAGCGTGAGCGATCGCAATCTCAAATTAATCACATTTAGTGTAGGAAAACCTTTGTTATATGTCTGGATTTACTGAAATTAATGATGCAGGACAACTTCTTTCCTCAGCCCAAGCTACTGATTCTCAACCACCAGAAACAGCACTAGAAAGTATATCTGGAACCCTAAAACCAGTAAGAATCGGCGACCAGTATTTTTTTGATGTTGACCTGTACAAGATTTACCTGACTGGTGACAAAACATTTTCTGCCACTGTCACAGGTGCTGGAGGATACGGCTATGGTGGGATAGAACTGTTTGACGAAAATGGTTTAGGGGTTTATGCCAACACCATAATTAACGATCAAAATTCTCTTCCGGCTGGTCATCAACTTACACCGCTAGAGCCAGGGATCTATTACTTAGGAATTTCGAGTTCTTCTCATTATTCTGCACTCAGTTCTGGAGGGTACATTTTTGACTACGTAGAGGGGTTGGAAGGTCTAGCGGGGCCGCTCGGTCCTGGTGGTGGAGCGCCACTGAGCGATTGGGATGTTCCATTTGGAGATGTAAGCGATTGGAATGGCTACGAACCAATTGCAGATCCATACAATATTGTCTTAACTGGAGCCGAATTTGTTGAGGCTACTAAAGGTGTAGATTTAGATCCCTTATGGGCTGAAATAGTCGATGGTGAATTCATTTTCGATCCGCAAACAAACCGTTACGAAGCGTCAGGCACAATCTTACTCGGACTTAAAGGCGAACCGTTCCAGCCACTCATAACAGTTACCGGATCGGTGTGGTACGATGACCAAACTATTCACGTCGATGGCATCGTTTCATCCAATATTGGGGACGTGACAGTACCGCTATTTAATGGCGTTTTTGAGATCGATCGCGGCGAAGCAATTACATCGTTACTTAACGAAGCTACCCAAACTTTACCAGAACAATTCAAAGTTGCCGGACTAGATATCAGCTTCGATAGTTTAGCTTTCGTCAACAATCAAATCGAACTGCAAGGCTCGGTTCAATTACCTGAGAAGTTGGGCGGTTTTGAAGTAGCGGTAACTGGCGACAATAAACTCATCATTAATAATGATGGCGTCAGCGTAACTGGCGGTAAATTGTCCTTGCCTGGAGAACGTAAATTTACAGCCTTAGATCTGCTGGAAGTAGAGACAGTAGACGCAAGTTTAGAGTTTGACTTCGAGCAAAATCAAGCAAAACTCCAAGGTCTTTTTAAAGTACCTACCTTCAACGATTTTCAACTCGACTTAACGGGTAATAAGTACATCGCAGTTAAGGATAGCGACAATGGACTTGAGTTTGCGATGGCGGCAGATTTCTCTATTGCAGAGATCCCTATTTATGAAGACTGGAAACTAGAAAATGTCAACGTAAAAGCCAATAAGCCATTTAACGGTGCGGGTAGTGTATCCGGCAATGCCCAACTGAAGACTGTTAATGATGCGATCGGTGTAGGCTTGGAATTTCAAGATGGCAAACTTGCTTCTATAGAAGCTACTACCGATGAAGGCACTGATTTCACCTTTTTAGGCACAGAAGTAGATGTGCGTAAGCTTGGCTTCCAGCCAGATCTCAATCCAGGTAATGCCGATTCTTGGGAACCACAATTCGAGCTTCAGGGCAAACTCACTCTACCAGAAAGTTTGGGCAGCGTTGCGCTAGAAGTGAACGATCCCAACAAGTTTTTGCTTAACGAAAGCGGCTTCGATCTAACTGGTGGCAAGATTACTTTCCCAGACGTTAATTTTAACCTTTTGGGTTTGATTGATGTTGAAGCCAAAAACTTAGCTGTAGAATATATCTCCCAACCGCAGGATCTATTTAGGATTCAAGGTGAGGTTTCTGTACCAACACTTTACAACATCAATGCTAATTTCGCAGGTGATAACTACATTCAAATTAGCGAAACTGGTGTAGATGTCGTGGGTTCGCTTTCTGCGGAAAACATTGCGATCGTACCTGGACTATGGGAATTAGAACAAATTGGATTAACCATTGACACCACTCAAAATTCAGTCGAAGGTACAGCCACTTTGCAAATCCCAACTGGCATTGATGTTAGTGCAGGTATTGGATTCCAGAATGGTGAGTTTAACTATCTCGAACTCGGAGCGCAAGACCTCAACAAACCAATTGGTGCGACTGGCGCATTTTTACAAGACATCGCGGGTCAAGTTAAAAACGTTGCTGAAGCTGCACAAGATTCGATCGTTTTTGGGGGATCGTTAGGTATTACAGCGGGTCCTGAAATCAATTTAAATTTACCTGATTGGGCTGGAGGTAATTTCAACGGCTCGCTCGTTGAACTCAACGTGAATGGTAATTTAGATGCCAACAGCTTAAGAGCAGATGGCGAAGTTAAAATCATTGGTGGTCTAATTGAAGGCACAGGCAGCGCCGAAGTTAACTGGACGGAAGGTTTCCTTACAGCGGATGCCAACTTCAGCGCCCTTGGCGGACTGATAACTACGCAAGCCAGCTTCAAAACAAACAAGGACTTCGATCTCACAATGTCGGGCAATGCCAGCCTTACCCTTCCCGATATAGAACCATTTTCCATATTAGGATTCGCAGGTAAAAAACTTGCTGAGGGCAACGCTCTGATTAAATACCGCCATGACGGTTTGTCTTCCAACAACTTTGTTGCTGCTTGGGGTACGCTCGATCTCCTCGGACCTTGGAACTACGTAGGTGGCATAAAGGTCAATTTTGACGGTAACGTGGAAACACTCAATTCTGAGGAAATCCCATCTCTTGAGGGTCAGTTAAAATCAAATGTGGCGAATGCCCTAGTAGGGGTCGATGAGGCGAACAGTTCGGCGTCAGATGTTTTCTTCGTCGAACCAGGCTCGGAATGGGTATTGCTGGGAGTTAAATGGAGCAATCCCGCCAATGGTGAAGTGCCGATCGAGATCCAAGCTCCTGATGGTACTATTTTCACTGAAGCCGATATGGTCAACAATGACTATATCCGCATTGTGGAAGAGTTGAGCAGCCCCACAAACAAAACGATCGCTCTCCTCAAACCGGAAGCTGGCAATTGGTCGATCGCTCTACCCGACACAACTAATTTAGGTGATGTACAATTTGCTGCTCTCAAAAATACCTTGGCTCCCACGGTTGAATTAACTTCTGTGAACCAAGATGTTAGCGATTCAAACGTAATCGTTAACTACAATGCTTTTGATGCTGATTCTGATGCTCAAATTAGCTTATTTTACGATACCGATCGCGACGGAAAAGACGGTATTTTAATCACTGAAGCGCTGACCGAAACTGACGGTTCTGGTAATTTCGTTTGGAATACCGAGAAAGTAGCTACTGGAGACTACTATATCTATGCGATGGTAACAGATGAAAACAGCGTTCCTGACTTTAATTATTCTCTCGATCGCGTTAGTATCATTGAAGCTGGAGCGCCAAAACAAGTCGATAATCTGCAAGCCAATCCGATCGCCGATAACCAACTTCAGCTAACATGGTCTGCGGTAGAGAATGCCAGCTACTATTTAGTCAGCTATACTGCTGATGCGGCTGGAGAATTTTACACCGATACAGTACCTACTAATGGTGCGGTTACTGAAGCTATCCTATCCAACCTCATCCCTGGTGAAACTTATCGCTTCAAGGTAGAAGCTGTGGATAGTGAAGGACGGCGCAGTGCAGCTAGCATTCCAGCTTTAGGTGCGATCGCATCTGATTCTACTATTGAACCAGCACCGGGCGAGTGGAACGTTATTGCACATCCGGGAATGGTTTATACACAAGCCGTTTCCGCTAATCCCGGCGATAGTTTGACCCTCATCTCGGCACCTGAAGGTGCGTCTCTAAACGATTCAGGCGTTTTCTCTTGGCAGGTATCCCCAGAAGCCAGCGGTTGGCATGAAGTGGTTATCCACGCAAAGAATAGCGAAGGAGAAGTTGATGTCATTCGTCGCAATCTCTTCACGGACGATTATGTTCAACTCGCTTTTAGTAATACCCAGTTTAGCGTCAAAGAAGACGGTACACCCGTTGCAGCAGTAACCGTCACGCGCACGGGTAGAAGTAAGGGCGAAGTTGGGGCAACTTTGACTCTGACTAATGGTACGGCAAGTGCGGCAGACTACAACAATGCTCCCATTGCTGTTAATTTTGCCGAGGGTCAGATGAGCCAAACTGTCAAAATTCCCATTATCGATGACACTTTGGCTGAAAGCGCTGAAACTGTGAAATTGGCTTTAGAAAATCCCACTGGTGGCGCTACCATCAAAACAGAAAATCCTGCCGTTTTGACAATTATTGACAACGATCCTGTCAACTTAATTGGCACGCGCTTCGACGATGAACTGGTTGGTACTGACTTCAACGATACTATTGACGGTAATAGCGGTAACGACTACATCGACGGATTGAACGGAAACGATCTTCTCTTTGGTGGCCCAGGCTATAATGACCTGATATTTGGCAGTAATGGCAACGATACGATATCAGATCGTGATGGAGTATATAAGGCCGAAGGAGGAGAGGGCAACGACAAAATCGATATTACTTTTGCATCCACTTGGAACAACAATTCTACTACCTTTGATGTGCCGAGTTCTGTTGGTAAAATTAGCGGCGGTAATGGAGATGACGATATTACCATAACGATGAACCACAAAAAGTTCTACATCAATATCAAGGAAGATGCCGATCCGCTTAATGGTAATGATGTGATGAAGTTGCAAGGTATCTATGGCAACTCTGTGGTTGATTTGGGTAGCGGGAATGACAGTTTCAATGGTGGCATTGGGGCTGATAATATTTCAGGTGGTAATGGTAACGATATTATCGCAGGCGGCGATGGTAACGATCGCCTCAGCGGTGATGCAGGAGGCGACACTTTAACTGGCGGTTTTGGTAGCGATCGCTTTGTATTGGGCTACAATGTAGCAACAGGAAGTTTATCGTCAACTGAAGTTGCTAGCAAAAAACATTCCCCTATTTCTCCCACATCTGTTTCATCTTTAACAGGTTTCGCTCAAATCGGAACAGATATCATCACCGACTTTACTGATGGCCAAGATTTGATTGAATTAACTGGTGGCTTGTCGTATAAACAATTGAAGATTGTCAGTATCGCATCTTCTCCAGATGTTAAGCCTGATAGTACTTTGATTATGTTGGCGAGTACTAAAGAATCGCTTGCTATTCTGACGGGAGTGAATGCTAGCAAAATCACATCTGCTGATTTTGTATCGAATCTAAGCGTTGTTGAACAATATTTAGCACTCTAGTGAACTGAACGTTTAGATGGAGCGATCGCTCTACTCCATCTAAACCACATTCCGTACCCAGAACACCCCTTTAGGTCGATCGTGCTTAATTCTTACGATTCCTCATTGAGATTACGTAAAAGCTGGAGAGTTGATGCGTTTTCCGCCTAAGAAGCGACTCCAAGTACCTTCTGAAATACCATCGGCTAAATAGCCTTTTTCTTCCCAGTTTATTCCTAAAACTTGACTGGCTGACTCCAGCCATTTGTGGTTGCTTACAGCCCACCCTAATTCATTTCTTTTTTGTTTGATTTTGGCCAGTCCGCCTTGAGAAGCTTTAAGAGTAGTCATAAGCTACATAAGGGCTATGCGTTTGTCAAGATCAATTTTACAACGATCGCAAACCGATTCTAAACTGAGCTGGTGAAATCCTGACAAATCAGGGATTTTGGATATATGAGGCTTTCAGCAACAGGGTTGCCTTATTGCAAAAGCAGCCAAATGAGCGATCGCCCTATCAGTCTTACCATAGCTCAACCGTGGTACTTGTACTGATTATTACCCTTCATCCCAAAGTCATACCGAAGTCATAAAGCAGCATATTTTGCACTCAACTTAAACGAACCAAAAATTTACTTTTTTGACAGTATGTCTTTGGATTCCCAGTCAGCTATATTTTTGTATTTCTGTCTTAAATTTAGCTCACGAACCAAGCCAATGGGCAGCTTATAAATTGTTAATGAGTCAGGGAGGTTATGTTTTCCCTTTAGAAAAAATCTGTGTTGTTTGCGAGAATTTAGCGTCCAGAGTTGAACCATGTTTGCGATCGCATACTCAAAACTCATACGTAACGCATACAATAAACAAACATTAAATTTACAATTTTTTACAATTGTAAAAAATTGTAAATTTTCGACCCAATTTAGAGTTTGATACAGCAGACTAAGAGCATTGTTGAGATAGCGCTCGGCACTGGCTAATTAAGAAAACCCAGGGGATAAACCATTTAGCAGTGCATTTATAGCAAACCAACGCTTAACACTTTGTCACCAAAAAGGAATAAGTAAACTTATGGAATTACCTGAAAGCAGCAGGATGTTTTCTGATGATAACCCATTGGCAATTAATCAAAATTCATACTTGATTAATATGCAAGGTGATTTTCAACCATTGAATCAAATCGCAGGAATCAAAAATATTGCGTTTATCGATCCAACAGTTGGAGATTACCAAAACCTGGTTGCTGGAATAGTTCCCAACACTGAAATTGTACTCCTCGACCCCACGCGAGATGGAGTACAACAAATTACCCAAATCTTAGCAAATCGCACAGAAATTAGTAGCGCCCACATCATTTCTCACGGCGACGAAGCTTGCAATTGGGAACGGCGCACCTGGATTTAGACAATCTGAATCAATATCGCACCTCTTTGGAAGAGTGGAAAAATGCGCTGACACCGGATGCAGATATTCTCCTATATGGTTGCAATGTTGCAGCAGGAGAAAAAGGAAATTCCTTCATCCAAAATCTCAGTCAGATAACCGATGCAGATATCGCCGCCTCCGATAATTTAACCGGAAGTAAAGCATTAGGCGGTGACTGGAATTTAGAAGCGAAAACCGGAACAATTGAAGCACCCTTAGCGTTTCAATCCGAAACAATGGCGGGTTACAATTCTATTCTCCTCGGTTTCGCACCAACCACCAACTATCCAGCAGTAATTAGTCTTCGTTCCGTCGTAACAGCCGACTTAAACGGAGATAACAAACTCGATTTAGTTGCAGCCAGCACTTTCAACACTCTCTGCGTTTTGTTAGGAACAGGTACGGGTACTTTCGGTACAACGAATTACTTAACTGTAGACCCAGAAACCTTTACGGTTGCTGTCGCAGACTTCAACGGAGACGGCAAATCTGACATCGCCTCAGCTAGCCAACAAACTAACAAAATTTCCATCATGTTAGGAGATGGTACGGGTACTTTTGGTGCTATCACCAACTTTAACACTGGCAACAGCCCATCCTCTCTAGCTGTAGGTGATTTTAATGCAGATGGTAAAGCTGATTTAGTCACCACAAACAACAGTTCTAACGACGTTTCCATTTTGCTAGGTAAAGGCGATGGAACCTTTAATGCTGCTACCAGCTTTGGTACGGATACAACACCTTTTTCTGTAGTTGTAGCTGATTTAAATCAAGATGGTAAATCTGATTTAGCCACAGCCAACTATGGTTCCACCAGCATTTCTATTTTGTTAGGGAAAGGCGATGGTAGTTTTAATCCTGCGACTAACTTGAACTTGGGGACAACTCCTAGAGGAATTACTGTCGGTGACTTCAACTCAGACAACAAGCTAGATTTAGCTACTGCGAATTTGAATGATAACAACGTTTCCGTTCTATTAGGAGATGGCGCGGGTAGTTTTGGCAGTCCTTCCTTTTTTGGCGTCGCGACACAGCCACTTTACATAGCTAATGGTGATTTGGACGGAGATGGAAAACTCGATTTAGTGACAGCAAATAATCAATCTGGCAATGTTTCTGTGATATTGGGAGATGGAAAAGGTAGCTTTGGTGCTGCTTCCAACTATAGCGTCGGTTCAAGTCCCCAAGGAGTTACTGTTGGCAATTTTAATCAAGATGGTTTGTTGGATATAGCAGCAGCGAATTTTAGTTCCAGAGATGTTTCGGTGCTGCTGAATAGTACAACTTTGGTGAATTTTGGTGCTGCTACTTATTCAGGTACAGAAGGAAGCAGCGATACGATAGTTAATATTCCCGTTACTCTCAGCGCTACTCCTACGGCTGATGTGACAGTACCGATCGCAATTAATGCTACCAGCACTGCCACAGAAGGCGCAAGTAACGATTACAATCTTTCTACTACTTCTGTTGTTTTCGCCGCAGGTGCTACTGGTGCTGCTTTAACTCAAAATATTGCCGTAACTATCAAACCTGACAATATTCCTGAAGCCGATGAAACTGTAGTTCTCGATTTGGGAAATATTACTGGTGCTGCTGCGGGTACGACCAAACAAACCACGCTGACTATTGCGGCGAATGATGGAATTAATTACGCCGTTAGTGCTGGTGTTGTTAGTATTCCCGAAGGTAATAGCGGTAGCAATCCTCTGACTTTCACTGTTAGTCGTGCTGGCGGGATTGATGCGGCGAGTACGGTAGATTTTGCCATTGCTGGTACTGCTACTAATAACAGCGATTACAACAATATTGGCGGAACTTCTGGGGCAACTGGCACAACTGGCACGATTAACTTTGCCGCAGGTGAAACGCAGAAAACTATCGCGATGAATGTTGTTGGTGATACGGCATTTGAACCCGATGAAACAGTCATTGTCAGTTTATCGAATCCGGTAGCACCTGGGCAGACTCCGACAATTTCCAATAGTAGTGCTACGACTACGATTATTAATGACGATATTGCGCCTCAACCAGGTACTTTGCAATTCAGTGCAGCTAATTTCAGCGTACCAGAAGGGAATAGCGGCGGTTTGGTAAATGCTACGGCAGTTACCGTTAATCGTACAGGTGGTAGCAGTGGCGCGGTAAGCGTGCAGGCGCGAGTTAATCCCAGTAATGCGGGTACTGCTGATGCCAGTGATTACAACAGTAATGTCTTTCCGATTACTGTTAATTTTGCCGATGGAGATACTGCTGCTAAGACGGTGATTATTCCCATCAATGGCGATACTACCGTTGAACCGGATGAAACGGTGAATTTGGAGTTAATTTCTGGGAGTGTTACAGGTGGGGCGACAATTGGTAGTCAGAATACGGCGACTTTGACAATTAGTAATGATGATATAGCCCCACTGGGGAATTTGAGAATTGAGAACAATGAGCCTTTTACTGACATCAATGCCGGACTGACTGGTGTTGCCGGCAGTTCCGTCGCCTGGGGAGATTACGACAATGATGGCAAATTAGATATTCTACTCACAGGCTGGACTGGTTCAGGCCGCATCAGCAAAGTGTACCGCAACACGGGCAGTGGCTTTACCGACATCAATGCCGGACTGACTGGTGTTGAAACCGGTTCTGCTGCCTGGGGAGATTACGACAATGATGGCAAATTAGATATCCTACTTACGGGCTACACTGGTTCAGGTTCCATCAGCAAAGTGTACCGCAACACGGGCAGTGGCTTTACCGATATCAATGCCGGACTGACTGGTGTTAGCGGCAGTTCCGCCTGGGGAGATTACGACAATGATGGCAAATTGGATATCCTACTCACGGGCCAGACTGATTCAGGCGGTCGCATCAGCAAAGTGTACCGCAACACAGGCAGTGGCTTTACCGACATCAATGCCGGACTGACTGGTGTTTTCGCCAGTTCGGTTGCCTGGGGAGATTACGACAATGATGGCAAATTGGATATTCTACTTACGGGCGGGAGTGGTTCAAGTCCCATCAGCAAAGTGTACCGCAACACAGGCAGTGGCTTTACCGACATCAATGCTGGGTTGACTGGTGTTTACGACAGTTCCGTCGCCTGGGGAGATTACGACAATGATGGCAAATTGGATATCCTACTCACGGGCAATGGTTCAGGTTTCATCAGCAAAGTGTACCGCAACACGGGGAATGGCTTTACCGACATCAATGCCGGACTGACTGGTGTTGTCGGCAGTTCCGCTGCTTGGGGAGATTACGACAATGATGGCAAATTAGATATCCTACTCACAGGCCAGATTGACACTGGTTTACGTTTCATCAGCAAAGTATACCGCAACACGGGCAGTGGCTTTACCGATATCAATGCCGGACTGACTGGTGTTGCTGGGGGTTCCGCTGCCTGGGGAGATTACGACAATGATGGCAAATTGGATATCCTACTTACGGGCAGCACTGGTTCAGATTACATCAGCAAAGTGTACCGCAACAACGTCCTGACTGCCAACACTCCACCCACTACACCCACAGGGCTATCAGCTACAACTTCTGGCACAGCAGTCACCTTAAACTGGAATCCAGCGACTGATGCTCAAACTCCCACTACTGGTTTAGGCTATAACCTGCGAGTCGGCACTACTCCAGGTGGTAACGATGTTTTTGCCCCGATGTCTCTCAACACGGGTTATCGGCAAGTACCGCAACTGGGCAATACCAACATGAAAACCAGTTGGCAGCTAAACAATTTAACTCCGGGACAAACTTATTACTGGAGTGTGCAAGGGATTGATAGTGCTTGGGCGGGTTCACCTTTTGCCACAGAAGGAAGTTTTACTGCCGTCAACGCAACGCCATCCACGGTTAGCATCACTACTAACAGTTACCCAAATGCCAATGCTGCCGAAGTAGTTAACGCTGCCGAAGTAGTTAGCGGACAAACTCCTAACTCAGGACAATTTACCATTTCTCGTACAGGTAACACTGCTAACTCGCTGACAGTTAACTATACAATTGGCGGAACTGCCAGCAACGGTCAAGATTACAATTCTCTCGCCAGTAGCATTACCATCCCAGCAGGTGCTAGCAGCGCTAACTTGCCTATTAATGTTATCGACGATAACCAGGCAGAAGGCAACGAAATAGTGTCGCTTACCTTAATTGGCAATAGTGCTTATAATCTCGGTAATAGTAATAGTGCCACTGTTACTATTGCTGACAATGAACCCGCAATTAACATTCCTACAATTGGTGGCACTCAAACTATTAATGCGACATTGAGTCCCACCGACCCCAATAACCCCACCCGTTCTGGTAGCTATAAGGATGATTATCGTTTGGTTGGGGTGACTCCCGGACAGACGATTCAAATCAACCTTAATGCTTATGCTTCTTCATTTGATACTTACCTGCAAGTGATAAATGCAGATACGGGTCGGGAAATTACTTCTGATGATGACAGTGGCGGAGGTCGCAACTCCCAACTCTCTCTCACCGTACAACCTGGTATCAATTATCTAGTGCGAGTTACCAGTTTCTATAGCGGCGATACAGGTAACTACACTTTAATTACCTCAAATCCACCCAGCGTCGTCACTATCAGTGCTACAGATGCCAATGCTGCGGAAGTAGTTAACGGACAAACACCTAATCCCGGACAATTTACCATTTCTCGTACTGGTAGTACCACTAATTCCCTGACAGTTAACTACACCACTGGAGGAACTGCTACCAAAGGCACTGATTACAACAATCTTCCCGGCAATATCGTCATTCCAGTAGGTCAAAGTAGTGTCAACTTACCTATTAACGTTATCGATGATACTTTGCGAGAAGGTAATGAAACCGCAATTCTTACCTTAGCTGCTAATAGCGCTTACACAATAGGTAACGCTAACAGTGGCACAGTTACCATTGCGGATAACGAACCGTTCAACAATCCACCGCAAGAGATAATTCATCTGCATGATTCGTTCCGTTATCCTACGAATGGAGCAGTAACTATCTCTAATGTATACACTGACCCTGATGGCGATCGCTTAACTTACACAGCAACTAAGAGCAACGGGGAACCTTTACCCAATTGGTTGCAATTTTCCTTTAACTCCAACAACAATAGCATCACCTTCACTCAGGTTTCTACTCCTCCAAGCAATTGGCAATCCTTCGATGTGAAGTTAACTGCTACAGACTCTTGGGGTGCCAGTAGAAACCAAGACTTTTTGATGTACAAAGACGGTAGCGGCTGGGCGATAGATGGTTACATTGCTGGTTCTACCATCTTCTTTGATGCCAACAAAAATGGTGTAATCGATGACAATGAACCATCGACAACTACTGATAATTCAGGTGCTTATCACCTAGATATTTCTCCTGATTTCGATACTAATAATAACGGTCAATTCGACCCAGAAGAAGGTAAGTTTGTGGCTTACGGCGGTACTGATACTGCTACTGGATTGCCTTTGGAAACTCCTCTCAGCGCCCCATCTTATGCCAGTGTGGTAACTTTATTAACCAGTCTGGTAGCAGAATCGATCGATCGCGGGATGAACCCCGATGAAGCAGAATCCCAAGTAAAAGCAGCGCTCTCTCTGCCATCTGATGTCAATCTTACCAGTTTAGATCCGATCGCTGCTATTAATGATAACGAACCTGGTGGCGTGGAAGTCTTGGCAGCAATGGTGAAGGTGCAAAACTTTATCACTCAAACTAAGGGTTTAATCGATGGTGCTTTGGGATTACCCCAAAATACTGTCACTGCTAAGAATGAGATTGTACAGGGTATTGTGGGTGCGATCGTCAATCAAATTGAATCTGGTGTTATCCTAGATTTCAGCAATCCCGAACAATTGGCGGTAATTATTGAAGAGTCTGTCAGTAAAGCACAAAAATTTTCCCCCGCTTTTAACCCGGCTGTAAACGCTGAATTTATTGCATCTGCCGCTAACGTAATGGCACAGGTAAATCAACGCATCGATAAGATTGCTGCCAATACCGCGCCTGAGTCAATTCACCAACAAATTGCCCGCGTGCAAAAGTTAGCGCTGGGTGAGATAACTTTAGATTTCAAAGCATCTGCATCTGGGGCTAAATCAATAAATGAGGTAATCGCTGAAAATACTGGTGCAGCTTTGGATACCCAAATTCAAACAGCTACAATTCCGGGTGTGACTGCTGTTCCAATTATTAACCGCTTACCTAAGTTTGACTCTACTCTCCTGTTTGATAGCGACTTTTATCTCCAACAATATAAAGATGTTGCAGATGCGATCGCCAATAAATTATTCCCCGATGCTTTAGCACATTTCAGGCAATTTGGTTGGGCTGAAGGCCGCAATCCCAGTGCCATGTTTGCGACTGACTATCTAAATAAAAATAGCGATGTAGCTGCGGCTGTTGGCCAAGGCTTTTTCCACAGCGGTTTTGAACATTTTGTCAAGTATGGAATGGCTGAAAATCGCGAAGGAACTTCTGAGTATACCAGGTTGCAAACTTTCTATCTATCCCAAAATTCTGATGTGGCAGAGGCAGTACGCCGTGGCAGTTTAGGGAGTGGAATCGAACACCTAGTTCGATTTGGTATGTCTGAAGGTCGCAACCCATTTACTCTGTTTAATGTTATCTCAGAAACCTTCGATCCCACTTTCTATTTAGCCAAAAATCAGGATGTTGCTGAAGCGGTTAGTCGAGGAGTTTTCCGCAATGCTTTTGAACACTTTGTTTGGTTTGGTTTATCGGAAAGCCGCGACCCCAGTATCTTGTTTGATAATACTTCTTATCTGGCTCAAAATTCAGATGTAGCGGTGGCTGTCAGGTCAGGTATTTTCCACAGCGGTTTGGAACATTTTCTCAAACGCGGTATGGCTGAGGGTCGGGCTGTAACGAGCGCATTGTCCTAATATTAAGGTGAATTAGGCCGATTTTTCAGTTTTTAACTTAAGCAATTAGGACTTATACAGTCGCTTCGCCTGGATAAGTCCTAATTACTCTTTTACCTGAAGTGCTTCGCACATTTGAGAATTGATTGACTCCTTCAACCGCATCATTTCTTCGCCATTTCAATAGAAGTACGGTTCTTCCGTACTTAGTGTGCAAAATTAGAACTTGCTCATACTCAAATTGCTCCAGTCCCAAGGGATAGTAATTTCAGCCGGAGAGATATCGAATCTGTTAGTACACTAAGACTACGATAAACTTGCCTTGTCCTTTGACTAAACTAATTTCATCTATTCCTAACTTCCGGAAATTTTGGTTCTCCCGTACTTAGTGTGCTAAATTGTAAGGAAAATGCCAGTACCTCATTACAGCGGTTTCCGCTGTATCTCAATTCGTTAGTCAGTCCTTTTATCCATAAATTAGACCCATGTAATTTCGAGGTATCAAAAGCACAGCCCGATTGACTGAGCAGTCCCATAGAAATGGGTTTTCTGACTATAACTTGCACGATCAACTGGGGGTTTCGCTCGATCCGTTCTTGAATCTGGTTGATTTTCATATGTCGCAACCGACCTTTAAGCCCCATCCCCACGCGGGATTTTCTGCAGTCACTTATATGTTTGAAGATTCAGAAGGGGCTTTTATCAATCGCGACAGTTTGGGCGATCGCTCTCGCATTGCACCGGGGGACTTGCATTGGACTCAGGCGGGGTCTGGTATGCTCCATGAAGAAGTCCCAGAAAGGGCTGGGGTAGACTGTCATGGTTTGCAGATGTTTGTCAATTCTCTTACCAAAAAGTGAAGCGATCGCGTTCTCTTTTTTACTAAAAACTAATCTCCTCCTTGTTCTACAATTTGTTTAGTGATATTTTTTTACCCTGTAGGATAAAACTTTTAGTAATTCTGGAATGGCTGTAATCTCGTTAGACTTGGCATTGACTTTTTTTTTAGCCTAATACCAATCGATTTCTGGTAGCCCAAGCGTTTATCATGTGGATTGCCGCAGTATTACTGGCAGTATCGTAAGAATGACGTAATGTTTTGCCGTCAATAGCTATCACTTCCCCTTGGGTTAGTTTACTAATAGATTGAATCCAATTCAAGAAGCACTCTTGAAATTTATCTGGATTTAAAAAGACTTTCAGCTATAAATCGATTCAGTTCGTCTTGATTAAATGCAATTAGACGAACTGTTTCTTCAAATTTATTTTAAACAAAGCTGAGGGGTATCTGAGCAGTTTCGGCATCCACTAGCGTAGACAAGTAAGAACTCCGCTGCTTCAAAAACGTCAGTAATTGTTGCGGATAATCTTTACTGACTGCTTGTTGAATGGAAGGACGAACGTGCAAAGCTTGTCGCCAAGCTCGAACATTGGGTGTGTTTGCAAACACCTCGAAATCGGCGAGCGCGTCAAACACATCAAAGTAACGGAAGATTGGTCCATAGACGGCATCAACTAATGAAAATTCATCACCTGCAAAATAGCGACTCCCTTGCCAGTGATGGTCGATCCACGCAAATTTATCTATCAGTTCGAGACGCTTTTGCTCGAAACTTTCCGCTGTTGCAGCATTATAAAATCCCGCGATCGCATTCAGAATGCTGGAACCAAATTCAATCCAAGCGCGATGTTTCGCTTTATTCAGCGGATCGGTTGGATGGAGCGAACCGGGCGTAATTTCATCCAAATACTCGCAAATAACGGCGGATTCAAACAAAACCTCATCACCGACTTTCAACAAAGGAACTTTGCCTAGTGGAGAAATTTGACAAAACCAATCTGGTTTATTTGATAGATCGATGTAAGTGCGTTGGTGAGGAATATCTTTCTCTAATAACGTAATTACTGCTCGTTGAACATAAGGACACAGATGATGACTAACAAGTTCTAACTCTGGAATAGACACTATTTAACTCCTTGAGTGTTGTTCGATGTGTAAATCCTCAGAAAGTAGAGTCCCTTTCAGTTGCAGGGTAGTAACAGCGACAATAATCAGAACGTCACCTACAATTTGCAGTAGTGTTAAGGTTTGACCGAACCATAGCCACGCCAGAATTGCCGCCACTATCGAGAAATCTGGCAACTTAGTTACTTCTGAGATGATTACATTTGTAACTAATCTGGTTATAACACCAATTTAGTTACAAATGCAATAATTACAAAAGAAATTATTTTGGCAAATGAATGGCTCAACTCGATCCGGCTCGAAACTCTCTATGGCGGCTATTTTTGACGGTTCATACTCGCTTGTTGGAGCGGGTAGAGCAAGATTTTCGGCAGGCTGGACTGCCGACTTTTGAGTGGTACGATGTGTTAGTAGCGCTAAAGCAGGCTCCCGATCGACGGTTGCGTTTGAGTGAATTGGCGCAAGTATTGCTGGTTAACCGCACCAATGTAACGCGGTTAGTCGATCGCCTGGAAACAGCCGGACTGATTCGACGGGAAGCTTGTGCGGACGATCGGCGAGGTGCATTTGCTGTATTAACGGAAGCCGGATTGTCCATGCAGCAAAAAATGTGGACGATTTATGCTCGCAGTATTGCTCGCTACTTCGGTCGTCACTTAACTGAAGCAGATGTAGCAGTTTTTACCCAAGCTTTGTCTGCTATGCTGGAAACATTGGATGAAAGATAATTCTGGTAATGCTGTTTAGGGTCACCTAAGCACACTAACTACGGAAGAACCAGAAAAAACTTTGTATTTGTAGCCAGGGTGTTTCTAAAGAAAATCTAAAGGCGATCAAGAGTGATTCGCATTAAAAAAGATAATCAACTCAAAAAGCAGAAAACGTGAACGAATCGCGGCAGTCCCCACCTTCTTACAAGGTGGGGAAGGATAGCGGTAATTTTAAGTGGCTCGATGCCACTTAAAATTACAATCAATTTTGAGGGGAATCCACCAGACTTGATGTACTCTTTGACTTTCTCAAGTGGAGCGCCGCCAGTCGAAGCTACATAATAGGAGCTAGACCAAAGAACTGGCTGGCGGTAAAACTTAGCTAGATCTTCGCTAAACTCATTTCTGATGATGCGACTTGATGCACTTTTAAGGCTGACTGTAAACGCTGATATATTGTTATCTGGGTGGAAATCAACCAACAAATGCACATGGTCTAGCTCTCCATTAAACTCAATTAGTCTGCACTTAGTTTTTATGCAGACATGAGCAAATATCTCGCTCATCCTATCCCCGGATTTGAGCGGTGAAAATTTGGCGTCTGTATTTAGTGACAAACACCAAATGCAGCTTGTTTGGAGAAAACCGAATGAGCTCCCTTTCTCGCAGTCATTGACATTACCTATATCTGATGTTAAGCTCAATATAGCAAAGGGGGGTGATGTTGTGATTAGACGAGCGACATTTAGGCTATACCCAAAGCCAATAGCATTAAAGAAATTATTTTATGCAAGAAAGCTGCATAAAGATTTATACAATGCGGCAATAGCTAATCGTAAAACCCAATACGAAAAGTTTGGTCACTCGGTTAATTACCTTGAGCAACAAAACTCTCTTCCTGCTTTTAAAGAAGTATGGCCTGAATACAAGCAACTCGGTTCACACACTTTACAGGCAACGTTAAAGCGCGTCGATCTAGCCTACCAGTCCTTCTTTAAAGGACTACGCGGTAGGCCAAAGTTTAAGTCAATCAGGCATTATTCTGGATGGAGTTACCCCGATAAAGCTGGCTGGAAAATCCATACCACTGGTGATAATGGCTATCTAGAATTGACTGATTTAAAACTGTCAATTCAGATGCGTGGAAAAACAAGAACCTGGGGAACCCCAACTACTTGCACAATAGTTTATCGCCACGGTAAATGGTACGCATCTATAACAGTAGAATGCACACCAGTTAGAGAAACTGGGAATGGTGCAATTGGGTTGGATTTCGGGGTCTATCATGCCGTAGCTATGAGCGATGGCAAAACAATTGAAAATCCGAAGTTCTTAGCTAAAACTATTGAGAAAATCCGCCAAGTTTCCAAACAGAAATCTCGGAGGAGAGCGCCCAACTTTAAGAAGAAAGTTAAGGCTTCAAAGCGATGGAAAAAAGCGGCTAAAAAGGTAAGCAAATTACATACCAAGGTGGCCAATCAAAGGCGGGATTGGGTTCATAAAGTTGCTGCACAGATTGTTAGTTGTCATAGCATGGTAGCGACGGAAGAACTCAATTTAAAAGGGATGACCAAAAAAGCCAAGAAGGGGAATAAACGTAAACAGCAAAAAACTGGACTTAACCGTTCAATGCTGGATGTGGGAATTGGAATGTTAACTTCGGCAATCGAGTATAAATTGCAAGAAGTTGATGGTTTTTTAGTTAAAGTTCCGACTAAAAAAGTTAAGCCTTCTCAAACTTGTCCTAATTGTCATTATCAGAAAAAGAAAGATTTGTCCGAACGTATTCATCAATGTTCGGAGTGTGGCTACCAGTGCGACAGAGACGTAGCTGCATCACAAGTGATGGTGTCGTATGCGTTGGGAACCAGCGCATTTAATCGTGGATGCCAAACCTCTACTTCTACACCACAGGCTACTGGCGGATGGGGGCAAGTTTGGCTCTGGAAGCGACAGAAACCGCAATCCTCTTAGGTTGCGGTAGTTCATTACACTATGAGCCGAACACCGTACCCAAGTGACTTAAATGATACACAGTAGCAATTGAACCTGGGTTTAAAATGCTACCAAAATGATGGGTAATTGTATGCACTCTAAGGCGCAGTCAGTCTAAATTTTAGTTATTTGCCCGCTTTATGGAACACCCCCTCGATCTCGCAATCATCATTCCCGAACTCGTCAAGTATGGAGGTGCCGAACGAGTTGTCATCGAGTGCCTCGCTCATTGGCAACACCACCATCGCATTACACTTTATGCCACGTCCATCAACGATCGGGTCGTGCGCGAGTTCTGCCCAGAGACTCGCTTCAAATTTGTGCAACTTTCACCTTACTTTCAAGGGGATCATGCGTTCTTCTTGAACGGCACCTTGCTGCCCAAACTGTGGCAACAGGAAATCGGTACACATGACATTTACCATACTCATCTTTGGCCTTGTCATCTGATTGACCGACACCCGATGGTGTGGTATCCGCACGAACCCCCCCGTATGCTGGAAGATCTGCGGCTCAGTCAGCTTCCCAATGACTCGATTACATCTGATGTGTGGAAGGTTCACGTTTACCCGAAGTTCACCTACGATGATGTTCCATCGCGGGTTTACGAAGCAACCATGAACGCGCTGGGAATGTTTGACAAGCTGGGCAATCCAGACCGCATAGTTGCGAACAGTCACTATGTTGCTCAGTATTTGTCACAGGTTTATGGACGAATCGTTGCAGACGTAGTTTACCCAGGCGTTGTATGTGCCAACCAGATCGTTGAGCTTTCGCCGAATGTCCAGTTCCTCACCGTTGGTCAACTCTGGCCACATAAACGAGTGAAGATGATTATTGAGGCACTGGCGATGATACCGGATGCAAGGCTGGTGATTGTCGGAGATGGCCCTGAACGTGAGAAACTTGAACGAATAGCTGTGTCCCTTGGTATCAGCGATCGCGTTTGTTTCAAGCACGGACTGTCAAAAGCAGAGTTGGAAGCAGAGTACAATGCTTGTCGTGCTGTTGTTTTCGCGGCAGCACGCGAACCGTTCGGCATTGTTCCTCTAGAAGCATTGGCTCATGGCCGTCCCTTGATTGCAGTCAATGAGGGAGGATATACAGAGGTTGTTGACCCTCAATGTGCCCTACTGGTGTCGCCGCGTCCTCAAAAACTGGCCGATCGGATGAACCTGCTGGCGCGTGACATTGATTTAGCTAGAGCGATGGGTGAAGCTGGTTGGAGAAAAGCCCAGCAATATAGCTGGAACAACTCGGCGAATCAGCTAATTAAAATTATTGAGTCCACGTTTAATACTTATCCACAGGAATACAAGCAGGGGGATGATGAAACTGCGGCATTTTGTCCGCTGCTGGGAGTCCAATATTATTGCTGGTATGGAGATGGATCTGGCAATCTTCATTGGAACGACAATTTGGAATTCGGAGCGGTTGATGATATGCCCGAAATCGGGTTTTATTCGTCGCTAGATGGTGATGCCCTGAAATATCATTTTGAATTGATGGAGCGACATGGCATAGACTTTCTGGTTGCCAACCTGCATATTGATTCAAACGGTGTGAATGAGCATGAGTTGGCTGGACTGATTCGGATGTTTCATGTTGCGGAACTAACCAGATCCCAAATCCGTATTGCAATTCAACTGTGTCCCTACGAGCCTTCCGATGATGGATTAGAGCGGGCGATCGCTACCATCAGAGATCTGTCAAACTCACCCAACTATTTCAAGTTTAAATCCCAACCAGTAATGTTCTTATTTTGGACTAGCGTTTGGGACGGACAACGAACTGAGATTGACAATCTGAAAGCGGCGACTGATGGATTCTTGCGAATCGCTTGTAGTTTGAGGCTACCTTCAGATACAGAATCGTTGTATCTGACCTTTGGGCTATTTGATTCGTGGGCACTTTTTTCACCTCTGGAAGTAGCATCTTCTGAGAATTGGCAGAGTGTTTGGGCACAGGCATATCGGCGATCGGATTGTAGCAACAAGGGAATTCGCACGGTAACAGTCAGCCCAGGCTATGACGATCGCCATCTAACCGATATTCGCAGGAGCAACAATCGATTTCGTTGTGTTGACCGAAATCAGGGAAAAACTCTCCATAGCATGACAGAGTTTGTGCTTCGTCAATCTGTGATGCCACAACTGGTGCTTGTATCTACTTTTAATGAATACCATGAAAATAGCCATATCGAGCCAACCAAAAGGTATGGATCGCAATATATGGAAGCAATCAAAGATTTTGGACAAGCTTTGCGAACAAAATGGATGTGAGTAAATAATTCGTAATTCGTAATTAAAAATTATCTAGTTGTTCATCAATTAATCATTAATTCAATGGCAGAAACCAAGCGTTATTTTGTTTTGAGTTCTCCGAGGTCAGGGACGCATATGCTGCGGACGAGTCTAGACAATCATCCTCAAGTCGTATGTATGACTGAGATGTTCAATCCAGACTATACCGAGAGCAAGTATGACTTTACGCCTGATACTCCAGCTGCCGAGATTCTTGCTAACTATATCTTCACTCCACAAAATATGATGCACTCTTGCGTCGGTTTTCTATTACACCGTTGTGGGGCAAGGTTCGGTAACTGGCCGGATCTTTGGTCGCTTCTTGAACAGGACAAGCATCTAGCTGCGATCAGTCTCCGTCGCCAAAATCTCTTGCGTCGTTATCTCTCTGTTCAGTTGATGAAGAATCAGGATCTGGAAGGGAATCCGCCAGCATCACTCCACTTTGACAAGGATCTACTGATCCGGGACTTCCAGAAGCAGGAGGCTAAGATTGCCGAGTTTGATGCGAGATTCTCTGACCACCCGCTGATAACTGTTACTTATGAGGATTTGTGCGATCGCTACACAGAGACTATGGGCCGCATTCAATCGTTTCTTAATCTTACACCAGTAAATCTTGAACCTGGAACTAAGAAGCGGGCAACCCCAGCATTGGCACAGATAGTTGCCAATTATACGGAACTCAAACGCGAATTTGCCGATACCAAGTGGTTCAGTTTCTTTGATGACTAAGCTTGAAAGAGTTACTCCGTTCCCGCCAGAAATACAAAATCTTCTGGCGGGAACGGAGTAAATGCAAACTGGTGTCTACTCTCCAGCACAAAATTTTCCCATTTCATCCTGATGGGAAGAAAAACTGAAGAATTTACTAAATATCGCCATGCAAAATTTAGTTTTGGCAATATCGGAATATTCCGGATTATGACTCAATCTCAAATTGCCGTCAGGATTCCCCATCATTCCGACTGATAGCTTTTTAGGAGTATAACGAGATGCAAATTGAAATCCAAGGACGAGATGCAGTCAAAGCCACAGGAGAACTGTTGGCAATTGAAGGACTGCAAGGCAGCTATGAAATTATAGATGAAACCGAAAAAGAAGGCACCCTCGCTACGATTGCCACCATTGTTGGTATCATCGGCGGCACCATCACGATTTCTGAAAAACTTTACAAATGGTCTCAGAAGTATCAGAAATCATTGTCAGGTTCTACTGAGCCAAAAATTGAAAAAGTTCTGATTGTTTCTCCCAGTGGTAAGCGGCTGTTGCTCAAAGATGCGACGGTAGAGCAGATTCAGGAAATTTTAAAAAATTAGAGTAGGCAGCAATGGAAATTCTCCACATTGACCTAAAACTTATTGGGAATAAGTATGCTGAGTTCCGTTACTTCTGGGATAACCCCAACAATTACCAGTACTGCCAACTGCCTCTAACACAAATTGCTGACTTGATTGAACGGTCAGAAACTGATTACTATACCCTACTTCCTGAAGACTATACCAAAACAGGTCAGTTACTTTATAACTGGTTAGATGGGACAGATCGCATTCTTCAAAATGCCATTAACCAACATAAACGGGAAGGAATTATATTAGCCATTGCTGCATCTGAAGGGCTGGCTCATTTGCCTTGGGAAATCCTCCATGATGGGAAAGGCTTTTTGGTAGAACGCAAACCAGGTATTGTTCCGATTCGGTGGGTCAAGGATGAGAACCACAGACAACTGACTCTAAAGGAACAGCCAGCAAATAGAGCCTTGAATGTTCTATTTATGGCAACTTCTCCATTAGGAATTCAACCCGAATTAGATTTTGAAGCAGAAGAAGCCCAAATTTTAGAAGCAACGAAGCGCCAACCTCTATGCTTAATTGTTGAGGAAAGTGGTTGCCTTAAAGAATTAGGTTATTTAGTAGAAGATTACGAAAAAAATTACTTTGATATCGTTCATATCACGGGTCATGCCACAATTTGCGGTGAAAAAGCCTACTTTATTACCGAGACAGAATTTGGAGAGGCAAAATATAGTAGTGCCGCAGATATCGCGACGGAATTACAATTTCAATATCCTCAATTAATTTTTCTTTCAGGTTGCCGGACGGGGTACTTAACAAATGAAGGCACAATCCCATCAATGGCAGAAGAATTGTTGAAACAAGGGGCAACTGCCGTTTTAGGATGGGGTGAAAAAGTTTTAGATACAGATGCAGCCAAAGCTGCGGGGATTCTCTATCAGGAACTATCAGCCGGGAAGACGGTGACAGAAGCACTATCTTGCACCTATCAAGCACTGTTAAGAATGCGATTGCAAGATAAACAAGTGCGAGATTGGCATTTATTGCGTTTGTATGTCGCTGAAACAATTCCAGGCGCTTTGGTGAGGCGCGGACCCAAACCCGTACCTCGTCGTTCTGTTGTTCAAGAGTTTTTAGACCCGGAGAAGAAACTCAGAGTTGCTACCCGCGAGACGTTTGTTGGTCGTCGTCGTCAGTTACAAAACTGCTTGCGAGTCCTGAAGACGAACACCGAACAAATTGGTGTTTTAATTCATGGCATGGGCGGATTAGGAAAAAGTACCATTGCAGCCCGGTTATGCGACCGCTTATCTGAGTTTGAAAAAGTTATAGGGTGGCGACAAATTGATGAATCCGGTATCGTCAATAAGTTAGCTGATAAATTAGTCAAACCAGAGTTCCGGGAACTCCGCCAAGAACTGTTAGATAGCCATGAAGAACTGAAATATAAACTGGCTAATCTATTTAGTGAACTGAGTGAAAAGCCCTTTTTGTTAGTGTTTGATGACTTTGAATGGAATTTAGAGGCTCGTCAAGGAAGATATGTTCTCAAACCGGAAGCTGCTCAAGTGCTGAGTGCTTTAGTGTGGGCAATTCAAGAAACTTACACTAACCACCGGATTGTTATTACCTGTCGCTATGACTTTGAATCTGATTTATTAGACTATTTCTATAAACAGCCTTTAGAAGCTTTTCGCAAATCAGATTTAAAGAAGAAACTCAATCGTTTAAAGACTTTTAATTGTGAGAATATTGAGCCGCAAATCATTGAAAGAGCCAAAGCCTTAGCTGATGGCAATCCGCGCTTACTGGAATATCTCAATGATGAAGTTTTAGGTAAACCAGATGCAGCAGCTAAATTAACAAGACTAGAACAAAGTCCCGAAGAGTGGAAAGAAAAAATTATTTGGCCAGACCTGTATCAGCTTATTGATGAGCCTTTACAACGGGTTCTCAGTCATTGCTTAATCTATGAAATTCCTGTACCAATGACGGCTTTAGAAAGAGTTTCTAATTCTCGTCCTAATTACCAAAAGCAATTACAACGGGCACGAGAACTAGGACTCATTGAAATCAGTCCTGACGTTCAAGAAGAAAATCAAGTCTTTCGCGTCTCTCGAATTTTACCTCATATAATTCCCCAGAGCCGACTTCCTGAAGCACCAGCAGTTTATTCTTTGTATAATAATGCTCATAAAATATTACATCAGTTATGGGGAAATGAAGAAAATAGAAGTGAGGAAAAGTGGCAGGAGATTTTTCGGTTATTGTTTGGCGATCGCGAAAATACAGAACGATTCAGACAGGGATTCTATGATATGTTGGCAGTTGAAAATCATGAGGCAGATCGAGCCTTAGAATCAGAAGTGAGACAACTGAAAGATGAGTTATCAACAGAGAATCTTTGCCGTCAATTAGAGGATTATTTAAGTCAACAAGAATGGAGAAAAGCTGACGAGGAAACTGCCTGGATTTTTTATCAAGTGATGGTGCAAGAAGGCTATACATATTGGTACGAGGTATGCAAAAATTTTCCCTGTGAAACCCTCAGACAGATTGATCAACTTTGGATTGATAACAGTCAAGGACGTTTTGGATTCAGCATTCAAAAGCAAATCTGGGAAAGTGTGGGCGGACATCCAGATGCTGATAGTGAAATATATGAGAAGTTTGGTGATAAAGTAGGATGGAGATGGGGAGAACTTACGTTTAACGACGATGCTCCATTTGACGATGCTCCATTCGGCCACTTGCCCGCCCGCTGTGCCACGCCGCCCGCCCACCGCGTTACGGGCTGGATGGTGGCTGGTGGCTTGTGGAGAGGGGGGGGTCTTCCGATGGTCCGGGGTTACGGGTTACCGTTTCTTCTCTCGTGTCTAGCTTAATTTTGGTACTAATTTTCACGAAATCATCGGTTTTTCCCCAATTCGATACCAGGCACCGTCTGTCACTTGGGTCTGTTCTTCTAAAGACAGAATGGCCAGGTTAACAGACCAGTACAAACTAAGAATCATAAAAAAACTGTGCAGCTACTTTCGGGTCATAGCAATTAGCCATCACAAACTTTTCCGCCACCTGGCGAATTTCCGAATCAGTTGCTTCCCATTCGTCCCAAGGTAATTTCATTTGTCCAGGAATACGTCTTTTCCTTTCCTTCGCACTCAACACCTTGGGTAGTAATTTACTTCCCTAGTGACAACAGTTTTACCGTTTGGGTTGAGTGCTATTCAAGGTTCATTAATTTTATCGCTTGGTTTAGACGATCCAGCTCCTTTTTAGCGCACGCTCGCGCAATTACCAACACAACTCACTTGACACGATTTCTAACTCAAAAGTTTGGCTTTTCCAACTAAATCAGCGACTTTCTGCATTGTACAACTCACTTAGACTTGCTATATCTGCACCAAATACTCATAGATTTTACTGAGCGTTCGGATAAAGCCATTTGTAAAACAGTCGAGTTATCTGGGGCATCACGATGTAAGTCATTATCCAGACGACTATTCCAATGATGATGACTTGCGCTAATAACTCAGGTACGGGTACAAGCAACGGTTTCAAAACATATCTGACAGTAGATAACGTAAAAAATACTGCTAACCAAGAGAGCAACGCCATCTTGTAACGCTTGGGCGGAGATTTTTGAGGTCGGCGAGGCAGTTCAAACCAAGTTTCTAACCCCGTCATAACTTGTATATTCTCCGATTCTTGAATCAAAGGTTTGACACGCTCGATCCATTCTCGACGTACATCTGACTCTAACCAAGCTTTTAGGTTTTCGTGACGATCGAAGTGAAGCACGATGATGTACTCCTGATGTACTCCCTTCTGGGGTCGTAAGATATTGACTCCCAGATGTCCTTTAAATGTTTTCGCAACTGGAATAATTCCTTCGATCCATTCCTCGTATCCCGAGGAGCGTCCTAGTTTGACGAGATGAGTAATTACAGCCGTGACGTGGTATTCAGTGTTGAAGGTAAGGCCATTCATAGTCTTTAATAAACTTCTAACGCCAATGAGATCGACTGGAAGCAGATTGGGTTCTCGTATTTTAGCGGTCAGCGCGTCGAAGAAAAACAATCCCGCTCGTTTGGCGGCGAAATACTCCCTGGCTTGAGTATAAATGCCAGTTGGGTTTCATCTTTAGCTTGAGTGACGGTTTGAAGTAACGATCGCAAGTCAGCCATAAGCGACGAAGCGATCGTGGCTGGTGGTAACAATTAAAATCTTAGTCATGTGGCGATTTCTACAGTTAATTTTGTGTGATTTAATAGACAATTTCTGCTGATGATTCAGGAGTAGTGTGAAATTCCCAGTAGTTTTCTGCAATGCTTTCTGGGTTGTATTTAGGATCGCTTGGGTTAACTACACCGCAAATAGTAATTGTCCCCACTCGAATGCCTTCGTTTTTCAAGGCATCGCTTAATATTTTGGCTAAATTGCGAATACCTGCTTTCCCAATAGATAGGGAGGCAAAATCTGGACTGGGATATAAAGCGAATCCGCCCCCCGTCAGGAGAATAGTTCCTTTTCCTTGCTGTCGCATTCCGGGTAAAACTGACTGTACGGCAACTAATGCTCCTGCTACGTTTACTTGGAAATCATTGATTAAACTCTCAAAAGTTTCATTCAGAACATTTACCATTTTTGGCACGGCTGCATTGTAAATAAGAACTTCTGGATTTCCTATATTTTTCACGGAGGCAAAAGCAGATTTTAACGAATCCTCGTTACCCGCATCGGCAGTGAAATAATGTGCTTCATACCCTTCTGTTTGCAAGCTGTTTTTAAATTCGTTTAATTTAGTTTCATTGCGAGCTAGCATGGCGATCGCATAGCCTTCTTTAGCAAAGCGACGTGCTATTGCCAGTCCATTCCCCTCACCCATACCGACAATTGCCAGCAATTTTTTCATGCCGTTACCAGCCTCAAACTAAGGAACGAAGTTGCTATTACTGGCAATGTAACAGGCTAGAATGAATTAATCAAATCGATTATAACTATACTCACTATCAATGAAATCAATAAACTTAGGGACGATCGACCTAAATTTACTGGTGGCGTTCGAGGCTTTGTTTGAGGAACGCAGCGTCACAGCTGCCGCCCAAAGGTTATACTTGGGACAACCTGCTATGAGTGCAGCGCTGGGAAGGTTGCGATCGCTATTTGAGGATGAGCTATTTATCCGCATTGGTGCGAAAATGGAACCAACGAGCAAATGTAAGGCTCTGGCTCCCGGTATTTTGACAGCATTGCAACAAATTCGCCAAACTATCGAATTTAATCTCGGTTTTAACCCGGTTTCTTCTCAACGCAGTTTTGCGATCGGCAGTTCGGACTCCGTGAGCTATGTAGTGGTACCAAAGCTATGGGAAATTTGTCAACAAACAGCCCCAGGAATTAACTTGCGACTGATGGGATTTGAAAAAGATAATGTTAAAGAAATGTTAGAGCAGGGGATTCTTGATGTAGCGTTAGGAGTGTTTCCCAATCCACCTCAGCAAACATTACTCAAACCTTTGTTTCAAGAGCGATTCATCGGAATTGCCCGCCAAGGACATCCGGCATTAATAGATGGCTCTATGTCAAGAGAAACCTTTGCCAGTTTGCCTCATGCGTTGTTCACAATGCGACGGGATGCAACGGGAGAAATCGATAAGTTATTAGCTCGTTACCATCTCCAAAGGCGCGTGGCATTGACAATTTCCCATGCTTTAGCAATACCAGAGATTGTATCAAAAAGCGATCTAATTGCAGCAATTCCTTCTCGTTTAGCTAAAACTTTTATCTCTTTATGTCCTTTAAAGATGTTTGAAATCCCCTTAGAAATAGAGCCTTGGACTGTTTCATTACTGTGGAGTAAGCTAGTCGATAAAGACATTGCTAATTCTTGGTTAAGACAAATGATCGAAACTGTTTGTCAAACTATTTAATTTGATAATTTTATTTAAGTTTTCCACTTGTTAAATGGATGCTTAACTAAATTGGCATTGAAGTATCTCGGAGCGTTTGACAATTATTACTATCCATCAAACAAAGTGTTTTAATTAACGAATTGTACTTATTACGAACGTCTAAGACGATTTATCAGATAGCATCCTAATTTCTCTAAACCAGTTCCTATTAAATACACTAATAATGCTGTAAAACCTATATATGGTGCCACTTGAAACCAATTCCGCACATCAAATTCTTTCACCGCTATCCCTAGTAAATCTGCCAATAAAAAAGCAGGGGAAACCAGAGCAATTGTTAGCAATCCATTAAAACAACTGATGATGCAGCCAGTCCGAAAATTATGTTGTTCTTGAATGGCCACATTAATCGCTACAACTAGATAAAAACTCGCTAACGCCAACCCGCTATACGACAAAAAATAATGACATTTCAACCTTTGGCGGTTGTGAAGACTAGGAGTATTCGAGCGCTCCTGTGGATTCATGTTAACGGAATTATGAACGTTATCAGGTAAGACAATTACTATAACATAGTATTAGAAGATTTTGTTATGATTTAGTATATCTTATGAGGTTTATGCTTTACTGTTACCAACCCTTACACAAGACTGCCTGCTCAAAGCACCCTTTGTATTCAGTCATTATGTCAGCACAGATAAAAATTCCCCGAAACGTTTGGATCTTAGGTTTCACCAGCTTGTTCAACGATATCAGTAGTGAAACGATCCATGCGGTGCTGCCGTTATTCTTGGTTTCAACTCTTAGTGCAGACGTTGCCTTGATTGGCTTAATTGAAGGGATAGCAGAAGCAACTGCATCAATTCTCAAAATATTTTCGGGAGCGATTAGTGACCATTGGCAACGGCGCAAAGGATTAGCTGTCTTTGGCTACGGGCTTTCTACCGCAGTAAAACCACTATTTGTCGTTGCCAGTAGCCCATTGTGGGTGTTGTTAGCGCGGGTAGGCGATCGCATTGGTAAGGGGATTCGGGTTGCGCCTAGAGATGCCCTGGTTGCGGATTCAACCGATGCTTCTAATCGAGGTGCTGCCTACGGTTTACGCCAATCTCTCGATACGATCGGTGCTTTTTTAGGCCCTTTATTGGCATTTGGATTTCTGAGTGCAGGGCAAAGTTTTCGGTTCATCTTTACCGTCGCATTAGTTCCTGGAATCTTAGCTGTGTTATGTCTTGCTGTAGGGATACGTGAGCCTCGACAGCCTTACCATACTTTGACCCGTCCAAATCCACTCAATTTTCAAGCCTTGAAAAGTCTGGGCACCGCCTATTGGGGATTGGCGATCGCTTTACCTGCAAGTTTTTTGGCAGGATGGTTATGGCAAACCGTGAGTCCAGAATCAGCATTCCTGGTTGGCAGTGGTTTTGCAGTGGCAGGAATTGCTCTTCTCTCCTTGCAGCAACAAACTAAGTTGGGAATTTGATATTTAATTTAGATTCATATATCCCGTCATTGCGGTGATTCTTAAAAGATTATGAAAAGCAAGTCTGCTCGATTCTATACGATTCTTTCCATCGGGGCTGCACTGCTGACGATCGGGCTCAAAGCAGGAGCCTACTTTCTGACTGGCTCGGTTGGTCTACTGTCAGATGCCGCTGAGTCTGTCGTGAACTTGGTGGCAGCAGTGGTCGCAACCTGGGCTGTGACCTATGCCGCTAAGCCGCCCGATGAAGAACATTCTTTCGGGCATTACAAAGCTGAATATTTTTCTAGTGGAGTAGAAGGTGCCTTGATTCTGGTAGCAGCAGCAAGCATTGCTGCTGCCGCTTGGGAACGGTTGCTACATCCACAGCCCCTAGAGCAATTGAGCATTGGATTAGGGTTATCGTTGGTTGCTACTGCTGTCAATGGTATCCTAGCCTTGGCAATGCTAAGAGCGGGTAGGCGTTTGCGTTCTATCACATTGAGGGCAGATGCCCATCATCTCCTGACCGATGTTTGGACTTCGGTAGGGGTGATAGTGGGATTAATTCTGGTGCCAATTACGCATTGGTTGATTCTCGACCCCATGATTGCGTTGATTGTGGCTGTTAATATTGTCTGGACTGGAGTGAGATTGTTACGTGAGACAGCTTTGGGGCTACTGGATACCGCGATGCCACTTCCAGAACGCCAAGCGATCGCGGATATTTTGACCCGTTACGATTCTCAGGGCGTTCAGTTTCATGCTTTGAGAACCAGGGTAGCAGGGTCACGTCGCTTTGTCTCCTTGCACGTGTTAGTTCCTGGAGCCTGGACAGTCAAGCAGGGACACGATCTCTGTGAGGAAATCGAACTGGCAATTGTGCGAGCGCTCCCTGGAACTTATATCTTCACTCATTTAGAGCCTTTGGAAGACCCAACATCTTGGGAAGATCGACAGTTGGATCGATTCATTCAATAACACCTGACGGGGCGACAACTATGGCTCAAAGGTAGATAGGATAAGCATTTTAGCTCTATGACCTCGCTGGTAATTAGGCCGTTTATGTGGGCTTAATGACATCAATTGAGCAGTTTGTTCAGCCAATAAAATCAGAGTTCCACCCAAACATAAGCGTGTATACCAATATAAAAGCTGCTATGACGGCGCTGTGTCCTCCGTTTTTCTTTGAGGCGGCCAACATATTTAACTAATCCCTTATTTTTGATTTTTTCCCCAGACATAATCGAACTGGTATAAGCCAAAGTCATCAATATAATTAAGGCAATTAGTTTCTTGATAAATTTTTATTAAAAAAATTCTTAATCACATTTTAAGCAGCGACAATAATTTAGGTATTTCAAAATAGTTAGTTTTGGAAAATATTATGAAACGCAAATGGATTGCTTTAGCCGGAATTAGTATCGCTACAATTATAGCATTATGTGCGATCGTACAGTTACAACGACCGAAACAAGCTAGCCGAGAATTAGCGCCCGATCGACCCGGTGAAGAAGAAGATTTAAACCGGGAATTGTGGGAATTTGCTAAAAAAACTCCCTATCCCGGTACTGTTAAACAAGCTATACCACAAGCGGGAGAAATCCGTTTACCTAATGGTTGGAAAATTACGCCTGCTGGTACTCAATTACAAGTGGGAAGATTTCCTTATGAGGCAGTTCCTTATGCAGGGAAGTTAGTAGTTCTCAATACTGGTTGGTACGGGCAAGACCCCCAAGAAGTCTCAATTGTCGATACTAATAGTAACAAAGTCATCAAGACTTTGCCATTCAAATCTCTTTTCCCCAGCGCCAAACAAGGGTTAGATGGCGACCTCTACATTAGTGGTGGTTTTGACCAAAAAATATATCGCATTAACAAACAATTTAATCCGGTACGCCAATATCCGGTAAAAGGTTACGCGGCGGGAATTGCGCCAGTAGATGTCAAACATATTGCCGTCGCTTATATGGTAGCAGAAAACAAACAAAAAGCTTATGTTAAGGGTAAGCTAACTATTCTTAATACTCAAACTGGTGTCGTAGAAAGAGAAATAACTGTAGGATATTTCCCTTATGCAGTGCAATACCAAAATGGCAAGCTTTATCTCGCCCTTTTGGGAGAAAACAAAGTTCTCGTTTACGATCGACAATTGCGATTGAGAAAAACTATTACTGTTGGCAGAACTCCCCAAAGTTTCTGTACTAACGGGCAACAATTATTAGTGGTAAATACCACTTCCGATAATATCTCCGTAATAGATACAAAAAAAGATGCGGTAGTTGGCACAATTGACGTCCGTCACCAAGGTTTTCGCTTTGGCAGTTCTCCTACTTCCTGCGCTGTAGATGGCAATAAACTGTACGTTACTCAAGCAGAAATAAACGCTGTTGCTATTTTCGATAAAAATACTAAACAATTACAAGGATTTGTGCCTACTGGTTGGTATCCTACCAAAGTATTGTTCGATCGAGGAAAGATGTTGGTGTTAAGTGCAAAGGGTATCTTTCCTCGTCGTCCCAACCCACAAGGGCCACAAGCTGTTAGTAATAAAGGCGGCAACCAATACGTGCTATCTTTGCTTAAAGGTACTGTTTCTATTTTGCCGCAAAAATTAATATCAGCCAACCTACCTAAATACCGCCAGCAAGTAGAAGAAGGTTCTCCGATTTACAGTCCGAAAGAAGGGATGAAATTGCCCATCAAACATATCTTCTACATCGTCAAAGAAAATCGTACTTACGACCAAATATTAGGCGATTTGGGCAGGGGTAATGGCGATCCTTCTCTCACTCTTTTCGGGCGCGATATCACTCCCAATCATCACAAATTAGCTGAAGATTTCGTTACTTTGGATAACTTTTATGTGAATGGCGAAATTAGCGTTTTAGGCCATAGTTTTACCACTAGCGGTTATGCCAGCCCGTTTTTAGAATGGCTGGGGAATATGAGATATGCTAATCGCTACAATGATTATCCATTTGGGATTGTGCCAGCTACTTTTTCTCCGGCTTATCTTTGGAATGCTTTGGAAGCGAAAAATATAGATTATCGTATTTATGGAGAACCGTACTACATTTTCACCCGGTCTTACCAACTTATTGTCGAATCTTATGGCGCAGATAGCCAACTAGCAAAGAAGTTCTACACTCAAAGTATGGCTTTGGCTGCCCAAACAGACCGAGGTAAAGCGGCAAGTGAAGTTTTCAAAGCTAATTATGGGAAAGCGGATACTCCTGAAGATGCGTTACGCTTGCTAGAAAATCCTCAATTTGCCAATTTCCTCTCGAAAGTTTTCGTAGGTGATGATAGTCTGGCGAAAGCATGGCAGCAAAATCGTGCTTTTCGGCAAAAGTTTGCCAAATTCCTCTATCACTATCCGCTGAATTACCATTACTACGATTTAAGTTATTCCGATTTGCAGCGGTTTGAAGATTGGAAAACTGATTTTGAGAAACAGCTACAATCTGGAAAAGTGGCGCAACTTAGCTATATTTGGTTACCTAACGACCATACGGCTGGAGAAAATCCCGATTATCCCAATCCTTATCAATTAGTAGCGCAAAATGATGCGGCTTTGGGCAAGATTGTGGAGACGATTTCTCAAAGTCCGATTTGGAAAGATAGCTTGATTTTGGTGGTGGAAGATGATGCCCAAAATGGGCCAGACCATGTGGATGCAACGCGAACGGTGGCTTTAGCAGCTAGTCCTTATCTTAAACGAGGAATGGTGGTGAGCGATCGCTACGACCAGCTCAGTTTGCTACGTACTATTGAAGTAATCTTAGGATTAGACCCTCTCAATATGAATGATGCGCTGGCAGTACCGATGTTTGGCATATTTAGCGATACACCTAATAACTCTGCCTTTATTCCCACTGCACCTTCCACCTATTTGACAGCGGAAGATAAGCAGCGATACGCCAGATTTTAAACTCTAATTAACGTATGTTGCTAGTTAGTTATTAGAAATGATGTTGTACTCTGAATTCTTGCAGCCGAACGATCGCACTATGAAGGCTGGCAACTTCCCAAGCAATCCGATCGAGTTGCGTGAAAATGGGAGTGCCTTCTCGAATCGCTTGCAGTGTAGGTGTTGCTTTGCTTAGAGCGGACGCCAACTCTGATGCACGCTGGGAATGAAGTTCTTCGACGCGATCGCGAATCGCTGCGAGATAAGAATCGAGATCCGGTAAGGGTCTGAGTGGCTGTTGCTGTTGCAGCGCATCAGCTAAATTCTCCATCACCCCAACAATAGTATTGGCGAATTGCTTCAACTCTTGACATTGGTACTCTGCATTCAATTCCCGACGATGTTCTGCCAGAGTCACGATCGAATTGAAAAACGCACGCAGATACAGTATTAAGGTTGCGATCGGTTCAACGTCTCCTTGGATATGACGAGGTTCGCTGAACAAGCGTTGTGCGGCGGCGGCGGCGTTGGCATTCTCCAGCGCAGTCTGACTGCGCTCTTTGGCAATTGAGTCTTGGTTGGAGTCGATATAATCAGCCATCACTCGCTCAAAGTAAGCAATATTGGCTCTAATTGTCTTTTCTAATTGGGCAGGAAGTTGCTGCCTTTCCCATCGAGGAAACAACAAATAACTGCCAAGTAGTGCTAATAAACCTCCAGCCAAACTATCAACAATTCGCATCACTCCAATTTGCCAACCACCGTTACTCGTCACGTTCAGCAGTAAAATAATTGCTGGGGTGAGTAGTGTAACGAACAAGCTATAGCTCAGGGATTGCACTGCCACTGCCGTGAAAATGAGCAGCAGAAGACAGCCCGTTATCACCCATGAATTGTGAATGAGCATGACGATCGCAATCCCGATAATGCCTCCAATAATCGTACCCAACACCCGCTGTAGGGTACTTTGAGAAGTACCGCCATAGTTGGGCTTCAAAGCAACTACAGCGGTTAGAGTAATCCAATAGCCTGTGGAAATGTGCAATATAGAGGCAATTAGTTCTGCGCTCGTGGCAATTATTGCCAGTCGCAGCGCGTGACGACACAACACAGAATCAAACGTGAGATTATCTCTTAATGGTTCAACAATTGAAGAAAGTGCTGGTAGTCTTGGACGGGTATTTACTGGACGAACAATGCTTCGAGCGTCTCCTTTTTGCAAAGATGCAATCAGCTTTGCATCTGCATAAACTTGTTCTGTCAGCCGTTTGAGAATAGCGTCAATCTTGCCCAGGCTAATTAATTCTGTATATTCTTCCGGTTGAACGGCAACGGTTTGATTATGCAATCGATCGCGTATCGTTTGCCGCCGATATTCCAGGGCTTCGATCGCTCGATTTAGATCTTCGAGATGAACAGAAACGTTTGCTTTTGGGATCGCCTTTGACATTTGTTGCAATGCACCAGCCAACTGTTCGATCGCTTGCTGAATTTCTGGCTGTGACTGCTGAAATAGCAGATGATTTGATGAAATCGACAATTGTTCGACTAACGCCACAATTGCAGAAGCAATTTGGGGTGTATCCTCGATTAAAACGAGTAGTTGGTTTCCCCGCACATTAGCCGTTCTTTGAGAAGTCCACACAGCCGACCAGACGCTACGGGCTCCGGTTAAAGCCTGAGTAAAATTATCCTGGGCTGGCAAGAAGCGGTTTGTCCATTCTTGGAGATCCTCTGGATTGGCTGCTCTTTCACCTGTCAATATAACTAATTGACTTAATGCCTGATAACAATTGGCAACCGATTCGAGCACAGGGGCGTAAGGACGCAGTACCCACAATCCCAGCGAAACCACAATCGCCCATATTCCACCTGCCAAACACAGCGCACATTGCTCAAGCACCGCAGACAAATTAGCAAATGTAGCAAATTTTGCCAATGCAACGATAAACATAATCGAGACACCCAGGCTGATGGATGCCGCTGCTTGACCGTATAGACTGGCAAAGCCTGCAATAAACATCACTCCAAAAGTCGTTAGAGCCGATAGCCAAAGGATGCCATGAACTAGATTGGCGAGCAACAGCATGGCTGTAATAGCGATCGCAGCTGTAATCTTAGCCGTTGCCCTTTGGCGATAAACTCCCTCCACGTTTACCAGTCCGACCATCCACGCTCCCATAACTGCGATCGCGCTAGCAGCTGGATGACCCAAAATCGCTCCTATCCCAATGGGAACCAAAACTAATACAAGGGTCTGCAAACTCGCCGCAATATCCGGCTTACCCGGTTTAAGTTGAAATTGCTGCCACAGCCAAGAAAGCGGTTGTTGAGGTTGAGAAGACATCTGTTCATCCCACTAGCTGCTATTTTTTATCTGCCAATTGGAAGCTCTTTCTCTGCCCGATAGCGATCGAGCAAACGCACGAACATAGAGCTAGTATCTACAATCTCCGTGAACCGTGCAACTTTATTTTTGTTGTATCCGAAATCACGTCACCATCAACAGTATTAGGCAAAGTTTATTTTTCCTCTATCTTGGTGTAGAATTAGAACAATTTGGCTTTCCAATTTAGGCTAACGCAAAAATTTACTTAAGGTTTTAATGGTATATTTGCATTAGTCACATTTTCTGCATTCAGCCGATCAGCCAATGCTAATAAATAAGCAAAAGGTAACTTGTCATCAGCAGAGTACTCTTGAGGTACTAAACTAACATACCAATTAATTAAATGAATAGAACCTTGGCAACTCCAATTATGGCTGGCAATTTCTGGCTGTACAGTCAACCAACCTTCACGATCGTCGTGGTTCAAACTATACCAGAAGCTGCCCCTTTCAATCTACTTTTAGTAGGGTTGGGAGGCTTACTGCTCATTATTCAAGGAATCAGCTATCGTCAAGAATTCAGTAGGGGGTAAATAACCCGGATTTGATATGAGTCCCCAAAATAGTATTATCTCTGGTTTCTTTTGTGGAGAGGTTATAGGTTGATTTCCGTTAGTTTTTCTGAGAATTTACGAGGGATTTTAGGCTGAGTGCAAACCAAGCAGTTAACAGCGTCAGAACACCAGTTATCCACAAAGGCATACTGTAGTTAATGGTAACTAACAAACCAGCTACCGCCGGCCCTAGAGCATTAGACATACTCAAGTAAGATGAATTAATCCCTTGAATTGCTCCCTGTTCTCGATTGGTACTATTGGTTGATAAAATAGCATTAATTAATGGCTGCGGGAAAGAATTACAGATTCCCAATAAACAGGCTAAAGCCAGGAAAGCAGGTAACATTGGCCAAGTGGGTATCAGTAAAAAGATAGCGGCTCGCGTTGCCAGCGCTACCGCCAAAATATTCGCTAAATTAAATCGTTTAGTAAGAGTTTCCACTGCCAAAATCTGCGTGAGGATACCCATAACACCAATCAAAGCAAACACCAGCGCCAAAGTTTGAGCATCTTGATGCAGCACTTTTAAGAAAAAGGGTTGAAATGCAAAAGTGAAAATCGTAAATGTAAATCCACTTAAAAACGTCAGTATAAAACAAGGGCCGAGCCTGGGATGTCTAGCCGACTGAAGTATCCTACCAAAACCGAACATCTGCCAACTCAAATGCAGTTCCTCTCGTTGTGGTAAAGTTTCTGGTAGCAGGAACCAAGTCAGGGCAACCGCTACAAGAGCTGCTATAGCTGCAACGAAAAAGCTCATTCCCAACGCAGACACTCCCCAAAAAGTGGGTAGCTTTTGAGCCAAATAGCTGATAGTAGGCCCAGTAATGAATCCCAGCCGAAAGGCGGCATCGAATAATCCAAAGGCTTTCGGTCTCATTGATGGTGAGGTGGTATCGGCGATTACCGCAGCGGCAACAGAAGTGTTCCCTCCCGTCAAACCATCTAGAATGCGAGCGGCAAACAGCAACCAAGCTACTGGTGTAAACGCCGCCAGCAGTGAAGCCAGCACGGTTCCCAAAAGGCTGATAACCAAAAGGGGTTTGCGTCCCAAGAAATCAGAAAAGCGTCCCAGAACGGGTGTGGCCAAAAATTGAGATAGGGCATAACTGGTGGTCAGCAAACTGGCTTGAAAGTCACTCAGTCCAAATTGTTTGGCGTATGGATACAGAATGGGTATGATAATTGTGAAGCTGACGGCGTTGATGAAGGCAATCAGCGCTATAATCCAAAACTTCAGGGGTAAATCGAACTTTTCTTTTAGGGTTCTCAGCACAGGTTTTTACAAGGTTTATTAAAAAATCCTCGCTCTTGCTTATGTTATCCCATTTTTGAATTTGATTTCCTTAATTATCTAAATACCCAATTGCTCCTAATGGCATTGCGATCTAGCCAGTTAAATTTGCGGCTAGGGAAAATTTTTCTTGTAGCAGGTTTTTCATAAGCGTGTATTTTCTACGAATGCTATATGACCGAATGATAATAAATTAAGCTTGATAGTTCTTGAACAACTACAAGCTCGACCAAGTATCCTAACTAAATAAGCTGCTTAGGATACCCTAATTAAAGATGCCGATCGCTCTATTATGGTCGCGCTGACATCAATTGTTGAATGCGCTGTGGTTCCTCTCCTAGCCAATCTGGATTCTGGGCAGTACCGTCGTAAATTGATGAAGTTTTGAACGGCTCAAAAGAGCCGCTTGATGCCGATGAAGCCGTTTTTGCTAACAGCGATTGCACCTGTTGGTCATTCATTGAGTTCGGTATAGCATTTGTGAGTTTGACGCACTTTCTGACATCTTTTCTCCTTGAAAAGCCAGCGATTGCTTAAGTACATATGGCACTTGAGCCAATTCAAATGCAAGGAAAAGTTCGCAACATCTTCCTACGGACACACAAAAGCTGGGTATTGCCAATTTAGGAGGTCTGAGCTACATGGTTGAGTAGATGCGTCGCTCTTCCGTACTTAGTGTCTACACAATACATATTTTATTCGTTTCGTCAATTTATTCTACTGGACTGGCGCTCTAGAATTGCTGCCGAAAGAAGATGAATAGGTAAACCAATATCTGAAGCTGATGCTCAAATACCGAGTATTTGTTCCACTCTCCAAGCTACTCTTGCCATTCGTAATGTTTCTGGTTTAGAAGAGTGTGGTGTTGTAATTGTTAATTATTGGGAGCCTGAATTGCTATAGGTTTAGTAAACTCCGACACAATCTTTATGCCTGACGACGGACGGACGCTCATCATACCATGTGGTATACCTAGTGAGAATGCCGTTATTGTACCATGATGCCTGCAATTGACCATCCTCAGTTAGCAGATCTTATGCAGGAAACGCGACACAGGCTGGCAAAGATTTGCTGGTTAAGTATTTTTCAGAGTGAGGATGGAGACTCATGACCCATCATCTCCGTCGCTCTATTTCCTCAGACAATAGTTCATCTCAAAATATTCCTCAGAGCATTGCCCAAGCCCATGACCCAGCAACAGCAGAAGTAGCAGATTCTCCAGATTCTTCAGTTCGACAGCCTGATTTAGCTCTGAAGATCCAGGCGCTGCAAATCCTCGATAGTAGTGATGACTGCATCAAAGTGTTGGATTTAGAGGGACAGATCCTGTTTATGAGTCGGAGAGGGCAAGTATTGCTGGGCATCCAAGACATAACGTCCTTTCTCAACACATCCTGGATAGAATTTTGGCAAGGAGCCGATCGGCTGGCTGCAATTGAGGCGATCGCCAGGGCAGCAGCAGGCGAAGTTTGTACGTTTCAAGGATATTGTCCGGCGCTAAGCGGCGAATCTAAGTGGTGGGATAGCAAAATCAGCCCTATGAGAGGAGCAGATGGGCAGGTTGAACGGCTGTTGTGCATCTCACGCGACATCACTGAACGCAGGCAGATTGAAGATCGACGCAAACAAGCAGAACAGAAATCGCGTGAGTTAGAAGAGCGGTATCAAGCCATTATTAATCAAGCCGTGACAGGTGTAGCCTGTACCGATCTCGACGGTAGACTGACGCTAGTCAATCAGAAATATTGCGATATTACCGGATACTCAGCTGATGAACTAAGGCAGCTACGAATGCAGGACATTACCCATCCTGAAGACCTACCCCGTAATCTCGAACTGTTTAACCGGATGCGAAGCGAAGGTACGCCGTTTGAGATTGAGAAACGCTATATTCGGAAAAATGGCTCGATTGTCTGGGTTAACAATAGTGTATCGGTAATCTGCGATCGCGATGGGAAACCGCAATCAGCGGTAGCGATCGTGCTGGATATTACTGAACGCAAACAGGCTCAGTTAAGTGCTGAATTGCTCGCAATAGTCACCCAGAATCTGGCTGAGACAACCTGTGTCGAAGACATTATTCAAACAGTCGGCGAACAGTTACACCGTTATCTTCCTGTGTCCCATTGTGCGTTCATTGAAGTTAATGAGAACGCTGATGAAGCGGCGATTGCTCACAGTTGGCATCAGAAAGATGTACCCAGCTTAGTTGGCATTTATTGTTTACCAGAATTTGTCACAGGAGAATTTTTTCAGACTGCCAAAATTGGACGAACCATTATTGTTCGAGATGTCACAACCGATCCACACATCGCCGATTCACAACGATTTGCAGCACTCAAAATTGGTTCGTTTATCAACGTTCCTTTGATTCGAGATGATGAATGGAAGTTTACGCTCGGTATTTATCATCAAACCCCTTACAACTGGCGTGACGATGAAATTGAGTTAATGCGCGAATTGGCAAATCGCATCTGGACGAAACTGGAACGAACTCGTGTTGAGATTGCCTTGCGCCAAAATCAGGAGATGTTCTCCGCTTTGGTCGCGGATGCACCTTTTGGGATATACATGATTGATGCAGATTTTCGCTTCCAGCAGGCTAACCAAACTGCGGTAGCTACATTTAACATTCAGCCGTTGATTGGGCGAGATCTTGCCGAGGCTCTGCGGATCATCTGGCAAGAGCCATTTGCGACCGAAGCGATCGATCGCTTCCGCCACACGCTTGCCACTGGTGAGTCCTACTACTCGCCGCCGATGGTTGAGCGCCGAGCGGATATTGAAGAAATTCAGTCTTACGATTGGCAAATCCACCGCATCACCCTGCCGGATGGCAGCTATGGTGTAGTTTGTTACTTCTACAATCTTTCAGAAATCAAACGAGCCGAAGAAATCATTCGTCGGAATGCCGATCGCGATGCGTTCCTGGTGACACTCAACGATGCGCTACGCCCGTTGACGGACTCCAGCGAAATTCAGGCAACAGCCAATCGGGTGCTGGGCGAACATCTGGGAGCCAATCGGGTGACGTACTTTGAGGTGCGAGGTGCAGATTATGTCGTGGAACAAGATTACGTCAACGGCGTAGAGTCTCTGCAAGGAGGCTACCCGATTGAGTCCTTTGGGGCAGCATTATTGGCAGTTTATCGTAGCGGTCATACCGCAACATCTGTTGATGTTGCGACCGATCGCAATTTATCTGCGGCTCAGCGATCGGCTTACGCTGGCATCCAGATTGCAGCTTATATCGGTGTCCCACTGGTTAAACAGGGTAAGTTTGTGGCAGGACTGGCAGTCCATTCCTCCAGCCCCCGAAATTGGACATCGGATGAGATTGCCCTAGCTGAAGAAGTAGCTCAACGCACTTGGGCAGCCGTCGAGCGTGCCCGTGCCGAAGCCGCCCTGCGCGAATCGGAAGCGAAATATCGATCGCTCTTTGAGTCGATAGACGAAGGTTTTTGCCTGATCGAAGTTCTGTTTGATGAATGTGGAAAAGCATTCGATTATCGCTTTCTGGAAGCCAATCCAGCCTTTGAGAAACACACCGGACTGGTAGACGCGATCGGAAAAACAGTGCGGGAATTACTGCCGCAGCACGAGGCACACTGGTTTGAAATTTACGGTAAAATCGCGCTAACGGGCGTACCAGAGCGATTTGAAAACTCTGCTCAAGAACTGGGGCGGTTTTTCGATGTTTACGCCTTCCGTATGGGTGAGCCACAAGAGCGCAAGGTGGCAGTTCTCTTCAACGATATCAGCAATCGCAAACAAACTGAAGCCGCGATCGCCGCCGACCTCAGAAATACCCAATTGTTGCGTGAATTGAGCGCACGACTGACCACTGAAACCGATATTCAGGTGCTTTATGACGAAATTTTAGCGGCTGCGATTGCGCTCACACAAGCGGATGCTGGCTCGTTCCAATTCTTCAATTATGCAACTCAAGAACTGTTGTTGCTTGCCACTCAGGGCATTAGCCCAGCGCTGAGCGAGCAGTTAGATCGGTTGAGTATGAGTTGCGATACATCCTGTGGCATTGCCTTGGCAACCGGTCAGAGAGCATTTGTTGATTTTGATGTGCCAGCAAGGGTTGACCCTGACGGGTCGATGCGAATTGATGTCGAGGCTGGACTTCTCTGTGCCCAGTCTACCCCGCTCATATCACGCAATGGCTTCGATACTTTGCCAAGATTCACGGTGTCATAGTTATATCTGTGCCTCCTCATAACACGACTGTTGATTGTTCGTGTTGTGGAGCGAAGGTAAAGAAAACCCTTAGCACCAGAACTCACAGATGTAGCAAGTGTGGCACGGTTTTAGACCGCGACCACAATGCGGCAAAAAATATCTTAGCAAAAGGCTTTAAGCTGTTAGCTGAATACTTAAACAGTACGGTAGGACATACCGGATCTGACCTCAAAAGGGTGAAAGCGCTTTCTAGAAACTGACCTCTGGCTCCAGAACGGAGACGCTCTCGATCTAAGTCGGCTCGACGAACTGCGAACCAAGAACTCTTGGGAATCCCCCGCTATATTGCCTTAGCAATTAGCGGCGGGAGTATGTCAAGTAATTTCACCGGTGTATACTTAAAAGTCCTAGTCTAGGATTAAGTTGTATGGCAAACCACTTATATCTACTCAAATATAATTAAAGTAAACCATGCTCTGAACTCAGAGCATGGTTTTATGGTAGAAAGCTACTTAAAAAACTAACTAAAAGTATGGCAAATTGGGTAAAGATCGAAGGTTTGGTCAAAAAAGGGTATGGTGTTGCATCAGGCCAAGGTAAAGACCCTCGTTTCCCCAACGGCACGATTGAAATGCAAAAACCTTTTTTTCAGGAGCGGGGTCTGGATTTAAGTAACTATTTTCCTGGAACAATCAATATTTCTATTGCTCCACATACATACGAAATTAAACAAGCGAAATATACATTCAGAAATGTCAAATGGTCAGCAGAGCCAGCAGAAGACTTCTCCTTTTGCGATTGTCTTCTTTGGCTGCATCAGGGGCGATCGCAGCCAGGTTTAATCTATTATCCTCATCCTGAAACTAAACCAGAGCATTTTCAGACTCCCGATACTCTGGAGATTATTACACCCTTTATCAGTGACTTGAAATATGGAGATAAACTGATTATTGCTGTAGATAGCGAACAAATTAATATTGATAGCGATCGCATCTAAATTCAAGCCGCAATATCAACTTCCACTGGTGCATATTTGACTAACCAGCGATGGAGCATTACCATCACCACGGAGAGCGGTATCATCAGCATAGGAATAACTTCCAGATTAATTTTGTCAGCCAGCCAACCCACTGCCGTTGGGATACTCACCGCGCCAATACTGCCCACACTGGATAAAAAACCGATCGCAGCTGGAACAAGTGTAGCTGGAATTCGGCGCGGCATTAGCCAGATAGTAGTTGGGAAAATAGCTGCCAGCGCAAACCCAATCAGCGGTAAACTCCACAGTTGATTGGGAAACAGCCACCAAATCAGCAAACCTGCTGTGAGTAAAGCCAGAGAGCCATCAATCAGCCGAGTTGCCCCAACCTGCTTCATCAATTGTCCCATACTCAATCGTCCTATTGTTAGTCCGAACCAATACGCCGTGATGCTATATCCTGCTACTGCAACAGGTGTACCGCGACTCATGGTTTGCACTGTAAAAGCCCAATTCCCCAAAGATACTTCTGTACCGACATATACCAGTAACAACAAACCCGCGACTAACACCGTCGGTTTTTTGAGTGCCAGACCCAGATTTGTTTGAGCGCTTTCACCAGAAGCGACTGGCGATGAATTCATCAACGAGTAACGCTGGAAAATCACCCACATCATACCGATCGCTAACAATCCTACCATTGCGGCAAATACCCAATATATCGATCGCCAACTCACTCCCATTGTCAGTAAAGTAGTAGCAATGGCAGGGCCAGAAAGTGCGCCAATGCCATAGAAAGCATGAAGCATTCCCATCAGATGGGCATTGCGCTGCTCGTGTGCCATAAAGGTGTTAATGCCTGCATCGATTAGCCCAATTCCCAGTCCCAATAGCGTTCCCGTCATCACCATCACGAACCAATGAACGGTGGTAGCATAGATGCACAAGGCACTGGTGACACTCACGGCGGCTAGCAAAATCGTCCTCGCCAGTCCAATGCGATCGGTCAATATACTACTGGTAAGTGCGGCGACAATATAACCGCTGATTTGACTGAAAAACAAGATAGTCACTGTCGCCGTCGTCAGATTGTACGTAGTCAGAATGGAAGGTAGCAAAACACCCAAACCGCTCTCGGCAATAGCGATCGCAATAAAGGCATAGAACGCCAAAGCTACACCAATCCAAGCAGGAAGAGATTTACGCTTCATCTCATTCTCTCATCAATCGATCGCATTCTAGTCTGTCGAGCCGCATTTAATCCAGATCGCTGTCTTCATATACAATGCGATCTTCGGGCGCAACGCCCATCGGTTCAGCTGCCAATAGAAATCTGATATCGATCGCAAAATGATAAGCTCTAATTTCTAACTTTTGTTGAAAATAAAAACGATGAGCGGCGAAACGCTGAACGCCGGAATCAAGATGTAATTGTTGGCAATCGTGGGATTTGGCATAGTTAATCACCCATTGCAATAGTGCTTGACCGTAACCTTGAGAACGATGTTCCAGGGAGACGATTAAATCATCCACGTATAAAAACTTTCCCCAAGACAAACTTTCAGAAATTCTAAATCCCGCGACGGCTTTAATATTTTCCTCATCTTCCAGATATACTAAACAATAGCCTTGTTGTTCTTGCCGCCTGACACGAGTAGTGAAATCAGTTTCAATTAGATGAGGGCGTAGTTGTTGCATAATGGGGAAGCAACGTGCAATTTCGGCATCTGATTTGGCTAGCGCGATTTGAACCATATATAATCTGACAAATACAAACAGCCAGAGCTATTTAGCGATCGCACTTTCTGACTCAGCTAAATTGAGCGATCGCACCATTCGGCATAAGGTCAGCAAATTGTTGACCTTGTTGAATAAAAAACTGTTTAAATATAGCATCTTTCTGAGCTTCAGTCAAAATTACTTGCTCAATCAGCTCTGCTTGTTGTTCTAGGGTCGTGGCAACACTTAGACTTTTGATGGGGCTAATATAGCAGCTAAATGGAAAGGTAACTATCACGGCTGTTCGGCCTCAGAAGCTTGGTTTATTTTGACAAACCTGACGGATTTAAAGAGGGCTTTATCTGCCAAACCTTTCTGCGGTATTAGTTAAATTTCATATTGCTTTCATAATTTTATAGTATCTTATTTAAAATAAGAAGCAAAATTTTCTTATTTAGTTGCATAGGGTAAAACTCTAGAAAAAAATAGGCAGTATAAAAAATTGAAAAAGAGTAATTATGTGGAAATTATGGGAATATCTACTAATAGCAGTTTATATAGCAGCGTTACTGGCGCTCAGCCGTTGGATTGGGCAAACAGCTTTTTCTTGGATGCCTCCCCAAGCTACAGCAGAAGCCCAAAAAGTAGATGAATTATTTAGCTTCTTAGTCTCAATTGGCGCATTCATCCTGCTTGGACTACTTGGGATGATGCTGTATTCCGTACTCTTCTTTCGCGCACCTCAGAATGACTACAGCGAGGGACACCCTTTTAGAGGTGATGTGAGACTGGAAATTCTCTGGACTGCTGCCCCAACTTTGCTGGTATTGTGGATTGCTTTCCAAAGTTTCAATATTTATCAGCAATTAAATATCTTAGGTTTAGGGCAAGTCGTACATTTACATTTACCCTTAGAATCTGAACCTGCTTATGCTGAATCAGTTAGCGATATCCCTAAACCTGCGGCTGAAACAATTGATGTTTTTGTTAAACAATGGAGTTGGTCTTTTCGCTATCCAAATAACGCTACCAGTCAGGAATTACATTTAGTTGTCAACCGTCCTACTCGCCTAAATTTGCACGCTCAAGACGTACTTCACAGTTTTTATGTTCCTGAATTTCGCTTACAGCAATATGTTGTTCCCGGACGACATATTGATATTGTGATAACGCCAATTCGACCGGGAAAATATCATTTAAAAGATTCTTTATTCAGCGGTACTTACTTTGCTTTGATGGATGCAGATGTATACGTTGAATCTTCTCAAGCTTATAACCAATGGCTCACGGAAATGGTTGCTGGCGAACAAATTCCAGCCACAAATCAAGCCGTTGCTGAGTATACCGAACCACCAAAGACATTGTTTAAAACTGGCTGGTACACAGTAACACCTGCTGAACCTCCTGTTATTACAACGAAAAGGAAAGTGAATAATGACGCATGATTCTACTGAAAATTTAAGCGGGGTTACTGAGCCTGAAAATTCCCGAAACGAGTCTGAGGATAATGGGCGAAGCTACTTTAGTTTTAGCACCGATCATAAAGTGATTGGTGTTCAATACATGGTGACGACTTTTATTTTTTTCCTCATCGGCGGACTGTTAGCAATGCTCATCCGTGCCGAACTGATTACTCCGGCATCAAATATAGTCGATCGCCCTCTCTACAACGCCTTATTTACCATGCACGGGACAATCATGATTTTTCTGTGGATTATCCCGTTCAATGCAGGTCTTTCTAACTATTTAGTACCATTAATGATTGGTGCAAGGGATATGGCATTTCCCCTGCTCAATGCCATTTCTTTTTGGATTATTCCACCCGCAGGTATTTTGTTAATATCTAGCTTTTTATTACCTAACGGCCCGTCACAAGCAGGTTGGTGGTCTTATCCACCAGTCAGCCTTCAATTTCCCCCAGATCAACCAATTAACGGCGAATTATTTTGGATTATAAGTTTAATTCTGTTAGGTATCTCTTCTATCATGGGGGCAATCAACTTTGTAACTACTATCTTTTGGATGCGATCGCCAGGGATGACCTTTTTCCGAATGCCTGTCTTTGTTTGGTCAGTTCTCAGCGCTCAGTTATTGCAATTAATTAATTTGCCTTCCCTAACAGGTGCGTTGATATTACTGTTATTTGACCTTAATTTTGGCACGAATTTCTTTAAACCTTTAGAAAATGGCGACCCCATTATTTACCAACATTTATTCTGGTTTTATTCTCATCCAGCAGTTTACATTATGGCGCTGCCAGCCTTCGGTATTTTTGCAGAAGTTTTACCTGCTTTTTCTCGTAATCCTTTATTTGGTTATCGATCGCTTGCTATTGCCTCATTAGGAATTGCGGTAGTCAGCATCTTCGTTTGGGTACATCATTTGTTTACCAGTGCTACTCCAAACTGGATGCGGATATTATTCATGTTTACTTCCATGTTGGTTGCCGTGCCTACAGGTGTAAAAGCATTCGGCTGGACTGCGACAATTTGGAAAAGTAAGCTGCATTTAGAAACACCCATGCTATTTGCAATGGGAGGAGCAGCAATGTTTCTTCTGGGTGGCGTAACTGGTGTTATGTTGGCCGCAGTACCATTCGATCTTCACGTTCATAATACCTATTTTATAGTCGGTCATTTCCACTACATTGTTTTCAATACGATCACGATGGCAATTTTCGCTGCCATTTACTTTTGGTTTCCCAAAATAACAGGAAGGATGTACGCTGAAGGTTGGGGTAAGCTACATTTCTGGTTGACTTTTATCGGTGCTAACTTCACCTTTTTCCCTATGCTGCCACTGGGTTTACAGGGAATGGTACGCCGAATTTCTTCTTACGATCCGCAGTATCAAGGATGGAATATTATCGCTAGTCTCGGAGGGTTTTTTCTGGGAGTATCCACGCTACCTTTTATTGCTAATATAGTAGCTTCTTGGATATACGGACAGAGGGCAACTGATAATCCTTGGCACGCTAGTGGTTTGGAATGGACGACTTCCTCACCACCACCGCACGATAACTTTGCAGAAATTCCGGTTGTAAATAGACCTCCTTATGACTACGGCAACCCAAAATATTCTGTAACAGAACCTTCTGAATCAAGTGAGTGAAACCTTACAACGGAATGGGGAAGTTTTATTGTTTTCTATTCCCTATTCCCTATTCTCTATTCCCTTTTGAATTATGCAACGTCGCACTATCCATATTGATGAAAGTCCTATTCGTTTTGAACGTTGGCTAAAATACCTGCCAAACTGGTTACAGCGTTTCTTACCAAGTGGTGGCGGTAATCACGAAGACCATCATGGCAAAACGATGTTTGGATTTACTATTTTTCTGCTTTCAGAGAGCATCGTTTTTCTGAGTTTTTTCTTTACTTATATTGCTTTACGATTGACACATTCTCACTGGCTTCCCCCTGGCGTTAAAGGGCCAGAATTGTCTATCGCCGTAATGGTCAATACGATCGTTCTTCTTTCTAGTAGTTTGGTAATTCAGTTAGCAGAAAATGCCCTCAAACGCCATAAAATTAATAAATTTCGCTGGCTGTGGCTGACTACTTCCGGGATGGGGGCTTACTTTCTAATCGGTGAGATAAAAGAGTGGCTTGGTTTAGATTTTGGTCTATCTACAGGGTTAGTTGGCGGAACGTTTTATTTGCTGACGGGATTTCACGCTTTGCACGTTTTTAGTGGTATCATCTTACAGATAATTATGCTTATCCGTTCTTTCCGGGCGAGAAATTATAATAAAGGTCATGTTGGCGTGAGTGCAACTACTTTTTTTTGGCATTTCGTTGATGGAATTTGGGTTATCCTTTTTTCGCTTATTTATTTGTGGAAAGCTTAGAAAATTACTTAGTTTTAAAACATAATTTTATGTACGATCGTGATTCAAAAAATAAAATTAGATTCCAAAGCCGAATTTTTATATGTCGATCGCAAATTTTCTCTCAATAGTTGAATTTTAAAACAAATAAAGCCCTCTGCGGACTTTATTTGTTTTTTTATTTATGCTTGATGAGACTCTAACCAAGCGGTTAAATCTGCGGGTTGAGAGAAATCTAAGAGTGCTTCGCCCAAGTCTTCTAATTGTGCGATCGATAAAGTTTGTATTTTCGCTTGTATTTCGGGAGTAACCAACCCAATTCGACGGTTAAGTTGACGCATTATTACCGCTATTTCTCCTCGTTGCAAGATATCTTGATAGATGACAGATTCGCGCATAATTTCCTCTCTGAATAGTTGGGTAATCAAATTTTTGTCAAATCGCAAACCTGCAAGGACATATATACAGGCTGCCACATTTTGCCGTTGCGGGGTTTCTTCAATATTAGCGACCTGTTGGGCTACTTGCGCCAGTAAAGCCTGGGGTGATTCGCTTCGCGCTAATGTCGCCAGCGGTAAAAGCCCAGAATTGGCTAACAGTGGCGCGGGGTCTTCTTCCCACATTCGGATGACTCGATAGCGATGGCGGGTATTAGGAGCGGTAAACTCGTTGGTATAGGCGATTTCGGAAGTAGTGGATTTGAGGAAAATCACTACTTGTTCCACATTGCAACGATATTTTCGATACAGTCTTAGCCAGTAATCAAGCATCCGTAATGGTAGTGGCGGATCTGATGCTGGTAAGGTTTGAAATTCCAGGTGCAGAATTAAATTTGGGGTTTGTAGTAAGGTGATAGAATCGGCGCGAATTGGTTCTAGGCTGAGTTCTGTTTTTAATACTTGAATGTTAGATGTTTCAGATGGAAGTAGCCATTGCACAAATTCGGCGGGGTATTCTTCGGCGAGGTATTTACAAAGGTTGTCCGTGTTCAATGGTGGATTGGGTGTTGAATTGAGTTGTTTTGATATTATTTTAATATATATTGTGCGTATTTGGATAATTAAGTATTGTTATTTATCCACATAATTTAATTCGATTTATATGTTTTTAATATAAACATTCGTAGACATTGCTATTGGGCAGATTGTTTATATAGATTTTGCATTTCGCTCATCACCCGCCTGCGATTCAAATCGCAGCGTCATAGCGAAAATCCTCTGAAGAGGACTGTTTATAAGAGCGAGACTTTTGTAGGGGCGAAGCATTCGGGCGACAATCTTTGTAGCTTCACCAAAATTGAACAATCCGAATGCTTCGCCCTTCCCCCAGCGAGTGATGCAGATGTGATTGTACAGAGAACCCAGGTTTCTGCTGTCTGCAAACAATGTTGCTTAAATGATGATAGAGAAACCCGGTTTATTTGCTTTTCTTCAGTCGTCTTTAGACGACTTTAGCTATTAGCCTGGGAATTGATTCCCAGGCGGGCTGTGTTCGCCAACGAGTGATGTATTTCCAGGCGTTTTCCACAGCTTTATTTACTTTTTCTCTTCCCTTCATCAACAATACCAGTACGACGCACTTTCATAATCAAGCTAGTACCTTCCGTCAGCATCCAAAGCACAACATCCAGCGGAGGATATCCTTGATAAACAAGGAAATTTCCTTGCACAATAATCAAGAAAGCTTGCAAAATAAATAAAGCAGCAAGTGCTTTTAATTCAATTCGTTGACGAGTTTTTTTAACTGCTAATTTTGCTTTTGTCATATTGTCTACCTCGATAATGGCGTTATGTATACCAAGTTAGACAGCCCTTATTTAATTGAAAATGGAATCAATTAGAGGGAAGTAGAAGGTTAGTATTTTTTGGAGCAAAATAGAAATTAATAGAAGCAGGTAGAACCAGGTAGAATCATGTAGAAAAGTTAGAATAACCCTTGGCAAATTGTCTAAAATACCTCTATGATTGAATCAGGCGACCTCAGCGGGATAAGTTATGACTCTGCCAACCTATAAAGAGAAAGAGCAAGAGTTCCTAGAAGCAATGGCTAAGTGCTTCGGATTTAAGGACAAATGCAAGTTGGTGTTTTTGGAACGTTTCCGCCAAGCTAATGATGATTTAGAAAATAAGGAACTGGCGGAAGTTTTGCAGGATAATTTACTGGAACCGGGAGAGATTCCTAGTAAAGCGGAATTTGCCCTGCGCGACTATTTGAAGCAGATTTATAAGAAGCTGGAAGCGGCGGGTTGTGATTTCAATGGCGCTAAAAAAGATAAATGCGAAATTGCTAAAGCTTGGTTGCGGGAAACTCGGTATCAGCAATGGTTAAAAGAGGATTATTTTTGGGATAAATTGAAAGCGAAGGGAAAGCTAACTAACCAAATGGGCGCGATGTTGGTAAAAGTTTCAGACTTGGGACTGCGGCATCAAGAAAAAAGTCCTTACGTCAAATCTGTACCGAGAGGAAGTGATATTAAAATTGGAATCAATCTCGCAAGGGAGGGATACTTAATATTATTGGAGAGGGAACCATCGGGAGTGGTTTGTTGTTTGTGTCCTTCGGAATATGCGCCTAATTCTCGTTGTGCTGCTGGGGTAATGGTTTTGCCGCAATACCCCCCATCAGAGTATGCAACTTTTGGATCGGATGAGGTGGGAAGAGAGCAAATTTTAGCTTTGATTACGCAGGAATTGCCGCCTCTAGATTGGTTGGAAAAAAGTAAGGAAGAAGCTTTGGAATTGGATCGAGAGCATTTGTATGGACTGCTGGAATATGTGGAAGGGAATCGAGATTGTCAGGTGTTGTGGACGGAATATAGTGTGGTTTAAAAACCGGAGTTTTGAATCAATAATTGGGATGAAATATTGACGTGACGGCAAAAAGCTTGGTTTTTGGTCGGGGTAAAAGATTCAAACTGGGACGAAAACAATGGGATTAATTCGTTGGTTGATAAATTTGGTGAAACAGAGGCAAAAGGTTGCAGGGGAAAAATCTTGGGAACAGGTAAACCAACAGGTGATTGCACTTTATCAGCAAGGTATGTTCTATGCAGCAGCAGTAATTGCCGAACAAGCTTTAGATTTGGCATTGTGTCTTTACCAGGGGGATCATCGTAATGTGGCAAACAGTTTGAACAACTTGGCATTACTTTACGATTCCCAAGGCAGATATAGTGAAGCGGAACCCGTTTACCAACAAGCACTAGCAATGTGGCAGCGCCTGTTTGAGGGGGATCATCCCAATGTGGCAACCAGTTTGAACAATTTGGCAGGACTTTACAATTCCCAAGGCAGATACAGTGAAGCAGAACCCCTTTACCAACAAGCATTGGCGATGTTTCAGCGCCTGTTTGAAGGCGATCATCCCAATGTGGCACTAAGTTGGAATAATTTGGCATTACTTTACAATTCCCAAGGCAGATATAGTGAAGCAGAACCACTTTACCAACAAGCACTTAGGATGTGGCAGCGCCTGTTTGGGGGCGATCATCCCGATGTGGCACTAAGTTTGAACAATTTGGCAGGACTTTACAATTCCCAAGGCAGATATAGTGAAGCAGAACCCGTTTACCAACAAGCACTTAGGATGTGGCAGCGCCTATTTGAGGGCGATCATCCCGATGTGGCACTAAGTTTGAACAATTTGGCAGGACTTTACTATTCTCAAGGCAAATACAGTGAAGCTGAACCCCTATACCAACAAGCGCTGGGGATGTGGCAGCGCCTATTTGAGGGCGATCATCCTAATGTAGCAACCAGTTTGAATAGTTTGGCATTACTTTACAATTCCCAAGGCAGATACAGTGAAGCTGAACCCCTTTTGCAACAAGCATTGGCGATGAGACAGCGCCTATTTGAGGGCGATCATCCCGATGTGGCAGCCAGTTTGAACACTTTGGCATTACTTTACAATTCCCAGGGCAGATATAGTGAAGCAGAACCCCTTCACCAACAAGCACTTAGAATGTGGCAGCACCTGTTTGGGGGCGATTATCCTGATGTGGCACTAAGTTTGAACAATTTGGCAGAACTTTACCAATATCAAGGCAGATACAGCGAAGCGGAGTCCTTGTTGGCACAAGGACTGGCGATGACACAGCGCTTATTTGAGGGCGATCATCCCTATGTGGCAAAAAGTTTGAACAATTTGGCATTACTTTACGATTCCCAAGGCAAATACAGCGAAGCGGAGTCCTTGTGTCAACAAGCATTGGCGATGATACAGCACCTATTTGAGGGCGATCATCCCGATGTGGCAGCCAGTTTGAACACTTTGGCATTACTTTACAATTCCCAAGGCAAATACAGCGAAGCGGAGTCCTTGTGTCAACAAGGACTGGCGATGATACAGCGCTTATTTGAGGGCGATCATAGTAGTGTGGCAGCCAGTTTAAATAATTTGGCAGTGCTTTACGGCTCCCAAGGCAGATACACTGAAGCGGAACCCCTGTTGCAACAAGCACTCGCGATGAGACAGCGGCTATTTAAGGGCGATCATCCCGATGTGGCAACCAGTTTGAACAGTTTGGCAATCTTGTTAGCACTCACCGATCGCCCTACGCAAGCACTAGAACTAATGCAGCAAGCAGCAAGAATGGAAGGGCGAATGATTCGCCGCCAGTTTGCTTACAGTTCCGAACACGATCGCTTCACCTATCTCGATACGATCAGAAATACATTAGAAACTTTACTCTCCCTCGTCTGGCGCTACCTTTCCGACTCCCCAGAAGCAGTGCAAATTGCCCTCGATGTAGTGCTGCAACGCAAGTCCCTCAGTGCTTCTGCCCTGGCTGCTTTCAACTATGCTTTATATAGCGGACGCTATCCCCATTTGCAAGAAGAATTTACTCAACTGCGCCGCCTGCAAGCAGAACTCGTTCATCTTACCTTCGATCCACCCCTCCCCGATCCAAAAGTTCCCGTAGAAACATACCAATCTCTGCGAAAAGCACATCAACAAAAGCTTGCCGAATTAGAAGCACAATGCCAACAATTAGAAAAGCAACTGGCATCCCAAGTCCCGGAAATTCAACTGCAAGAACAAGAATGCGATCGTCGCGCCGTCGCTTTGGAATTGCCGTCAGGTTCTACTTTAGTGGAATTTGTTCGCTTTCGTCTATTTGATTTTACTGCCCCAGAAAAAACGCGATGGCAAACTGCCCAATATGTAGCCTTTATCTTACCTGCCCAACAACCAGATGCGGTGCAGATGATTAAATTAGGAGAAGCAGAACCAATTGATAAGTTAATTCGAGTTTTTCGAGAAGCATCTGCAAAACCTGGTAACTTGCTAGGCGCAAGAAAAAAACAGCAAACTCCCGATGCAGATAACGCCACCGTCGGGGAAAAACTGCGTCAACAAATTTTCGATCCGATCTTGGCTGGGTTAAGAAACCCGGTTTCTTGGAGAAACCGGGTTTCTGAAGACTCACCGCCAAGAAACCCGGTTTTTCTAAAAAACCGGGTTTCTAAAGAACATTTCTTTATTGCACCTGATGGCGACTTAAATTTGCTGCCGTTTCAGATATTACCCATGCCAGAAACCGACAAGTTGCTGATGGATGAATACACTATTAGTTATTTGAGTGTCGGGCGAGATATCCTGCGGCGAAAAGTGGAAACAAACCGCCCTGTTTCCGATGCTTTGATTATCGCCAATCCTGATTTTAACTTAGCCGTTCGTAGTGAGGACTTCAGTCCTTCTTCTCCTCGTTCCCAGGTTCAACCTGGGAACGCATTCCGGGAGGTTCTACCTCCCCAATTATCAGCTTTAAGTTCTATTTTTCACCCCGTACCCGAAACAGGTTTTTTAGGCAAAAGAGTTGCCGAAAAACTCGGCGTTAAACCCTATCTGCAACAAGAAGCATTAGAACCTATCCTGACTAGCAGCAAATGTCCCCGCCTGTTGATGATTGCCACTCACGGTTACTTTGCCGAAGAAAATCAACCAGATTATCTAAATTTAATCGTTCAACTCCTCAACTCTGCCGAAGGTGACGAACTAGAAATCTTACGCAATAACCCCCAATTGCTAGATGATAAATTGCCCGAAATTATGGAAGATATCGCCAATTATCTAGCTGCCAACGATAACGAAAATAGCGCTAATAAGTTACGCAATTTCACCACCGAATTACCGAAAATCATCAAAGAATTAAACCCGAACAATGCCGAAAATCGCCTTACCACCGCGCCAGTGGAAAACCCGATGATGCGTTCAGGACTTGCCTTTGCGGGTGCGGAAACTTGGCTAAAAGGTGGCGAACTTCCAAAAGAAGCAGGCAAAGGTTTTCTGTTCGCCCAAGATATCATCGGTATCGATTTATGGGATAATGAAATCGCGATTTTAGTTGCTTGCGAAACAGCCATTGGTGATATCAAAAATGGTGAAGGCGTATTCGGTTTACGTCGCGCTTTTGCTGTCGCAGGAGCGAAAACTTTGGTAATGAGTTTGTGGTCAGTTCCCACGAAAGCAACTGTCCTCCTGATGGAGCGATTTTTTGATAATTTGCAGGGCGGTTTAAGACGGGTTGATGCCTTACAAGAAGCGCAAAATTATATTCGCAGAATTACTATCCAAGAATTGCAACAATTTTCTCTCGGTCGTGAGGTAATCGATGAACTTTTGACATTACAAATGTTATCAGAAAGTAGGCTATCTTGTCAAGAATTTAGACCGATCGAGCATCAATTTTTCTGGGGTGCTTGGGTATGTCAGGGAGAGACAACTGAGTTGAAATAAAGGTACGTAGTTGCGCTTTAGCGCCAAATAAGAGCGCTGAAGCGCAACTACGTACCTCAAAATCGCGTTATGGGGGTGGTTTGTCAGGAAAAAACAACTGAGTTGAAATATTAAAGGTTTGTCAGCTTATCAAAAGGGAGGTTTCATCACGCTCGATCGCTACAAATGGTAAAATATTTAAAATCCCATCTAGGGTGTGCAAGAGTGGATGAAAAAGCTCCCAATAATAGTGATAGCAGTGAGTCTTCGCAAAAAAGATGTGAGTATTTTGGAGAGTTCATTTCTCCAGATCCTAAAAATCCTTTTAAGACTTGCGCTTATAGATGCAAAGGATATGGCGCTTTAGCCACTTTTCCTTGGCCAAAAGATAAGCCTTGTCCTCCCTCCTTCGATGAAAACTTTCCAGGGCCATAAATTTGTAAACTGAAAAGGTAAAAACAAAATGTCAGATTTAGAAAAAGGTTTAGCTGCTTTTTACTCCCAAGATTACACCACAGCACTTAGCTTATTAAAACCAATTGCAGATGAAGGAAATGCAGAAGCGCAATGTGCGATCGCAAATATGTACCATTTAGGATTGGGTGTAGAGAAAAATATCTTAGAAGCGATCGAATGGTACGTGAAATCCTCGGAGCGAGGTTATGGTGTCGCTTCCAACAACTTAGGTGGAATTTATCTTACGGGTGATGAAGGTGTTACCGCCGATCGAACAGAAGCAGATAAATGGTTCCAAAAAGCTAGAGAGCAAGGATTTTTACATACTCCTCTCGCAAGTGACTATTTAAAGCTTGCTGGCGTTGCATAAGTGCGATCGCATAAATTACCCATGAATATTGATGTTTCGATCCGTGTCAATCTTGTGTTGCCTGAAGTAAATTATTTAAGAATCGAATTTGGGTTTTTACCTTGCCTTAACAAGTGAGCAGCGGTATTATGTACTCCAAAATTGTCTCCAAGTTGCGCTCCTAATGTGCCGTGAAGATAGAGTATTCCTAGTAGAAGAATACCTGCTATTAAATAGCTCCAATGTACCTCTTTAGCAGCACTTTTGCGCGAATGGTAACGCTGAAATCCTCTCCAAACAGTCATGGCGACGATAATTGCTAGGAGAAAAACCCCTCCCAGTCCGTGCAGCAACATGGTTGGCCCTGCGCCTAATCCCCAATCGCTTTTAATATTAGTTGGTGGGTCTGCTAAGATTAGTTCAAAAAATCCGGCTGCGACTGTGAAAAAAGTAACGATCGCAGCAGCTACCAAGTTATACCAACCAACATCGAAAAACCCTTGCCGAATTGCAGTTAAACCCAAAAAATTGAAGATTGGCTTTTCTAATGCGAACAACATCCCCGCGATATCGAAAATAATGGCAATAATCAATAAACCAAGCGTAAAATGTACCAAGTTTGGATGAATTGGTATTTCATAAGGTAGTCTATTAGCACCAATTTTTAATCCTAACTGGTCTATTAGTTGCTGTACGAGTTCCGCGTTCACTATAATACTCCCTGTTTTGTTGCTTCCACAACTGGTTCAATATGTAACCCGTAAACCCAAACTAATTCTGTTCCCAAATAAGTTTGGAAAAATACCAATAAGCTTAAAAAGGTAGCAGCACCCAGGTAAACTGGCGGTATTTTCAACGGATCGCGGTTGCGAATTACAAAGCGCCATGCGGTAATAGCAACTAAGATTGCTGACAGCGACCAACCAGTAATTGTATGCAAGTTTAAAGTTGGCTTAACCGCATCGTAAGGATCTGCTAAACCTGCTTCAAATTGACCGAAAATGACAGCGAAAAAAATAGCGATCGCAGCGACAACCAAATTCCAAAAGCTTACCTCGAACAAACGATGTCTGCGCGTAAAATATCCGACTACATCACAGAAGAAGGAAAAAAATACCATCGCAATGATGAAATGAACGATGATGGGATGGATGGGATCTGGGTACGGTAAATTTTCGTTATTAAGAGGCAAAATAGACATTCGTTTATCCTTAAATATTAGCCAGAATAAAAGAAATTAGGCCACGCTTTTCCTCAAACGTTCTTTCAGAGCATCTCGAATATTAATTTTTAGTATTTATCTAAAACTCTAAAATTTATATCTGCCTAAAGATGGAATTGCTTTAAAAATAGCTATCAACTTTTTGGCAGCGCTGCTATGCGTAATATCATGTCCGGTAGCATCGGTTGCACAAAAAATTGCTTCTTATCTGCGTTCATCCGCGTTTATCTGTCTTCATCTGCGGTAAAATTTTAACCCCTGATTCCCACAGATAATCTTTCGCATCATTCTTAAACTACCGATGCAACCGGACACGATATAACTTATTACTAAGGGAACAGCTAAATTTCATCATAATTTCATTTTTTGATGAAACGTTAATTTATCAGCGATCGCTCCTATATCCTTGAGATGATGCGAAAGATTGTTGAAGGTGAATATATTATGATTATTGAAGTAAAAGCTAAAAGCCAAAAGCACGATTATGAGTAATTTAGTTTATCAAACTTTAATCGTAGGTGGTGGATTTACTGGTTTATTTACAGCTTTACATTTAAGCCATCAACATTATCCGCGCTCTGTAATTTTGATCGACAAAGAGGAACGCTTTTGCTTTAAACCGTTACTCTATGAATATGTTAGCGGCGAAATGGATGCGGAACAAGTTTGGCCGCGTTTTGAGGAACTGTTGAAAGGTAGCGGGATTATTTTTGTACGAGATGCAGTTGAGGCGATCGATCTTAAGCAAAGAGAAGTTAAATTAGTTTCTGGAAATAGTTATAATTATAGTAATTTAGTCTTGGGTTTAGGCAGCGTTACGGGATATTTTGGTGTAGAAGGAGCGCAAGAAAACGCTCTACCTTTGCGGACGGGAGAAGATGCGATCGCGATCGATAAACATCTGCGTGAATGCCTGCAAACAGCCATTCAAATTCAAGATCCAGAACAAAGAAAGAAATTGCTAACTGTAGCGATTATTGGCGGTGGGCCTTCTGGGGTTGAAATAGCAGCAACTCTCGCCGATTTACTCCCTAATTGGTATCAAGGAATGGGAGGAAACCCGCAAGAGATTCGGATTGTTATTATTAATCACGGTCAAGAAATTCTCCAAGGAGACATTAATAGTCATTTGCAGTCAACTGCGGAACAGGAATTACAAAAACGCGCTGTACCAGTGGAAATAATTTTAGGTGCAGAAGCTACCGCTATTAATAAAGAATCAGTACAGTATAAGCGCGACGACAAAACAGAAACTTTACCAACTGCAACGGTAATTTGGACAACGGGAACTAACACTCATCCACTGATTAAAAAGTTAGAAATACCAGACGAACATCGCGATAAACACGGTCGTCTTGTCGTTACTCCTACATTACAGTTACCGGATTTTCCCGAAGTTTTTGCAGGTGGTGATTGTGCTGCGGTTGAAGACAAAGATTTTCCGCCCACAGCACAAGTAGCTTATCAGCAAGGAAGTGCGATCGCTCACAATTTAATCGCTTTAGCTTTCGGTCACGAACTCAAACCTGTAGAAGTTAATATCAGGGGAACATTGCTTAAATTAGGAATAGAAAATAGCGTGGCGAATTTGTTTAATCGGTATGAAGTTACAGGTGAAATCGGTCATTTAATTCGTCAAGGCACTTATCTAGAATTATTACCAACGCCAATTCACGATTTGAAGATTACAACTGAATGGTTAAAGGATGAAATCTTTACTCACCACTTATATCCAATTCAAGCTGGTGATGTAATTAAATGGGTTGGTGGTGCGGTATTAGCTGCTGTTGTGGCAAGGAAATTAATCAAGGCATTTAGTGAAGGAGAGAAAGAACAAAAATCTCAATTGCCCCTGCTTCAAAATAGTTAGTATCACTTAGAGGCGTTACAGGAAAACTTTTTTATAATTTTAAACATTTACTGCCAAATGACTATGAAAAACATTTATTTTATTGATGCGCCCTTAGACGCCCCCTTGCCTTTAAACAATAAAAATTTACCCAATTCTCGTACTATACCAAGTCAAACACCTGCGCCTAGTTCAATTTCAGCAGATACTCACGATCCGCTGATTGCTTCTGATTGGCAAACTTTATTGCATATCGTTCTATTTTTAATGGCTGTGGCGATTATTATTACGATCGGCTATTTTAGTAAAAAGATAGAATATGCTATTCTTTTTGCTTTATTTGTAAGCGCGATCGCATTTGTATTTCTGTTCGCTCATTAAAGCTTTATATAATTTGCTCGGACAGCACATATATTGGCTGCATTGTAGCTTAATCGTAAGTATTGAGTTGCTGAATCAGCTTTGCTACTAACGCTGTCCAACCTGTTTGATGACTTGCACCCAAACCCGCACCATTATCACCGTGAAAGTATTCGTAAAATAAAATTAAATCGCGCCAATGAGGGTCTTGCTGAAACTTTTCTATTCCTCCATAAACAGGTCTTTTCCCATTGCTATCTCGTAAGAAAATTTGGGTTAGCCGTTGCGATATCTCTGCGGCAACTTCCCAAAGATTCAGCAGATTTCCCGAACCTGTCGGACATTCAACTTTAAAATCATCACCGAAATAGTGATGGTATTTCTGTAAAGATTCAATTAATAAAAAGTTGAGAGGAAACCAAACTGGGCCGCGCCAATTAGAATTACCGCCAAATTGCTCTGTAGTAGACTCTGCTGGCTCGTAATCTATTTGATATTGGCTATTATCCCAATTAAAAATAAATGGATTTTTTAAATGATACCGAGATAGAGAACGAATCCCATAATGAGATAAAAATTCATTTTCATCTAATAGTCGTTTTAATACTATTGCCAACCCTTCAGGGCTGGTAATTGAAAGCAACCTGCGTTCGCCTACGCCTTTAACTTCCATACTGGCAACATTTTTAGCTAACTGAGGACGACTCTTCAAAAACCAATCTATTTGCTCTTTAAAACCAGGTACTATTTCTAATAGTTCTGGTTCTAAAGTATCAACTGCAAATAGGGGCGTTAATCCTACCATCGAATGAATTTTGAGTAAAAATTCTTGCCCATTCGGTAAAGTTAAAGCGTCATAGTAAAAATTATCTTCCTTATCCCAAAGAGCAATATCGTTATGACCGACATGGTTAATAGAATCAGCAATATACATAAAGTGTTCAAAAAACTTTAATGCCATATCTGCATAAGCAGGATCTTCTCGCGATAATTCCAGCGCAATAGCCAGCATATTTAATGCAAACATTCCCATCCAAGCCGTACCATCAGCTTGCTCTAAATAACCACCCGTCGGTAAGGTTTTACTGCGATCGAATACTCCTATATTATCTAATCCTAAAAACCCGCCTTGGAAAAGATTTTGACCTTGGGGGTCTTTCCTATTTACCCACCAGATAAAATTAAGCATAAGTCGGTGAAACATCCGTTCTAGGAAATCGCGATCGCCATTACCTGCACGTTTCTCTTCAATCTTATAAACTCGCCACGCCGCCCATGCTTGTACGGGGGGATTTACATCACTAAATGCCCATTCATAAGCTGGCAATTGACCATTTGGGTGCATATACCACTCGCGAGTTAATAATAATAATTGGTTTTTAGCAAAATTAGAATCTATTACTGCCATCACCACGCAATGAAAAGCTAAATCCCATGCAGCAAACCAAGGATATTCCCATTTATCTGGCATCGAAATAACTTCTTCTGCATATAGCGATCGCCAATTATGATTGCGACCGTTCAAACGCTGTATGGGTGGTGTTGGTTCTGCTTTATCTCCTGTTAACCAATTTTCTACATCATAATGATAAAACTGCTTATTCCACAACAATCCGGCAAATGCTTGTCTGTGGATATTGCGCGAATCTTCATCAAGATTTGGTGTAATTGATTCGTAAAATTCATCGGCTTCTTGTTGGCGTTGAATTAATACATTTTCAAAGTCGCGATCGAAAGGATTATCGAGATATCGATCGACAAACCGCAGTTTAATAATAGCGGTTTCTCCGCCAGCAATTTCTAAGTGATACCAAGCGGCTGCTTTGGTACCAACTTGAGCGGGATTTACAGCCTCTTGATTTTTATGAATAACCAATTGATCGAAGGAATCTTTTACATAAGGAGAAGGATTAGGAGTACCGTAGATGCGATAGTAGTTGGTTTCATTTTCCGTAAAAATTAACGGCGGATTGTTTTCGCAAAAAAGATAGCGATCGCCATATTTTTGATTGTAAGCTTTCATCACTCCATCGGCTACTTTGGCTATTTGGCATTCTTTATCCTTACCCGTCCAAGACCAAGTATTCCTAAACCATAAAGTTGGTAATAAATCTATCGTTGCTGTTTCCAAACCGCGATTAGTAATACTGATGCGAATGCAAATATCTTCAGGAGATGCTTTCGCATATTCAGCCATTACATCAAAATAACGATTATCATCAAAAATGCCCGTATCTAGCAACTCAAATTCGGGATCGTATTTACTTCGTTTAGCATTTTCATCTATTAATCGCTGATAGGGAAATTCTTGTTGCGGATATTTATACAGCCAGCGCATATAAGAATGAGTAGGCGTATTATCAAGATAAAAATAATATTCTTTAACATCCTCGCCGTGATTTCCCTGGCTGTTAGTAAGCCCAAATAATCTTTCTTTTAAAATTGGATCTTTGCCATTCCATAAAGCTAAAGCAAAACAAATTTCACCGTGACGATCGCAAAACCCAGCTAATCCATCTTCTCCCCACCGATAAGCACGCGATCGCGCACGATCGTGTGGGAAATATTCCCAAGCATTCCCGTAAGGTGAATAATCTTCGCGCACTGTTCCCCATTGGCGATCGCTTAAATACGAACCCCAACGATTCCAATGCGCTTTTAATTCGGTATTTTCTTGGATGCGTTGTTGTTCGGCGTTCATTTTATACTCCTTAACAGACTGTTTACGTTAATCGTGGAAGAGCGCTAGACTTGGGAGTAAAGACGTTGTATGCAACATCTCTACTCATTCAAATTAGTAGATTTAGGATGATCCGCGATCGATTGTTCTTCAGAAACTACTGGCGGATTAAATTCATCAAAGATAGTAACTAAAACTGCGGCGGCGGGAACTGCTAACAACACTCCAGTAAATCCTAATAATTCTCCTAAGCAAAGAAAGGAAAGAATTACCATAACTGGGTGCAACTTTACCCTTTGAGCCATGACTATTGGCTGGACTATATGAGCATCTAATTGATTGATGATAAAGAATAGTCCCAATACAAGTATTGCCTTTGTGGGTGAAATTGTCAGTGCAACAAGTGCTGGTAAAATAGCACCTAAAATTGCACCTACATAAGGAATAATTTCTAAAACACCAGCTAAAAAGCCAAAAGAAACTGGCAAGGGTACGCGCAGCACTAAAAGTCCAATAGTAGCTCCTATGCCAATAATTAGCATCGCTAATACTGTCCCAAAAATCCAACCTTGAAGCCTAATATTTATTGCTTCAATTAATCTTCTAGCTCTTTGGTGATGGCGGCGGGGTACGAGCCTGAGTATTCCTTTAATTAAATTATCAGGATCGTAAGTCATATATATGGCTAAAATTAGGGTAGCTATCGTGTTTATAGATAAATCTAAAGTATTTGTCAATAGAAGAGAAGCTAAACCAACTAGGCGATCGATAATATTCCTTAATTGGGCTAATCCTTGGGATAAATCGGGAACCAAGCTAACATTCTGATGAATTCTTTGCGATAATTTTATTAATGAATTTAAATAATTCGGTAAGGCTAAACTTAAAACTTGCGCTTCTGTAAATAAATTAGGAATAACTATTAAAGCTAAAAATAATCCCAAACTTACTACTATCGATACTAGCATTACTACCGCTAACCAACGTATTTTCACTAACTTTTGAAATAATTGTAAAGTAGTCCGTAAAACTAACCCTACCAGCGCAGCAACAGCAAATAATTCTAATACAGGTAAGAGCCTATACAGAATATAAAGTACAGCCGCTAGGATTACCGCTAATGGCGCACCATTAGTTAGCTGTTCCCATACACCGTTTCCAGGCTTCAACTTTGTCATTATCCTAAGTATTGTTGGCTAAATGGCTAATAAACTTCATTTTTAACATAATTTGATAGAGGTTAACATCTGTTTCAAGTAAGCAAGCATGACCGCTATGGGGAAGAATTACGACTTCAGCATTCGGTAAGTCTCGCTGTAAGCGTTTAGCTTCGGGTACGGATGGTAATAAGCGATCGCCCTGACTGGCGATTAATAACACAGGCTTATAAAATTGCTGCAATTCTTTTGAACTAATATGAAAATGTCGCATCATTGATAAACGCTGTACGGAGTTTTCTATTTGTACAGAACGTACTGATTTGAATAATATTTGACGATTTTCAGGTGTCATTCTACCTAATGAAGCTAAAAAAGGTAAAAATCCAATTGAAGTAATTTGATAAAGCCATTCTGGTAGCAAGCGACTGATTAAAGAACCCCAATGAATCCAAGGACGGCGATTAAATGACGAAGCTGGATTAACTAAAACAACTTTTTCAAATAGATTTGGTGCTGCTACCATTAGTTTTAAAGCTAAACAACCGCCAAATGATTCGCCACACAAATAAATTGACGAGCTTACTAAGGGCTTTAATTGAGATTGAATTAAATCGATCGCTGTCTTAGTAAGCTCATCCCAATCGCATAAAAAAGCAGGCGGAATTATTAAAGAACGGACATCAAACCCTACTTCTAAACCTGCTGTTTGCAAGCGAGATAATACAACAGATTCATCCATCCCCGGCAGAAATACTAAAATTGGATAACCAAAATTAGTTGCTGACGAGTTTAAAAAATAAGGACGATCGGGTTTTTCGGACATCCAAATTTATCCCCCAGTAGCAAAACCCGGATACAAAGTCATACCGCCATCTACAAATATGGTTGCGCCATTGATGTAATCTGAATCATCAGAAGCTAACCAAGCTGCTACTTTACCGATATCTTCAGGTTCGCCAACTCGTTTTTGCGGAATGAGTGTAAGCAATTTTGCTTCTGCTTCTGGCGTACTCCAAGCGGATTTATTAATATCAGTTTTAATTGCCCCAGGCGCAATGCTATTAACGCGAATTTTTTGGGGTGCTAATTCTTGGGCAATACTTCGCATCATCATATTAATACCGCCTTTGCTAGCAGCATAATTAACATGACCAGCCCAAGGAATTACTTCATGTACCGAACTAATAAAAATAATCTTTCCGGCAGCTGAGGAAATATCCGGTTTTACTCCGCGTCGAACAAACTCTTTTGCAGCTTCTCTCGCACATAAAAAGTAACCCGTGAGATTTATGCCGATAACAGTATTCCACTGCTGCAAAGTCATTTCTAAAAATGGTGCATCTTTTTGCAATCCAGCATTATTTACTAAGATATCGATCGTGCCGAATTGTTTGTACATTTGGCTAAACATTGCCTGCACTTCATCTTCTTTGCTAACATCAGCTTGAATTGCGATCGCTTCTCCCTTGTCAGCCTTAATATCATCGAGAATGTTATCAGCATTTTCTGGGTGTGAGTGATAATTAATCGCTACAGATGCTCCCGCTTTGGCTAAAGCACGCACGATTGCTTCGCCAATACCAGAACTTCCACCTGTTACTAATGCTTTTTGACCTTTGAGTAAGTAAAGAGAAAAACTCATAATCTTAGTTATTGCGATTGATATGCTTGTAATCTGGCTTTTAATTGAGCAATTTCTTGAGGCATATCTAAGTGTTTATCTGCGATCAATTTTTCTTAGATTTCTCGTGGCAACATTATAGGTAACGTTATCTTTAAATTTGCATAAATTGAGAGCGTATATCTTCCCTCAAAAGACGTAATCGCGCTTTCAATCTCTTGAGATACGCAAATTTCATTGATAATTCATTTTTCTGGTCGATATTTGATGGTAAGTTCAACACTAGCTATGATGATTGCGAAACATTCTGCCACGATTTAACCACAGGTGCAGCAGTAACAACAGAAGAATATAAAGCAAATGAACCCAATAGAGATTTTATGCACAATCCTGCATCACAACAGCAAGCAACTAATCAAACAAACGCATCTCACGATCGACCAGCATCTCCTACTATTGATTACTGGCACGTTTGGACGGATGAAAATGGAGTTAGCCATCAATCCCGCCGTCAAATTAAAGACTTTAAATTCAAAAGTATTTCACCACCTGCCTCGCCGCAATGGTTAGGTCAATTAAAACAGGAAGGTGCGACTTTTAGCTTCACAGTGTTGCCTGTAGGTTGGACTGGAACTTGGCACGAAAACCCCAAACCTCAATGGATTATTCCCTTATCAGGACGCTGGTTTGTTGAGACAATGGATGGACAAAGAGTAGAAATGGGTGCTGGTGAAATCTCGTTTGGCGCGGATCAAAATACGAAGGAAGATGCAGAGGGTAAGAAAGGACATCTTTCAGGAACAGTTGGGAACGAACCTGCTATTTTAGTTATCGTGCAATTCGATGAAATGCCGTTAATGGAATAGCCGATCGCAGGATACGATTAGAAACCAAGTTTCTTGCAAATCATATCATGTCCGTTAGCATCAGTTGCATAAAAAATCGCTTTCTTATCTGCGTTTATCTGCGTTTATCTGCTTACATCTGCGGTAAAAAATTAACCCCCTGATTCCCACAGATAACCTTTCGCATCACTCAAATACTACCAATGCTACCGGACATGATATGAGTAAACTAAAAAAACTACATTTTTTATTAACAAACCCAGTTTCTCCTGAGTCAACCAATCCCATGCGTGTTGAGATCGATCGCATAAAGTGAATGACCTGCGGCGATAATTAAGCGATCGCGATCGCATCCACCAAAAGTTAGATTCGCAACAGTTTCTGGAACTAAAATTTTTCCTAAACGAGTTCCGTCGGGTGCATACACCTGCACGCTATCTTCAGAACTAATAAAAACATTCCCATTTTCATCTACTCGCAAACCATCCGGTTGACCAGGATCGATCATCGCAAACACGCGACCATTTCTAACACTTCGACCTTCTACAACTTCGTAAACTCGAACGTGATGATAGCCATCGGGAATGTTAAATGCAGAAGAGTCTGATACATACAAAAGTTGCTCATTTGGACTAAAAGTTAAACCGTTAGGACGCAACATATCTGTTACTACGGCATCAATTTCATTGGTTGCTGGATCGAAACGATACACATAACTTCCCGGTTGTTCCTGTTCGCCACCATAACCTTGATTCGGTTCTGTAATTCCATAAGGCGGGTCGGTAAACCAGATAGTACCGTCGCTTTTCACGACTAAATCATTCGGACTATTCAAGCGTTTATCCTGATAGCGATCGCATAACACTTTCCACTCACCATCATCTCGGCGAATAATAGCGCGTAAACCGCACGAACAAGAAACTAATCGACCCTCTAAGTCGCGATAATTACCGTTTTGATAATCCGATCGATCGCGCAAAACGCTGACACCATCAGACGCACTCCAACGTAATAAACGATTGTCGTGAGCATCACTCCAAATGATACTATCATCTTCGGGAAAATAAACAGCGCCTTCACTGTGAACGGCATCATTTGCCAACTTTTGCAAACAAGCATCTGGACGAATCAGCGCACGCATCCGATCGTCATATATTTCGATCGCATTCGATAATGTGTCTATTACTTGAGCCATAAAACCTCTTAATTTATAGCAATTGCAAACCTGTGAGTTAAAGTTATTTCCTACACTCCAAATTTTTTATTTTTTACCGCAGATGAAGGCAGATGTAAATTGTACTACGTTCAACTGCCATCTGGTATGTATTCAATTCTGCTTGGAAAATAACCATAGAGAATGTCCCGTTGGATCTTTAATTCGATAAGACCGATCGCTTCCTTTATTTATATCATCAATTATCAATTCAACTTGGACATAAGCTATATCATAAGGTTTTAGATCGGATGGAATTGGACGACCGTTTGCAGGTTCTATGTAATTTAGTAGTTCAATTCCTAAACCTCCCTGAGTAGGTCTTAATGCCGTAATGCCGACTTTTACATCAGGTAAACCGTCCAGTTTCGCCTGAGTTTCTCCCCAGTTGAAACTACCGCCATCTACTCGCATTCCCAAACAATCGCGGTAAAACTGAAGGCTTTCTTCTGTATTGTTAATCGCGATCGCAGTATGGTCAATTCCCAGAAACAAGCGGTCACTTTTTTGATGCCATTTTTCCTGTCCCTTATCTGGCGGAAACCAAATCAATTCTAAAGGATGGCGATCTGGATCTCGAAACTTAAATGCCTGAATATAAGCCGCTTCTTTGTTTTCTGGTGGAATTGTTTGGGGTTCTGTCGAAATAAATTCAATGCCAAAGGATTGGAGATGAGAATAGGCACGATCCATATCGCTGACAACGATCGCTAAATGTTGAAACCATAGATCGTTACTTTGGGAATCCGCCGGAATCGGTTTTACTTTGATGTCGAGATATTGCATCAATCGAATTTGTTCATCACCCAATTTCAGAGTAGCAATGCGGATTTTAGATAGTGGATATTCTTGCAATTCGGCAAAATTTTTATCCTCAACTGTCAGATCGGAAATAATTTCAAATCCCAAGGCTGTAGTGTAAAATTCACTGATGCGATCGACATCCGTTACCGTTATTCCCACCGCTTGAATTTGTTGGGCTTGGATTGGAGTTTGCAGCCATGTATTCATGTATTTGTTATTACCTAAATATTAAAGCATCGAGGGAAAATGCGCCTGGGCCTAAAACTGCGATCGCAATTAATATCAGGCAGTACATAAATGCTTTTTCCCAACTAGGTGGTTCGCCTTTACCTGTTGGGCCTTCATATTGCCCTTCAGGAATTAAGTAGGGGTCGCGGGCAACAAATGGTAAACCTTTTGTAATTTCCAGATAAGCAGCAAACGCCATTGAGACAAAAATTGCTGCACTAGCTAAGGGCGTAAGTAATCCTATAACTAAACAAACGCCACCTGCAACCATCGATAAGGCAGAGAGAAAGCACAAAAATAGTGGCATTTTGAGAGAACTCGCCCACTGCTGTAAGTGGGTAATTTTGGGATAACCATGCAGCATAAATAACACGCCAGTACCCACCCGCAGTAAAAGCAGCGTAATTCCCTCAACTCCAGATGGGAAACCTATATAGAGATTACTTAACAGATTCAAACCTGGCAGATGAGACATACTGCTACTCGAAAGTAATAAAGCGATCGTTAAACCCATCGCAAATAGACTCGCTATATTTGGATAATTAACTATCCCCAATCTAATTAAATAGAGACAAAAATGAAATTACTGTGAAATTAAACTGAGTCCAGCGAGAGAAATATTTCATAAGTCATCAGGTAGAGGTTGTTCTAAATATATAAATGTAATTTGAGGTAGAAGTCTGCTGAATTTACGCGCTATTGACTTCATACGCGAGCCTATGACAAATCACTACGACATCATTATTATTGGTACTGGCGCAGGTGGAGGTACACTTGCACATCGACTTGCACCCACAGGTAAAAAGATATTGGTGTTAGAACGAGGAGATTTTTTGCCAAGAGAAAAGGCAAATTGGAGTGCATTGGAAGTTTATCAAAAAGAACGCTATCACACAGATGAACATTGGATTGGTAACGATGGAAAAACATTCCGTCCGCAAACAGGATACTGGGTTGGAGGTAACACCAAACTCTACGGTGCAGCATTAATTCGATTGCGAGAACGAGACTTTACCAAAGTTATTCATAAAAGCGGAATTTCACCAGCTTGGGAACTCACTTATCGAGACTTTGAATCGTACTATACCCAAGCCGAAAAAATGTATGACGTACATGGAAAAAGAGGTAGCGATCCGACAGAACCCCCTGCTAGTCAAGAATATCCGTATCCTCCTGTTAGCCACGAACCGGATATGCAGGAAATAGCAGACAGCATTCGCCATCTCGGTTATTACCCATTTCATTTACCCTTGGGTTTGAAATTAAATGAAAAAGATCGCACAAAAAGTCCCTGCATTCGATGTGACACATTTGATGGTTATCCTTGTTTAGTCGGTGCAAAAGCAGATGCGGAAGTAAACGCGATTCGTCCGGCTTGGGAACAATACGATAATCTTACATTACTCACCCAAGCCAAAGTATTAAGGTTACTTACGAGTGCATCTGGACGAGAAATTACGGGAGTTGAAACGGAGGTAAACGGAGAACATCATATCTTTCAAAGTGACATAGTTGTAGTTGCCTGCGGTGCGATTAATTCGGCGGTCTTGCTGTTACGTTCAGCTAACGATAAACATCCCAACGGACTTGCCAATAGTTCGGATTTAGTTGGACGAAATTTTATGAAGCACCTAGCAACCGCGTTGGTGGCGTTGCACGTTGAAGTCAATCACGCCAGTTTCCAAAAGACGATCGCAGTCAATGATTTTTACTGGGGAGAACCAGATTTTCCCTACCCAATGGGTATGGTGCAAAATACCGGAAACGTACTAGCAGATATGCTTCCAGCAGAAGCGCCACCGTTGATGGCTCCTTTTGTTAAACTAATTCCTAAATTTGAACGCCATTTGATTGCGGAACGCACTACCGGATGGTGGTTGCAAACAGAAGATTTGCCCGATCCCAATAACCGGGTGCAAGTTATCGATGGCAAAGTTCATTTGAATTACACACCCAATAATACAGAAGCAGGCGATCGCTTAATCCATCGTTGGACATCTATTTTAAAAGCTCTCGAACGCAAAGCGATGCACGTTATTCCCTTCAGTATTTATCCTCGCAATCAGATGCCTGTGCAAGCAGTTGCCCATCAGTGTGGAACTTGCCGCTTTGGTTCAGATCCGAAAAATTCTGTGTTGGATCTCAATTGTCGTACTCACGATCTCGATAATCTCTATGTCGTTGATGGCAGTTTTTTTCCATCGAATTCGGGGGTGAATCCTACGCTGACAATTATGGCAAATGCCTTGCGAGTTGGCGATCGTTTGCTCGAACGTTTGAAGACATAAAAATTAGTAAGTAATCAAGCAGGAGGTAATGGCGATGAATGAAGAAAACCAAGCTATAGAACAACAAAAAGATGAGAATAAATCAGCCAATTCTCACGTTATCGCCACAGGATTAGGGGCAGCAGGAGGTGGTGTTGCTGGGGCTGCAATTGGCAATTCGATCGCGGGAAAAGTTGGTGCGGCGGTTGGCGGTGTGGCGGGTGCGATCGCAGGTGGCATTGCCGGAAATGCTATTGCAGAATTTACAGAAGAAATCGTTGAGGAAACTAGCCCTTCTTTGAGTTTTGGTAATGGTGCGAATGATAAAGAGATTGAGTTGCCTGCCCATTATTCCTGGGAGGAATTACAAGCTTTATCTAAAGTTTAGTGCGATCTAATTTAAAAGTAAAATAGTCAACCAATCTTCTCTCAAAAGAGGTAATCGGAGTTTCAATCTCTTGAGATAGGGAAATTTCATTGGTAATTCATTTTTCTAACCGATATTGGAGGTCAAAGTAGAAATTATTCTATTCGCATAAAATAACTTATGTTCCCTATTTGGTTACAAGCAGGTTTTTGGGGATTAGTTAGCGGTTCGGCTTTGATAGTTGGAGCCGCAATCGGTTATTATGCCAAGATTCCCCAACGAGCGATCGCAGCAGTAATGGCGTTCGGCGCAGGTGTGTTAATTTCCGCATTATCGTTTGAATTAATGGACGAAGCTTACAAGCGTGGCGGTTTTGACTCTACGGCGATCGGGTTTGTAGGCGGTGCAGCAATTTATACAGCAGCTAATTGGTATTTAGCTAATAAAGGTGCCAAACATCGCAAGCGATCGGGTAAACAACAGCCAAAAGAAGAAGAGAATAGCGGTAGCGGACTGGCGATCGCACTCGGCGCACTCCTAGATGGTATCCCAGAATCGATCGTGATTGGTGTCAGTATGATCGAAGGTGGAGCCGTTAGCTGGGTAACTGTCGCCGCCATCTTTCTTTCTAACATTCCCGAAGGACTTTCGAGTGCGGCGGGGATGAAAAAAGCCGGACGATCGATCAGCTATATTTTTGGTGTTTGGATAGGTATTGCTATACTTTCTGGAATTGCTGCACTTCTAGGTTATGCACTTTTCAGTCATTTTTCTGTAGAGATAATTGCTGCCACCACCGCTGTAGCAGCCGGAGCAATTTTAGCAATGTTATCTGATACAATGATTCCCGAAGCTTTTGAGCAAGCACATAATTTTGCGGGATTAATTACTGTATTTGGATTTTTAGCTGCTTTCGTACTGAGTAAGTTAGGAGGATAGTTTTTTGGTTATTCTTAAGAGATTTATAGAAATGCTTCGAGAGCAGTCGTTTTAATTGTGTTTCCAAATTATTCATAGCTACGATATTGCTTAAAAAAGCGTAGGTAAATTATCTACATTAAGAAAGATATTTCAGCTAATTCTTTAGCGACTTCTGACTAAAATAGCCGTGCTATTAACTCCGCGTGCGATCGCTTCGGGGATATTGCCTTTAATTGTCTGCTGCAATAACCCTTCTCGACTCGCCCCAATCATTACTACATCACATTCATCTTTTGTTGCTAAGTTAATTACTGCTTGGGAAACAGAATTCGATTTTAAGGTAACTATTTTGACATTTGTATTCAGCTTTTTACTCAAAATATGAGCAGATTTTTCTAGCACAGATGTATTAGGTTGCATCTCATTTTGTTGAAAAACTTGACAAAGTTCAATGATCGCTGGATTATCTTTAGGAACTAATGCTGGCAAAAGTTGTAATGCTGCTTCAGCGTTTGGGCCTCCTGCGATCGGGATTAACCACTTGTGCAATTTGTGATTAATATCTGTTAATTCTCCTAATTTTACTAAAACTACTTCACAAGCTGCTTGGCGAATTACCGTATCAACAACAGTACCAAAAATTCTGCCAGAAGCCGAAGGTTCAGCATTCCATCCCATTAAAGTTAAATCGATATTTTCTTGCTTGATAATTTCGAGGATAGTTTGAGCAACATTATGCCCTACCCTGATTTGTGTATGTACTGAAATTTGGTATTTTTCTGCTAATCTTTCCGCTTGTCGTAACAACCGACGGCTTTTAGCTGTATTGACGGAAATTTCCGAAGGGGAACGGTGATGAGGTGCAAGGATTATTTGCAAACAAACTAATTCGTAATTGCGCTGATGCGCGATCGCAGTTGCTAATTCGATTAACTTTGGTGCTGTTTGCGGATTAGCTAACGGTACTAACAAACGTCCTTTTCCAGTAGCAGGCGATCGCGTTTCATAAACTAAGTAAGAGCGTTGAGAACTCGGACTAAATTCAGTAATACCTGCCAGTTTGTTAGCTTCAGCACGAATTAAGTCGCTCCGAGTGATAATTCCTACCAATCGCCGTCCTTCTGTTACTGGCAATCTGCTTAATTGCAAACGATTAAGTAGATAAAGAACATGAACTAAAGATGTGCTTGGGCTGACAGTAACAGGTTGCGGTGTCATAATTTGACTTAATGGCGTATCGTCAGCAAAATTTCGTTTGTTTAAATCTGATTGAGTGACGATGCCCACCAAATTACTATCATTAACTACCGGAAAGCCGCGATGATGAGAGTGAGCGAAAGCTTGCAAAGCTTCGGATTTAGTCATCTGGCTAGTTAGGGTTTCTACTTTTCGCTGCATCAAATCTGCTGCTTGTAATTGGATGAGTAAGTTATCTGCCGCTTTCTCTTTTTCTAAATGAATGCCGTTCCATTCTAAAAGGCGATCGTATATTGATTTCGGTGCAATCTTTTCCCCAATTAAATAAGCCGTTACGCAGCCAATCATTAAAGGTAATACGAGATTAAAATCCCTGGTCATTTCAAAAACTATGACAATGGCTGTAATCGGCACTCTCGCAACCGCACAAAAAAATGCTCCCATTCCCGCCAGAGCATAATTGATCGGTAAAGTTGTGCCTAAAAGACTGTATTCAACCGTGCCAATTAAATAACCTAAAGCTGCTCCTAAAATTAAAGTGGGAGCGAATAAACCTCCAGGCGCACCGGAACCATAAGCAACGATAGTTAGAATAAAATAACTAAAAAAAGCGATCGCTGCAAATTGCCAACTAGCTTGACCGGTAACTAGCAATTCTCGCAGTCCCGTATTATCGTGGAATGCGATCGGCAGCAAAGAAACTATCAAAGCACAGATAAAACCAGCTAATCCCACGCGCCAAGGCAAACTCAGGCGTAATACTCCACTATAAAGCGTTAAACTCTGAATAATTCCGCCATTAAACAGCGAACCTAAAACGCCAGACAATATTCCTAAAATTAGGTAAAATGGAATATCCGACACTACAAAACTACTAATAAGAGTCGTTGAATTTAAGTTAAGATCTAAACTTTGACCGCCAAAAATATGGGATACTACCGCACCGATAAAAGATGCCAAAATAGCTGTACCTAACGTTAATTCTGAAACATCTTGTAACAACTCTTCAACTACAAATAATACCCCAGCCATAGGTGCATCAAAAGCAGCCGCTAATCCCGCACCTGCGCCCGCCGCTAACAGTTGACGGCGATGTTCTGGCGAAGTGGGTATCCATCTACTCAATTGTGCAGCTATAGCCGCCCCAATCTGGACTGTTGGCCCTTCTCGGCCCAAAGCTAATCCCGATCCAATTGCTAAAATTCCTCCCAATAATTTAGTCAAAGCAACTCGTAGATTAAGAGGAATAGGAACTCTTGCTAATACAGCTTTAACTTGAGGAATACCGCTTCCTGATGTTTCTGGTGCAATTCTTTCTACCAGCAAACCTGCCAAAATTCCACCTATCAATCCGATGCTGGGAAGTACAAGCCAAGGATAAACTAGATGAGTTGAATGAACTCGAAATCCTCCCAACCATCCTACTCCTTGTTTGAGCAAAACTGCGGCTAGACCGGATACTAAACCAATTAAACAAGCTTCAACAATAGCTAGGCGTTTAGGTGAAAGTAGTAGAGCAGATTTTTTGAGTAGAGAGAAGTCACCCATAAGGTTGCCAAGATTAATACTTTATTATAATTAACTTGCAATTGAGCTAATCTATCTGGCTGTGCATCTGTTATAAATATTAATCACAACAAAATGAAATTAGGATGAAATTTTTGTTATTCTCTGGTAATAAAACTTCCTTCTGCTTTAAGATAGATGCAACTCGCTTGATAACCTATGAGTGTTGAATCAGGACTTTACTCGAAAAAAGGAGATAAATTTGTATGGCTCATCAAGCGAACCAATCTATCTTAAATGCAGCCGCTCATTGTGCTTACGAATGCGAACATTGTGCCGATGAGTGCATAGGTAGTATGCCTGATTGCGCTCGTCTTTGTCGTGACTGTGCAGATATATGTTTGACTTCTGTGGCTTTCATCAGTCGTAGTTCTCGCTTCATTGCCCAAGTTGTCAAATCCTGTATTGATATCTGTGATGCTTGTGCTAAAGAATGTGAAAAGCATGATAACGAACATTGCCAAAGCTGCGCTAAAGCTTGCCGTCGTGCTGCTGATGAGTACCGTAAAGTTGTCAGCGTTGCTGGAGTAGCATAAAGTATTCAACAACCCTTTCGTTTAGTTTGTTTGGGGGTAGTATTTATCTATTTACCCCTAAATAAGTTTTTCCTAATAATAGAATTAGCAATGAAAAAAAACACGCGACAGTATATCGAATATATGAGGCTTTTATTAGTTGAAGATGAACCAGATTTAGGTGCAGCAGTTAAAGAAGTCCTTAACCATCAAGCTTATGTGGTTGATTGGTTTCTTGATGGAACTCAGGCATGGCAATATTTAGAGACGGCTGCGACTGAGTACACGATGGCAATTATCGATTGGATGTTGCCAGGAATATCGGGATTAGAGTTATGCAAAAGACTGCGATCGCAAAACATTCCCTTGCCAATTTTGATGCTGACTGCTAAAGATCGGATGGAAGAAAAAATTATGGGTTTGGATGCTGGCGCAGATGACTATTTAGTTAAGCCTTTTGATATGCCAGAATTACTTGCAAGATTGAGGGCGTTAAGGAGGCGATCGCCACAACTGCAACCTCGGCAATTTCAAGTAGGCAACCTCACTTTAAATTACAGCACTCATACAGTTTATCGACAGTATACTAATGGGGAAAAACAGGTGATTTCGCTTACTATTAAAGAATTTCAACTGCTAGAATATTTTATGAAGCATCCCAACCAAGTTCTCACCCGCGACCAAATTATCAATCAACTTTGGGAAATTGGTGCAGAACCGATTAGCAATGTGGTAGCCGCACAAATGCGATTGCTTAGGCGCAAATTAGGTGACGAAAACAACTCTTTAATTGAAACTATCTATGCTGTTGGCTATCGTTTTAACCCCAATCAATAATATTATAACTGCATGGAACAAAACCAACTTTTTCGCAGAACTCGATTACGCCTAGCCAGTTGGTATGCAGTTGTGATGGGCTGCATTCTTGGTTTATCTGGTCTGGGAGTTTATCATGTTGTTAGTATTACTTACCAAGAAACTATAGATGATGGACTAGAATCAGTAGCTTTGGCTCTTCAGAAAAGCATCGAACCTGTTTTACGATCGCCAAATAATTTTCGGCAAGTTGCTCAACAGCTTTCGTTAAAAATTTGCCATCAAGAAATAAATTGTTTTTCGGAAGACAAAGTTAATTATCGACAGATTTCAGAAGCAGTTTCTTCTGTTAATTACTATTTACGTTTAGTTGATAATCAAGGTCAAGCTCAAGCTTTAGCTGGCTTACCTTTGAAGCGATTAGCTATTTTAGGCCAAAATCAACGTTGGCAAACGCTTAAAGAAACTTCAGGAGTTCGATATAGACAAATTTCTTTACCATTAAATGCTCGAAATCAAATTAGGGGTTATCTACAATTAGGTCGCAGTTTGGGTGACTTAGATCGACATTTAATTGCATTAAAATTGACTTTATTATTAGGATACCCAATGGCCATGATTATGATTGCTTGGTCAAGTTGGTGGTTAGCAGGAAAAGCCATGCAGCCAGTGTACCATTCTTATCAGCAAATGGAACAATTTACTGGCGATGCTGCCCATGAATTCCGCACGCCAATTGCTGCAATGGCATCGACTATAGAAGCTGCTTTGAAATTATATCCCGAACAGGAAATACCTAAATTTTTAGCGACTTTGAAACGCCAAAACAATCGACTTGCTCAATTAACGAGAGATTTATTGTTTTTAACTCGCATAGAGCAACACCAATCTGACGGGAAGCTTCAACCTTGTTGTTTAAACGATTTAATTAGTGACTTAGTAGAAGAACTGGCATTTATAGCAGTTGAAACTAAAGTAAAATTATTAGCGATAATGGCAAGAGAAGAACCATTATATGTAAAGGGCAATGAAGAACAACTTTATCGACTTGTCTGTAATTTAATCGTAAATGCTATTCAAGCTACGCCTAGCGCTGGTGAGGTACGAATAATTCTAAATCAATTTGAAAGCTCGGCTTTAATTAAAGTTCAAGATACAGGAATTGGAATTGCGATCGAACAACAGGAAAGAATTTTCGATCGCTTTTACCGAGTCGATCGCGATCGCTCCCGTCAAACTGGCGGTTCGGGATTGGGGTTAGCTATTGCTCAAGCGATCGCCCACGCTCATAAAGGCAACATTCATGTACAAAGTCAATTAGGTAGAGGCAGTACATTTACAGTTAGATTACCTCTCCTGCTGCTAAATAACCAACGATCGATTTGAGCCATGATTCTAAAAGGTACGATTGAGTAGCATCCAGCTAGTGAGCCGCAGGCGCTCTAGCTCCAACTTTGCCCTTGCCAAGGAACAATAAAAGCGGCAGGGAACAGAGAAAGACAACGCCAACAAAGCGAAAAATATCGGCGTAGGACAGAACGGCAGCTTGGGTATTGACCAATTGGGATAGAGAAGCGATCGCTTGTTGGTGGGCGGTCACAGGATTGAAACCGCGACTCTCGAACAGTCCCGTTAAAGCATCGATCCGTTGGTTTGTCTCTGAATTGTAAGGCGTTAAGTCAGACAAAAGAATGGCTCGATGAAACGCCTGTCGTTGAGCCAGCACGGTGGTTAGAATGGCAATGCCAATACTGCCGCCCAACTGACGAGTCAGGTTATAAAAACCCGATCCAGCCGATACTTCTTCTTTGGGGATGGAACCGAGAGTTGCCAAACTTAGGGGCAGGAACATCAACACCGACGTTGCACCCCGCCAGATCAGCGGCCAAAATAGATCGTCGGTTCCGGTTTGGGGTGTGATTTTTGCCAAATCGAACATAACGGCTGCGGTACCGATCGCTCCCAGCCCGATCGATATCCGAGCATCCACCTTCCCCGAAAGTTTGCCCAGTAACACCATCACGATCGCGGATGCTAATGCTCCAGGAGCCAGTAACCATCCGGTTTGGGTTGCGGAAAATCTCAGCACACCTTGGGCAAACAAGGGGACGGCAAACAAGGCTCCGTATAGCCCCATACCCAAAATACCGGAATAAAGACTTCCTGCTGCCAGAGATTTATGTCGCAGAACTCGCAGATCGACGGCTGGAGCTTTTGTGCTGAGTTCTCGCCAAATAAACAAAATCAATCCAACAACGGCTACGATCGCTAGAGTCGTAATGAAACCCGATTCAAACCAATCGTCTTTTTCCCCTTCTTCCAGAAAGCCTTGCAAACTGCCCACGGCAATACACAGCAGAATAATTCCGATCCAGTCCACTTTCTTCTGCTGGTTTTGGGTGCGTCGTTTCGCATCGGGTTTCAGGAATACGATCGCCATCAGCGCAGCTACAATGCCTACAGGCAAGTTAATAAAGAAAATCCAGCGCCAACCCAGAGTATCGGTCAGGTAACCTCCCAGCGTGGGGCCGATCGCCGGACCCGCAATCACCCCAACGCCAAATACCGACTGCGCTATTCCCTGTTCTGCCGGAGGAAAGGTTTCAAACAGAATCGCCTGTGCTTTTGCCAGCAGCCCGCCACCGCATAAACCTTGAATAATTCGGGCAACGACGAGCATGGGCAAATTGATGGAAAAACCGCACAGCACCGAGGCGGCTGTAAATCCGATCATTGAGAAGACAAAGTAAGTTTTCTTGCCATAGAAGTCGCCCAACCAAGCGGAGAGCGGAATCAACACCACATTGGCGATCGCATAACCCGTAACTACCCAACCAATTTCGGTCACGGTTGCTCCCAAGGTCGCCTGCATATCTGTCAGGGCAACGTTCACAATGCTGGTATCGATCACTTCTAAAATGGCTCCCAGCGAAGCCGTCAGGGCGATCGACCATTTGAGCGGGCCGTGTACATACCCAGCAGCATCATAGCTGGATTTCTTCAATTGGCTTAAGGATTGCGATCGCCTCCGATGCTTCTTGCCATCTGTTTTGGGTTGTTCTCCTCGATCTTCGGCATCAACCTCGACTTTTGGGGTATGACCGCTGCTAGAATCGCTATCTTGTTCTAATTCGTCTGTTTTCGCCGAACTATCGTGAGATAATTGTTGTTCCTGATGTTTAATAGAGCGATCGTTCTGCTCCTGGCGCTCAGACTCTTCCAAATTTGTTAAAGCTGGAATGTCGATCGAATCTGGTTGAGTTGTATGGCTCTGTATTTTAGGTCTTTCCATCTCTGCGTTAACTCCAGCTGTTTCAATCGAGAAATGTCCAATTTCCACGAAAATTGTCAGGTAAATCTAGCCAGAGGATGAAGCATGACTGACAGAAGACACGGTTTTGCTAAGCCCTCGCACGAATAAATCTACGCATCCCTCAATGTATTGTTTACGGCTATACCCTCGGTTAACGGGAGAAACATGACGGCGGATCGCTCCAGACAACAGCATTCCAGTTAACTGATCTACTGCTAGCGGTAGATCGACATCTGGACGAACGCTGTCACGTTCGATGCAAGTTTTTAGATAGGAAATTAGTTTTTCGCGTAGCGGTAGAAACGATCGCTGAAGTACCTCTGTTGCTTCTGTCGGATGCCGATGAGCTTCACCGATAAACATCCGAAATAAAGCTTCGTACTTCTCCAACATGGCATCGTGGAGCTTTGCATAATGCAACAGATCGCGCCGCAGGTCATACGTCCATTCGTCTTGATGGGTGAATGCCTCTGTTTGCGCCGCTATGTACTGAGCAACCACACTCAAAAGTTGCTCTTTACTTTGAAAGTGCCGAAACAAGGTAACTTCACTCACCTCTGCGACACGGGCAATTTCACGGGTCGTCGCCCCAACGTAGCCTTGCGTAGAAAAAACTTCAATGGCGGCTTTTAACAGGCGATCGCGGGTTTCGCTTGCGGCTCGGCTTGTTCGACTCATTGTAACTCAGGCGTTTATTATGTAAGCACTAACTTACATATTCTACTGAATTTCAACTAATCCCGTGTGTGTTGAGATCGATCGCGTTTTGCCCGATGAGTGGAATGGTGTAACCGAAGTGGAACTTTCTACTGGCGATAGCGATCGGGAAAAGTTGAGCAATGGTAGTTAGAACCATGATTTAACAGTATTAACCCAGCCACTTACCTTATTGCCTACCCCACTAATGAAATTTCCTGCGGAGTCCCAAGTATTTTGACCCAGATAATTACCAACAGAATCCCAAGTATCCTCTATATAACGATTAGCTTCCCATGTTTGTCGCAAAACTTCTTTTCCTTTCTGGAAAGAGCTTTGAATTTGAGAACCATTTGTGAACCATTCAGTTTTATTCCTTAGCCAACCGTCTGCACCAAAGGTTTCTTGTAAATAGTTTCTCCCCTTATTAAAGTAGTTAGTAATTGAGGTATTGTCAGTTAGCCATTCAGTTTTATTCCTTAGCCAACCATCTGCACCGAAGGTTTCTCGTAAAGTATTGACTCCATTGACAATGGTGTTCCGAATTTTGCTACCATCAGGCAAAAACTCTGTTATTAAATTGCCAATTTTGAAGAAAAAGCCAGTCCCGAATTCATTTATCATTACTTTTGCAATCTTATCTAGGTCGTGAGAAACACCATTATAAAGACCTTGGGCAATCCTATCTAAATTGGTCGTAACCCCGTTATAAAGCCCCCTGGCAACGCTACCTAAATTAGTCGTGACACCCTTATAAAGTCCTGCTGCAATACTGCCTAAATCTTGAGTAACTCCGCTGTAGAGTCCCTTGGCAATATCGCCAATGTTCTTCGTGGCACCGTTATAAAGTCCTCCTGCAATACTGCCTAAATCTTGAGTAACTCCGCTGTAGAGTCCCTTGGCAATATCGCCAATGTTCTTCGTGGCACCGTTATAAAGTCCTGCTGCAATACTGCCTAAATCTTGAGTAACTCCGCTGTAGAGTCCCTTGGCAATATCGCCTAAATTAGTCGTAACCCCATCGTAGAGTCCTTTGGCAACACTGCCAATGTTATTTGTAACCCCGTTATAAAGTCCCCCTGCAATACTGCCCAAATTAGTCGTAACTCCGTTGTAAAGTCCCTTGGCAATATCGCCTAAATTAGTCGTAACCCCATCGTAGAGTCCCTTGGCAATATCGCCAATGTTCTTTGTAACTCCGTTATAAAGAGCATTGGCAACACCTGCAACTCCACCTGAAAATTCTTGGTACAAAAACTTAGCCGTTTGCGCTAAATCTAGCCCATACTCTTTCGCTACTTCCGCAATAGACTTGGCAGCACCCAACATATCGGTGCCGCTCTCTTTAAACCAATCTGCAAGACTACTCAATGCCTCCTTTGCGGAAGGTATCACCTGACGGGCAGCAAGCGCGTTAGCAGCTGTTAGTAAGGTTGGATCGCCCGTGATAATGCCCAGTGCATAGGAATACAACAGCCCTTCTTTTTCCGTTTTATCAACAAAGGCTTTGACATCTCCCTTAATATCTGCGATGGAACCCGCTTCACGATTGTAAAGTGGGATAATTTTTTCTACTTCTCCATCTTTAATCAGAGGTATTTCAAAATTGCCTATTGGAAATAGATTAGATGTTAGACCAAGGCCAAGATCGATCCCGAAATTGAGATGTAGATTTTCTGGATTGGTAAGTCCTGATAAGCGAACTTTGGGATCGCTGTCAACTTCAGGCTTAAAGGGTAAATCATCTAGACGAATGCCTACTTTGCCGAGTACAGACACTTCTCCAGAGATATCGATAGTGGGAAGAGCAGTTAATAGTAGTGTCCCCGTCAAAATTGCACTTAATTCGGGGTTAAGGGAAAGCAAAGTCTCTCCAACAGTTCGACCGGAAGGTGCTTTACTTCCCCCTTCAAGAACATAGAAACCTTGTGTGTCAAAACCAACAGTTGTATCAATAGAGAGGGAAGCTTTAGCTTCAATACCTACATCAGCAACAACATTGACTACACCAAAAGCTGAAAAAACCGGAGTTACAACAACTGGAATTTTTTCCGTGGGAGCAGTAAATGCTTGCTTAATATCAAGGCTAATGAGGTTTGCTTCATTGCCACTGAGGAGGTTAATGATACTGTTGGCATTGATAAAATCGAGACTTAGGGATACATCCTTGCTATTAATCTGCTTCGTATTTCGTCCCTTAAATTGTTCGGGATTAATGAGAATTTGGGCAACTTCGGGAACACCAATAATATCTAGTAAATTTTTATCCAATAAAGGAAGTTTTTCATTGAGAATATCACGCACGTCTTTAGGAATGGGATTATACTTAACCAAATCTCCTAAAAACAGATCGATGATACCCTGTTCGCTGTCCTGAAATAGACCAAGAATAGCCCCAAATTTCGCATCATTCTGAACTTCATACTTGCCAGTATTAGTAGCAATGTCATATTGAACACCTGCATTCCAATTGAACTTAAAGTCACTAGGTATAATTTTATTGATAATAGGAATATTTAGATCTTGTAATGGATTAGCAATAGTCAAATTTGCTAATAAATCCAAACTTCCTCTTAGCGCAGTTGCTTCTTTATTCTCAAAAATTCTATCAATAGAAAATTGATTGCTCCCCAATAGATAGAAACGCTCATTGGCAACACTATCAAAATCACTAAAAGTCAGCTTTGCTTTGGGATTCAAGCTAGCATTGGAAATATTCACTTCCCCTTTGAGAAGTTTTCCAATACGTGCCGAGCCATGAAAATCACCTGTAATGGGTAACTCGGCATCAATGATTCCCCCTTCTAACATAAAGGGGCCGTTAAGTAAGTCAAGTCCAAAACGGATATCAAAGGCTAGGTTAGGATTGGCTTGCAGATTACCGTTAAGATTAAGCTTTGCTAGACCTACATCAAGGTTTCCAGCAACATTCAATTGAAATGTATCCCTGACAGACGGATTGTAACGCAATAAGAGTGCATCTTCCGTGTGGAAATTGCCGCTAAAGAATTGCTCCGGTGTAATTAATTTTTCAACTGTAATGCCAAGGGATTCGAGATAAGCCTTTGCCCCTCGATCGGGAGCGTCTAATCCTAGTCCCTTTTTGATAGTTGATGATACTGTACTAGATAAATCATCCCCAATAATGGGAATATTTTGAGTCAATTGAGCAATTTTCGCGCTTTGATTCGCAAGAGAGCCGATTCCTTTTTCTGCTGCGTTCACTAGCGTATCTAAGAGCGCATCTTGTTGAACAACAAGTTTTGCTTCACCTGTCACAAAATCTAGACTGCCTGAAGCTGCTATCGCCAATTCTAGCTCAGATAAAGCAGGGATACTGCCTTTCACTGTTGCCTCATCAAGGATAATGCCACCAGTGAAAGATGCTGCATTAGGAGCAAAGAGAGTTATTGCTGTGTCATCACTCAGATAAAGTCGCTCGTTTAGAATGGTATCACCATCATCAATTTTTAACTGAGCATCAAGATTTAACGTCCCCGTCCCATTAATTCCAGCATTGACTAAACCCTTAATAGGGGCATTCCCAGCAAACGTTGCATTCAAGTCGATGTCTGAACTGAGGAAACCACCTTCATTAATGAAAACCTTTCCTACTCGATCGATACCAATACTAAAGTTGAAGCCAATAGTACCCAAGCCATTTGCATTACCATTTATAGTTGCTTGCGTTTTAGCTCCAGCAATTTCAAAATTTGTTTCTCCATTTAGTGCCTCAGAAATCGTAAATAATTTAGAGAAGTCAAAATTGAAGGCGATTTCTGTATTAGGCCCTAATTTGATTGTGTTTATGAGTTCAGGCGTAATTAATTGTCCATCAATAGCTACCGTTAAAGTTCCAATACTCTCTATAGATTTAGACAACTGCTCAAAAATTGTATTAAAATCTAAACCGGGTGTATTAGCTAAAACTGTCAATGCCTTGTCAAGGCTACCGCTAACATCATTCACTAATTCAGTTGCTTTATCGCTGTCAAATCTCTTTGGCAAAGTCGAGATATTCTGAGTAAATAAAGAGTTTTGAGTAATACTGTTCCCTAATGCAGCCAATACAGTTTTAACTGACGATAATTTATCGACAATTTCTTTCGAGATAATGATTTTATCATTGTCTGGTAAAGTCTGGGTTTGAGAAGCAGAAATATTTGTTAATGAGTCCGGTTTTGAATTATCTACTAGCACTTCGCCTAGTTTTAAGCCAGTCAGTGCATCGATTTCTGGAGTGGCTGTACTAGATTTAGATGTTGCGTCACTTGAGGAATCACTTGTTTGGCTAGTGCTAGAAAGCGGCGAAATTAGAGTATTAACTTCATCGCTATTTAATACATAAATACTCGTTGTTATATTTGGGTCTGTCGCTAAATTGGTAGCAGTAGCTAAATTAGAAACAGAGCCTACACTTGGTTTTGGATCTAAGGTCGATCCGAGTGGATTTGTCAATCCTAGCATTGCATCTAGGTTACTTTTTCCATTTTCTTGGTTAAGTGTAGCGTTGTAACTGATTAACTCTTCCACAGTAGATTTTCTCCTATTTATCTGCGTTGAATGGTTGATTATTAGTAGGCTTATCCGTACCAGCCTTGTAGAAAGTAAATTTTTAAGCATAGCAAGAGAATTAGGGAACTCCTGCAATCTCATTACTAGCTCAGCACCACACTGTATTTTTTAAAGATTTAGTAAAGAGAGAATTAGGCTCCTAATAGCTAAACTGCAATGCTCTGCTTTGTTCAGAGAACTCGTGCAAAGCCATGAAATCAATATAATCTTTACCTGCCAGCTTGGCAGTCGGAAAAAGGTCGGAAAAAGGTCATAATAAAGTCGTAAGTATAAAAACTAGGTGACAAAGCAGGGTGCAAGTAAACTCTACGGTAAAGAGAGGGTTTTTCTGGCCGATCGCACAACTCCCTCCGCAAAAATACTTAAAAAGGGTGAAGCCCCCTGTAACAAATTCGGCTAACTTATAATTGAAATTTTTGATAAACAAATGACATTGCGATCGCCTGTGGTTTTACTAATCCCAGTCATTTTGCAAAGTGCTTCCGCCAATACACAGGTATTTCACCTAAACAATTTCGCATAATGTAGCAAGAATATGTTTATATCCCAAAAATATGTTCGCCTCTCCCTGGTAAAATTGATAAAAGTTATTATGGCTGGTGTATATAAATTTTCTTTTACATCTTTGCCCAACCTCGATCGAAAAACACTTTTGGGGGTCTTTTACAAATGACTGTTGAAGAAGCGCTAGAAATTGTCAATAAAGTTTTAGACTACCAACGCTTGAACAAAGTTCAAGAATTAGTTTTTCGCCAATCTTGGTCAGGACACTCTTATACCGAGATTGCCAAAACCGCTGGATACGATCCAGGTTACATCAAAGATACAGGTTCCCAACTTTGGCAGTTACTTTCTAAAGCGCTTGGGGAGAAAGTCACAAAAGTTAATCTTCAGACAGTTTTAAAGCGGTACTCGCGACAAATGCAAGCAGTAACCGCAGTTCCAGTAATGGCGCAGTTAGAAAATGTTAACCAAAATAGCAAAACATTACCCAATTCTACAAATCTCACTGAACTAAAAGAAATCCAAAATATCTCTTCAATAGAAGAAACCAATCATTCACATCTAGATTGGGGAGACGCTATTGATGTTTCTATATTTTACGGACGCAATAACGAACTAATTGAATTAGAAAAATGGATAGTACAAGAACGCTGTCGCCTCGTCTTTCTGCTAGGTATGGGAGGGATGGGAAAAACTACTCTCGCTATTAAATTGTCAGAACGAATTCAAGAACATTTCGATTTCATCATTTGGCGGAGTCTTCGTAACGCCCCACCCATTGACGCACTACTAACAGACATCATTCAATTCCTTTCTCAACAACAAGAAATTGAATTACCGAAAGATTTAGATGGCAAAATCTCTCATTTAATGAAATATTTACGTCAACATCGTTGTTTGTTAATTCTAGATAACTCAGAAACGATTCTAACAGGCTGCAATTCGCAGCTATCGGGTGAAAACTCTACTTTACGCGCTGGAGATTATCGCGAAGGATACTCTGGGTACAGTCAATTATATAAAACTATTGGCGAAACACGCCACCAAAGTTGCCTCTTAGTCACCAGTCGAGAAAAACCTATAGGATTAGCTTCCTTAGAAGGTAACACTTTACCCATTCGTTCCTTTCAAGTCCGGGGTTTAGAAGTCATCGAAACACAAGAAATATTTCAAGCCAAAGGAAATTTATCAGCTTCAGAATCTGAATGGAAAATCGTTAACTCACACTATGCAGGCAACCCGCTTGCCCTAAAAATGGTCGCGGCGGCTGTGAGAGACTTGTTTGATAACAATCTTACTAATTTTTTAGAAGCATTAAAACAAAATTTTTTAGTATTCGATGATATCCGGGATCTATTATCAAGGCAATTCAATCGATTATCAGATATAGAAACAACCATAATGTACTGGTTATCGATTAATCGAGAGCCAGTTTCTTTGGAACAATTACAATCAGATTTAGTCCTAAAAGCGTCACCCAGTAGATTGCTGGAAGGATTCGCTTCCCTACAAAGGCGAAGCATGATTGAAAAAACTTCAGACGGCTACACTCAACAACCCGTCATCATGGAATACGTTACATCACAATTTATCGAACGTATTTATCAGGAAATTGAGACAGAGAAAATAGAGCTTTTCAAAAATTATGCGTTGATTAAAGCTACAGCCAAAGATTATATTAGAGAGACGCAAATTCGCCTGATACTTAATCCGATTGCTAAACAATTACTTTCAAAGTTTGCCACCCAACAATTACTAGAAGAGCGGCTCGATTTAATTCTCTCATCCTGGCGCGGCAAGCCAGCACGAGAAACCGGATATATTGCTGGTAATATTATTAATCTCCTGCGGCAAATGCAGGCAGATTTAAGCGGGTGGGATTTTTCTAATTTAACACTTTGGCAAGCTTATCTACAAGATGCTAACTTGTCTAATGTCAACTTTACTGGTGCCGATTTAGCGACTTCCGTTTTTGCGGAAAACTTAGGGAGTGGTTTATCAGTTGCCTTTAGTCCTGATGGAAGACTTTTAGCAATGGGCGATACTAAAGGAGAAATTCACTTATGGCAAGTTCCAGAAACTATATTATTGATGAGCAACCAAGGACACGCCAATGTAGTTTTTTCTGTTGTTTTCAGCCCAGATAGCCGATCGCTTGCCAGTGGCAGTGTAGATGGTACTGTAAAATTGTGGGATTGCAGTACGGGTCAATGTCTAAAAGTGTTCCAGGGACATACCAGTAACGTCTGGTCAGTTGTTTTCAGTCCAGATGGTCAAACACTGGCGAGTTGCAGTGCGGACGGTACTGTGCGTTGCTGGGATGTGAGTAGCGGAGAATGTATGCAGATTTTGCAAGGACACACCAACCAATTGTGGTCGGTTGTTTTCAGTCCTCAAGGTCAGATAGCGACTGGCAGTGCTGATAATACGATAAAGCTATGGGATGCGACTACAGGAGAATGTCTCAAAACATTTGAAAGCGTAAATCAAATTAGGTCAGTTGCCTTCAGCCCGGATGGTAAAATTCTCGCTAGCGGCGGAGATGATTCCTTTGTACGTTACTGGGATATCAGTACGGGTGAATGTTTCCGCATCTGCAAAGGACACGCACAGATAGTGCTGGGAGTCGCTTTTAGTCCTGATGGCAAGACTTTAGCTAGTTGTAGCGAAGATACGACAGTTAGATTGTGGGATACTTCATCAGGTCAGTGCTTTAAGACTTTACAAGCACATAACCACAGAATTTCATCAGTTGCTTTCAGTCGAGACGGCAAAACTTTAGCTAGTTGCAGTGAAGATTATACCCTCAGACTGTGGGATACCAAGACTGGTCAATGTCTGAAAACAGTCTACGGACAAAGTACTCCAATGTATTCAGTAGCATTTTCTCCTCAAGGTGAGACTTTTGCAAGTGGCGATCGCACGGTCAGGTTGTGGAATGCCAAAACGGGGCAGTATCTTAAAAGCTTACAGGGATATACCATTCGCATTGCCTCTGTCGCCTACAGCCCAGATAGTCATCTTGTAGCAAGTAGCTCTTATGACGCTACCGTAAAGTTGTGGGATGCTGCAACAGGACAGCGACTGAAAACTTTCCAGGTTGATACTCCTTGGTTCTGGGGAACTGCTATCAGTCCCGATGGTAAAATGTTGGCGAGTGGTGGTGGCGATCGTACTGTAAAAATTTGGAATATTAAAACAGGGCAGTGTCTTGCTACTTGCTGCGACCACGAAGGTTGGGTGTTTAGAATAGCTTTTAGCCCGAACGGTCATATCCTCGCTTCCGGTAGTGCTGACAATACCGCAAAGCTATGGGATACCAGTACGGGGAAGGTCTTGAGGACTTTCACCGGACACAACGGTTGGGTTTGGTCTGTTGCCTTTAGTCCTTGTGGGAATATTCTGGCAAGTAGCAGTAGTGACAATACTGTGAAGTTTTGGAATGTCACTACTGGAGAATGCCTGAAAACGCTAGAGGGACACGAAAGCAGCGCGTCGTCGGTGATGTTCAGTCCTGATGGTAAGCACTTGGCGAGTGGCAGTCACGATCGAAATGTGAGATTATGGGATGTCAGTACGGGTGAATGCTTGCAAGTTCTGCAAGGACATGACAATTGGGTGTGGTCGGTTGCTTACAGTCCTTGTGGTAATATGCTTGCCAGTGGCAGTCAAGATGAGACGATTAAGCTTTGGAATGCGATGACGGGTGAGTGCATCAAAACTTTACCAGTTCCCAAACCTTATGAAGGTATGAACATTACAGGCGTTACTGGTTTAACTGAGGCGACTATTGCAACGCTTAAAGCACTGGGGGCGGTTGAGCAGAGTTGATATTAATAGACCTCTTGCAAAAATCCATTGCCCGCCCGGAACTTAAGTTCCGGGCTAATAGCTAAAGTCCGTTAAAACGGACTAAAAACCAAGATTCTTAGTCGGTTTTAACCGACTTGAGCTATTAGCCAGGGAATTGATTCCCTGGCGGGCTGTTACTTTTGTATGAGGTCTAATGGCTAGTTGAGCAATATATTGCAGAGCGATCGTTCTACAAGGCGTAAATATTAGAGAAGAGTTATGGTGGCTCTCCCCCTAAGTTTATTTAGGCAGCCGCTATACTTAAGACTATCGCAATAGAAAAAAAGCCGATCGTCATCCAGATACAAACTCCAATTATGGTTATGGTAGTGGCCCAAGGGCGCATTTTTATTGGATGAGCGAGGATCATTGTTATCAATAAAGCTGTCAGCATGAGTACAGCAACAATCAATGGTGGTTTGTCATATACTAAATAAAGTAGCGGGAGAGTGCCAAGTAACGCTCCTGCTATAAAAGCTGGGATTAATACTATATAACCAATACTCCAAAATGCAACTAGCAAACATATTGGTACGCAGCATATTAAGATTGTTGGTAGAAGAACAGATAAACGTCTTGGCATAATTTATAGCGAATTTAAAAACGACTAATGTTGTTAACAAAAAAAGGCGATCGCTAATTAACGACTCATCATATTAATACAAAAACGAAGACCTTCTCTATCTTCACCAGAAATATGACGAGAAGCAAGTTGTTGGAATTCGTTCAAATTTATCGGACGATTTGTATTGCGAACTTGGTCTGATTCAAGCGCAACATACTCTCTTGTCGTGTTAAGAGTATTTCCTCTAATTGTGCCTGCACCGCAACCGCTGTCCGATTGATAAGCATAGCCGTAATCTATAAAAGACCTACCTCTTTTTCTTAAAATAATGTACTCCGATCCTGGTTGTTTTGGCAACCGTGCATTACTGTAAAAATAGATGCCGTCAGGTAATGCTTGAAGTGTTCGCCTACTTGATTGAGAGTTAACCGGGAATGACGCAACAGTTAAAGTATTTATCGAAGCAACTATTGCTACTATAAGATTAACCTTTTTTAGGGAAATCATTCTGTCACCTCTGCCGTACTAATGTCGCGACAATTTTGTTGTAAAGTCACCCTACCACCACGTTTGACAATCAAAGTCCCCGATTGTGGATAATTTATATTTCTACCTTGTGGACTAGAAACGATTAGTTGATAGGTATAATTTCCAGTATTTGTCCAAGTCATCACTAATCTATTTCTAGTTTGAAGATAAGCGCGTCCGTTGTACAGAACTAAATCAGGTTCTCGACTGGGTGTTTCATCTCTCCTATAGTTGCCTTGATAAGCGGTGTATTTTAGTCGTCCACTTTGAGAGCCATCTGTTTCTACTCGATAGTTTTGGGTGATACAAATATAACGGACATCAAAACTTAAGTTTGCTTTAGCTGGCGTCTGAATCCAAAAACTACTGACGGAAGCAATAGCTATGGATGTTGCACAAAATTTTCGCAAATTTTTGATGGGAAAGTTGTTGATATTCATAGTGCGATCGCTCCCATTTTCCATCTCAATCTAATTCAAACTCTATCTAATCTCCATCTCTGGTCTGTGATCGAACCGTTGTCTCTGTTACGTCCAGACAATTCGCAATCCCAAAGTTGTAATTGTGCGCCATTAGCAGAACCAGGCGCACCAGATACATCAATGCACTTTCCTGATAATTTATTTCTGATAAATCCCTGATTTGTTACTACCCATTTTTGGTCTGTAGGCGAACCGTTGTCTCTATTACGTCCAGATCTTTCGCAATCCCAAAGTTGTAATGGTGCGCCTTTGGCAGAACCAGGGGCACCAGCCACATCAATGCACTTTCCTGATAATTTATTTACGATAAATCCATCACCCTCTATTGCCCATATATGGTCTGTAGGCGAACCGTTGTCTCTGTTACGTCCAGACCTTTCGCAATCCCAAAGTATCAATTTAGCGCCATTGGCAGAACCAGGGGCCCCAGCTACATCAATACATTTCCTCGACTGTAAGTTACTAATGAAGTTGCCATCCCATTCGGCTGGACATGGATCTGTTAAGCAGCCAAATGCTGGTTTTAGCTTGAAGAAAAACCCACCCGATACGATCGCTAATATAGCTAGCCAACCTGAAACTTTTTTCGCCTGCATTTTTATCACTCCTATCTAATTTACTTAAGAGTTATAGTTTGTACTTTTCCGACAATCCAATCACAGTGAAACTATTTACTTCAGCCTTCTGTTATCAATCCTGCTTGTTTGTCCAGGCTGGTTATTTGCCGTTCTCTGTGCGATCGCACCTTGCTTGGAGATGCGTTTAATTTTTTCCTACGCTATAAGTATTTATTCGTAGGCTCTAAGCTTGCTCTTGTTAAAGCATAACCAAGCGGTATTCGCTTTGTCGGTCGGAAAAAGGTCTGAAAAAGGTCAGAATAAAGTCGTAAGTATAAAAACTCAGCTTGCCAAACATGGTGCAAGCAAACTCTACGCTAGAATCAGGGGGTTTTTCGAGCCGATACCACTAGCCCACCGCAAAAATACTTAAAAAGGGTGACACCCTCCTGTAAAAAATTTGGCTAACCTGTTATTGTTTTATTTTGCATCTGTTAAGTACACATAAAAGAGGCTGCCTGTAAGCGTAGGACAAACTATGCGAGTACGGGTGTCGAAGCTATAAGTGCTGTAGTACCTGCCAAACCTTGATAAAAAACTACTTTTGAGACTCTTTTACCAATGACTACTGAAGAAGCGCTAGAGATTGTAGACAAAGTTTTAGACTACCGACGCTTAAACAAAGTTCAAGAAATAGTATTTCGGCAATCTTGGTCAGGACACTCTTATACAGAGATTGCCAAAACCACTGGATATGAACTAGGTTACATCAAAGATACAGGTTCTCAACTTTGGCAGTTGCTATCTTTAGCGCTTGGGGAGAAAGTCACAAAAATTAATCTCCATACGGTGTTGCAGCGGTATTCGCAACAAACGCAAGCACTAACCGACGAGCCCGTAATTTCTTCCCCATCCAATCGGGAGTTGACTACTGACGAAAATATCACCCAATTCAATAAAAAGCCAAATACCCCTCATATACTAGAAACAAATTTACCCCATCAAGATTGGGGAGAAGCAATTGATGTTTCTATATTTTACGGACGCAATAACGAACTAACTCAATTAAAACATTGGATAGTAGAAGAACGCTGTCGCCTGGTTTATTTACTAGGTATGGGAGGAATGGGTAAAACTGCCCTCGCGATTAAATTGGCAGAACAAATTCAAGAACATTTCGACTTTGTGATTTGGCGAAGTCTTCGCAACGCCCCACCTATTGACTCACTGCTAGCAGACATTATCCAATTCCTCTCTCAACAACAAGAGATTGAACTACCGAATGATTTCTCTAGCAAAATCTCCCTGTTACTAAAGTATTTACGTCAGCATCGTTGTTTATTAATCCTAGATAACGCAGAAACAATTCTAGGAAGTAGCAATTCCCAGTTATTTAGTGAAAACTCCCGCACTGGACATTTTCGCGAAGCATACGAAAGTTACAGTCAATTATATAGAACTATTGGCGAAACACGGCATCAAAGTTGTCTGCTAGTTACAAGCCGAGAAAAACCCAGAGAATTAGCGGCTTTGGAAGGTGACACATTACCCATACGTTCCTTTAAACTTAGCGGTTTAGAAGTCCTTGAAACACAAGAAATTTTTCAAGAAAAAGGGAAATTTTCTGGCTCAGAATCTGATTGGAAAGCAGTTAAATCACACTATGCAGGCAATCCCCTTGCCCTGAAAATGGTAGCGGCGGCTGTCAGAGACTTGTTCGATCGCAGTATTACTAAATTTCTAGAAGTATTAAACCAAAATAACCTAATATTTGATGATATTCGCGATTTATTATTCAGCCAATTTCATCAATTATCGGATATAGAAAAAACGATAATGCACTGGCTCTCAATTAATCGAGAGCCAGTTACTATAGAAGAATTACAGTCAGATTTATTTCTGAAATCTTTATCAAGTAGCTTACTAGAAGGAATCGCTTCTCTACAAAGGCGAAGCCTGAGCGAAAAAACCTCCAATGGCTACACCCAACAACCTGTAGTTATGGAATATATTACAAATGAATTGGTTGAGCTTTTTACTGAAGAAATTAATACTGGTAATTTGAAACTAATGTGTACATTGCCATTGCTTCAAGCTACTGCCAAAGATTATATCAGAGAAACACAAAAAAACCTCATCCTCAAGCCAGTTATAGATTCCCTACTCTTGATTTTTAAAAGCCCCAGTCAGTTAGCAACGCACCTGCTGAAGATTCTGGAAGAATTGCGAGGTAAACCACCTCTATTAAGTGGATACGCAGCGGGTAATATTATCAATATCCTCCGAGAGTTACAAACAGATTTAAACGGTTGGGATTTTTCTAATCTGACAATTTGGCAAGCATATTTAAGAAATATAAATTTACATAATAGCAATTTTACTGGCAGCGAGTTAACTAATTCTGTATTTGCAGAAACTTTAGCTGCTGTTTTGTCAGTTGCTATCAGTCCTGACGGAAAACTGTTAGCAGCAAGCGATACTAAAGGTGAGATTCGGATTTGGCAAATCACAGATGGGAAGCAGCTTCTGGTTTGCAAACAAGATGCTACTATGGTGTGGTCGCTTTCCTTTAGTCCCAATGCTCAAACTTTGGCTAGCTGCGATGACAAAGTTGTGAGAATTTGGGATGTAGAAACAGGTGAATGTATTAAAGTATTTACCGGACATACAGATTGGATTTATTCAGTCGCTTTCAGTCATCAAGGAACAACTTTAGCTAGTGGTAGCGTGGATACTTCCATAAAATTATGGGATGTTAGCACAGGTGAATGTTATCAAACAATTCGTGGGCATACTTCTATTATATTTGCGATCGCATTCAGCCCTGATGATAAACTAATCGCCAGTGGCAGTCAGGACAACACCGTAAAAATCTGGGATGTCTCTACAAGTGAATGTTTGCACACTTTAGAAGGACACACCAGTTGGATTTGGTCGGTTGCCATCAGTCCTTGTGGTAAACTGCTTGCCAGTGGCAGTCACGACAACACGGTAAAACTCTGGAATATCACTGATGGCAAATGTCTGAATACTCTACAAGGACACAAAGGTTGGATTTGGTCGGTGGCGTTTAGTGGTGATGGGGAAACTCTCGCAAGTGGTAGCGATGACCAAACCGTGAGATTATGGGATATTTCTAAAGGTAGATGTCGAAAAATATTATCCGGTCACGCGGCGCGAGTTTGGTCAGTGGTTTTTAGTCCAAATGGAACGATGCTTGCTTCTGGTAGCGAAGACCAAACTGCGAAACTCTGGGATATTCGGGATGGGAAGTGTGGCAAAACTTTTCAAGGATATAACAATTTGGTTTGGTCGGTGGCGTTCCACCCTGAAGGTAAGATGGTAGCAAGTGCTAGCGAAGATGGGATGATTCGACTTTGGAATATTGAGGATGGAAAATATCAAACTCTGTCAGGTCATACCAGTCGCGTTTGGTCGCTGGCGTTTAGTCCCGACGGTGAAACGATGGCTAGCAGCAGTTGCGATCGCACAATTAAATTATGGGATATTAAAACAGGTATTTGCCAATTTTCTGTCGATGGACATCAAAATTGGGTGAACGAGGTCGCTTTTAGTTCCAATGGTCGAATTATTGCTAGCGCTGGTGGCGACGGGACGGTTAAACTGTGGAATGTGCCAGATGGTAAATGTCTCAAAACTTTGTCAGGACATGAAAGTTGGGTGATGTCTGTCGCTTTCAGTCCAGACGGTCAACAAGTAGCGAGTGGTAGTGGCGATGGTGCGTTGAAAATATGGGATGTGCAAACGGGAGAATGTCTGAAAACTTGGCAGGAATCTGCTGGTTTTGTGTCGGCGCTGGATTTTCATCCCAATGATGGTACGATCGCTTTTGGTGGTGGCGACTGCACAGTGCAGTTGCGGTCAGTCTGGCAAATGAAAAACTACCAAACTCTTTTAGAACACGCGAGTCGAGTTTGGTCAGTAGCTTTCTCTCCAGTTGGCAAGTACCTGGCAACTGGCAGTGAAGACTCGTCAGTGCGACTGTACAATCTTTATGATGGTGAGTACAAAACTCTTTTAGCACATACTAACTGCGTGCGGTCAGTTGCTTTTAATAATGATGGAACGATTTTAGCAACTGGTAGTCACGATGAAACAATTAAACTTTGGGATGTGCAAACCGATGAATGTCTCAAAAGTTTTCGACCCGCTAGACCTTATGAAAGTATGAATATTACAGGCATTATCGGTTTAAGTTTAGCGCAAAAGGCGACGTTGAAAGCATTGGGAGCAGTAGATTTAGAAGTACAAAATGATTTTGCTTATCTTGTATATTCTCAGGAGTAATAACAAATGAAATATCCAATAGTAATTCTAGCTATGATAATTTTTGGTTTAGGAGGTTAGTCACTAATTCTGCGGTTTCTTCGATTGTTTCTAGACGATTGTAGTCTGACTGTTGCGTGCGAGTCGTTCGTCCAGTTACATAAACCGTTGCCGAATCAGGCGATCGCAAAGCAACTATTCGTCAGTTTAGCAGCAGTCAAATGGCACGCTCGAAATATTTATGGTAAATTGGAAGTAAAAAATCGCACTCAAGCAGTAGCTAGAGCTAGAGAATTAGGAATTTTATTATAGTTAAACTGCGACTCCTAAGACCTATCCTTTCGGCTAGTGCAATAAGAGTGCGATCGCACCACACTGGAATCAAACACTCATTCAATAAGTCAATGCTAACTCAACAGATAGCGGGAATAATGCTTACACTTACCCCACAATTACCTACCAGCTTAGTGAGTGAAATGACTTTTCCTCTCTGGGGTTTAGTCATTTTCATCCTGTGGACGATCGTTGTCGTTATCCTTTTAGTCACGGTGAGAATTCGGCATCTAGCTGCGGGTGGATCTGTCAAAGATTTCGCTACCCCAAACGACGAAAGCTTGCTTTGGCGACTATTTCGAGTTCACGCCAACTTAATAGAAAACTTGCCTTTATATTTGGGAGTTGTCTTTCTCCTGACAGTTCGGAGTGTTTCTGGAATAGTAGTAGATGTGCTGATTGTGGTGTACATCGCATTTCGGATTATACACTCACTAATTCACATTGCTGGATTCGATCCAAAGTTCCGAGTTTTAAGTTTAGCGATTCAATTAACTTGCTTAGTTACTTTAACTACCTTGGCAATTTTTTAGTTGAAGTACTGACAATGGAAAAGCTACTGTGCCTATCGCTTTGAGTTTGATTAAATATTAATCACTTCAAGATCTTGCGTGAAAATACTCTCTTGTTCCGGTTGATAAATATATTCGTAATCGAATGTTAAAGATTGGGGATGGCGAATCATTGAAAATCCAAAATCGCTAACTGTATTTGTGGTAAAAGTATTCATAACTAGCTCGATCGAGCGCTTTTCTGATAAATCGGGTATTTGCACATAATAATCGTGTTTTTCAAAGAAAATTCTTTCATATTTTGGCACAATTATTCCGTTAAGTTTGTGAGCTTTTTGAATCGGCTTAATATAGTTTTTGATAAAGCTGGTTGGAGATTTTTGTAAGATAGATAATCTTTCTTGTTGCGCCCAACTCATCTGAAATATCATTTTCAGAAGCTCAAAGCCTAGAATATAATTGAAAAGGCTATTTTTTTCTTCTGTACTGATCACCAATCGTAAAGCTGATTCTAAATAATCATGAGGCTGTTCGCGCAAATCTTGAGATGAATGGATAAAAAACTGCCTGACATAGCTTTTTAAGACAGCTTGATTAAGCTCGGTTTTGAGGTAAAATCTGAATAGATACTTTTGAACTTGGTGTTGCGTGTCTCTGTCTTCCAGCATTCGCGCCACTAAGCCATCTGCGGTATATTCATCTAAAAACTCTGCTTGCAAATCTGCGGTAGATCCACAGAGAAGATGACAAAGTGACAAAACATAACGACGTTCTTCCCAAGGCAAACTTTCCGCCCATTTTTTCGCAAGTGGAGGAAGTGTTTCCAGAATGCTGTACGATTGAAATTTTTGCGGTTTGGACGAGTTTCTAAATTTGGGTTTCATAAGCTGAAGCAGGTATAAGTAGATACACAAAGGTTATCCGCATCTAGCTTGAAACAAGTGTTGCTGAGGAGCGGGCTCAGCTTTTATAGCTAGGGATTAGGGGTTAGGGGTTAGGGCGTCGGGGGGGAAGAATTTAGAATTAAGAGTTTGGTGGAATTAAGAACGTCCTAACTGCCTTTGCTATAACTGTTAGCTTTGGGCTGTTACTTTTGAGTTTTGTTGCGATCGAGCTACTATTTAGTATTCCCAAACAGATCCTTCTGGATTGCAACAAAAGTCTATTTTATCTCAGACATCTGCCAAAAGTCTGTAACATCGTATCCCAGTTCGCCCAACATCTGACGCAGGAGGGGCATACTCAAACCGATGACGTTGGAGTGACAGCCTTCGATTTTCTCGACAAAAAGACCTCCTTTGCCTTCCAGAGCGAAGCATCCAGCACATTTGAGAGGTTCGCCGCTGGCGACGTATGCTTCGATTTGACGATCGCTCGGATTGGCAAAGTAAACCCGCGTCACCTGACATCCCACCAAGGTTTTACCCTGTTGTTGGTCGATTAAAGCATGACCGGTATACAGGTCACCAACTTTACCGCGCATCATCTGCCAACGGGCGATCGCTTCTTCTGCATCAGCCGGTTTGCCGTGAATTTCGCCTGCGATCGCCAACACAGAATCACAACCCAACAATAGCGCATCTGCGAACTGAGATGCCACAGTTTCCGCCTTGCGTTGCGCCAGCGTTTTCACCAGTTCCGCCGCATCGTCGATATTGACTTGTGACTCATCAAAATCGCTCGCACACACAACTGCTTCTATCCCAGCAATTTGCAACAGACGACGGCGGGCAGGTGAGGCAGAAGCTAATACTAATTTTGGATTTTGGATTTTGGATTTTTGATTTACCATTCCCTTGTCAGTTGTCAGTTGTGCATTGTGATGTTGCATCTGCCAAAAGTCATAAGTTTTTGGTTAGTTTCCGATCGCAACTGACCGAGACTAATAGACAAAGAAAGAATCAACGATTTGCTGAAACTGATTTTTCACTTTTTGCCAGCGCTCTTCTGTAGTGGATGCGCTAAAAGTATAAAGTTTGTTGTTGTTCAGGACAACACTGGTTAAATTGTGGCGTTCCTGGTTGGGTAATTTTATGAAATATTCCAAAAGGTAGTACATTTTGCCATTTCCTTCTCTCGCCTCCGCATTCACCAATTCCGCTTCGCGTCCAGATCCCGCAGGTGCCAGTGCAACTTTAGACAGTTTATATCCTACCTCGCTAGCAGTGCCCAGATCGCTGAGAGTTTTGGCTGATTCAACTGGACTGATGACCACGCTGACGTTCTCGCTTTGCTCGATCAAATCGTGAAACACCACATCCGGGCCATTCGACACTTTGACTGGAATCCAACCATTAGGATAAAGGAACTGGTAGCCGTCCATGCTATCGATATAGCTTTTCAAACCGATAGTGCCACCAACGCAACCTGTCAGAGTCAAGCTTAGCACGACTAAAAGTACCGCTGCGATTCGTTTGAGCATCTCTAGATATTCCTTTTGGGCAGTGGTTATATTTTCTCATTAATCTGACGCGATCGCAGTTGACCTACATCACTATAGAAGAGGGGACTTTAGTCCCCCAGTCCCCCAGTCCCCCAGTCCCCCAGTCGCACAGGGGAAATCAGAAATTATCAAAGAGGGAAAAGCGATGTTGATAACTAGCGAATTGCGATGGTTTAATCGCGGCAAAATACCACCAGAAATTAATGATTGGTTTAATGCAGATGTTTTCGGCGAACATTACCAATTACCAGAAGAACGCGAAGATATCTATTTATATATTCCCGAATGCGAATATCTGGGAATCAAACTTCGACAGCAGCGTTTGGAAATCAAATTGCGAAAAGCAGAATTGGATACTTTGAGTTTGGGAGATCATATAGAAGGTAAGGTGGAGAAATGGGTAAAGTGGAGTTGTGAAGATGCGACAGCAGAAAGTTTGATTCCCGCAGATGCGCTCAAAGCAAGTCCGTGGGTGAGTGTAAAAAAAGTGCGATCGCAACGCAAATACCAAGTTTCTGCCGAAGCTTCGGTAACATCAGTACCTGTCGATAAAGCCATTAACGAAGGCTGTAATGTAGAAATCACCCAACTCGATATCAAAGACAATCTTTGGTGGAGTCTTGCCTTGGAAGCATTTGGCGAAGATGCGAACTTAATGTATAATCTTAAAACTGTAGCTGTTTGGCTATTCCAAACTTATCCCAACTTCAAATTGCAACTTCAAAATTCCTATGCCTATCCCAAATGGCTTGCTTTTCAACCCTTGAATATAGCTTCTTTTTTTGACTTTTGACTTTTGACTTTACTATGAGTTTTGTTGCATTGCTGATTTTATTGACGTTTGTTTCTGCCATTCCCCTTGGCTTAGCCTTGTGGCTGAAAAAAGGCTATAAAAAAACGAAGTTTGTCTTGTTTGCCCTCACCGGATTGCTTGTACTCACGCAAACCAGCGTTTGGTTGTATGATGTTAGCGGAATGCAGGCATATAACCATTATCTTCAAATTCAAACTTTTTTAAACCAACCTTTCACAGGGTTACGTCAACTTGGTTTGACGCCGAGTAAAGGGATTATTGCTCTTTCGTATATGAGTGAGGGATTGGTAAGTTATGCTATTGAAAACCCAGTGCGGAAACCAGAAATAATTGCTTTATTGAAAAAAGCGATCGCAATTGCCCTTCACCCCGATATTTCACCTTACCAAAATATTAACAACGTTGCCAGTTGGGGTGAAGAAGGATTGTACTTAAGCCACTTTAATGTTATGCTAGGAAGTTATCAGAGATTATCGGGCGATCGCACCTATCTCCAACTCAACCGCACCATCTCCGAACACCTCGCCCAAAAAATTATCTCCGCACCACATAATAATATCAGATCCTACAATAAAGCTCAAGATAGATGGCCAGCCGACAATGCCGTCACCATATATTCATTATACATATTCGATCGAAACAATAACACCCAAATCGGCTTATCGCCAACCCAGAAATGGTTAGAATACATGGAAACAAAAGGAAGCGAACCGAAAACAAAACTGCATTACTCCGAACTTACTGGAGTTGAAAAATATTCCCCATATCCTCGCGGTTGTGCATTATCTTGGACAGTCAAATATATGAGCGATTTCGCACCCAAACAAGCCAAAGAACTGTGGAGTAATTATAAAAAACATTACCAGAAAAATTTTCTAATTATCTCTGCTTTTAGGGAATATCCTCCCAACGCTAATATTAACCCAGATGCGGATTCCGGGCCGATCGTTTTTGGTATGGGTGCAGGCGCTACCGGACTCGCACTCAACAGTTCCAAATATGTGGCAGATTACCTGACCTATTATCAGATTAATAACTTATTCAGATTGACAGATTTTGTAGGCAACATTTTAGCATCTTTCGGCAACAAAAAGTGGCAAACCCTTACACAGGATATCTTAGCAATATCGATACAGTTTAACGCAGAAACAAAAGTTCCTTGGTACTAGCTTGTAGTTTGTAAGGTGCGTTAGCCTTCAGCGTAACGCACCTTACTCAATCAAAAAGTACCTACTATCTGATTTCAAGAACTTTTGGGTAATATTATGTCCTGGAGCATGGATTGCACAAAAAATCTCTTTCTTATCTGCGTTTATCTGCGTTTATCTGCCTATATCTGCGGTAAAAATTTAACCCATGACTTCACAGATAATCTTTCCGACGCTCATGTATTAGCGATGCAACCAAACACAATATAATTGAATTACCACAAAAGCTAAGGTTTAATCTTCCACTTTCCAAAACCAATGGTTTTTGAGTTTCCTAACTTCGAGATATGGATAATTACCAGAAGGCTTAACAGAAATATCTTTACGATCCGACCGATAAATAAAACCCGTCTTCCGATTTCCCCAAACACCCAAATCGCTACAAAAGAAAATCGTATTTATATATCCCTCTTTGGTAATGCTAATCTTCCTATTAGGACAACCAACCAAATGACGATAATCGCAAGGAAGTAGAACTTCCGAAACAGCCTGACCGGGAGGAGTTTTTATTTCTCCTGATTTAACCATTGCCACCACTTCTTCAAAGGATTGCAAATGACGATCGAATGTTGCCAAGGTGGGATTAGCGGGAACGGTAAGCAAAACTAAAATCGTAGTTATTATAGTTAGGGAAAATGGTATGATTATTTTGGGAAAGTTTTGCTTGACCTGGATAACCGTGTAAATCACCCAAAAAAATAATAAAGGCCAAAATAACAGCGTGTCACTAATGCCGATTTTCCATACTGCCAACATAAGAACTAATCCGATCGCATATATAATTAAAAAGAAGATCGCTCGCAGCAGCGCGGTCAAAAATATGCGATACTCTTCTTGAACAGATACAGTTTGACTGATTGCCTGGTTAGCCGAAAAGTAAGTAGGCCAATAAAATAAGAATGTCAACAGGGCAAAGTTGATCCAGAACAAGGAGACAAACTCGCCCAAGTAACATTTGTATATCCTAAATATCAGTTCTAAACAGCAAAAAATAACTAAAATTAACGAGATGATCGAAACTTTCGATCGCTGAGGCAAATTTCTGATATTCTGCATAACGATCGCACAAATTAGTATGTTGTACTAAGAGGGCTAAAGCCCAACTACGTACTAAGAGGGCTAAAGCTCAACTACGTACCTATTGTTTGTTGCCAACATTCAGCTTATGTGCAGTGCGAAGAACTTGTCCAGCTAAAATCGCCGCACCAAAACCATTGTCAATATTAACAACAGCTACTCCCGCAGCACAAGAATTGAGCATTGTCAACAGCGGAGCGAGACCACCAAAACTCGCACCATAGCCTACACTGGTGGGAACTGCGATCGTCGGAGAATCGGCCAAACCAGCAACTACACTGGGTAAAGCACCCTCCATCCCCGCAACGACAATCAGCACATCGCATTGTGCAATAACTTGGCGATTACTCAGCAAGCGGTGGATACCGGAAACGCCGACATCCCAGAGACGTTGCACCCGGAAGCCGGATAATTCTGCGGTGATGGCGGCTTCTTCGGCGACGGGTAAATCGGCTGTTCCCGCAGAGATAATGCCGATCGCACCAGCGTACTGAGGTTCTATAGTAGGAGGAGCGATCGCACAAATCCGCGCCATTGCAAAATATTGTAAATCGGGAATCTTTTCTTGCAATTGGGCATAAACAGCCGATTCGATGCGCGTTGCCATCACGACTGGATTGCGATCGCGCATTACCGCTATAATCTGAGCAATCTGCTCCGGCGTTTTACCAGGCCCCCAAATCACCTCCGGGAAACCAGTTCGCAGACGACGGTGATGGTCGATGCGGGCAAAATCTCCAACAGGCTCAAAATCAAAATGCTTTAGTTTGTCGAGAGCTACATCTGGCGTCACTTCACCAGCAGCGACCGCTTGTAGCAGATGGCGTAAAATTTCAGGTTGAGTCACAGGATATATTTCAGGCTTTCTTATCTAGGCTACCAAGCATTACCGGGAGAAACCTCACCCCCCAACCCCCTCTCCGCAACGGAGAGGGGGAGAAATCTTCCCCCCCAACCCCCTTTCCGCAACGGAGAGGGGGAAAAATCTTCCCCCCAACCCCCCTTTTGCAACACAGAGGCGGAGAAATCTCACCCCCCTCCCACCATTACCGGCAGGACTTACGCAACTGTCACATACGATCGCATATGACAGTTGCGTAAGTCCTGAGTTCAATCAGACTTTCTCTATGTACTTTTGTAAAGTCTTCCAGTGGTCGGTAGCCCCAATACCCAGTCATAGCTGCAACTGCTCGATCGGATTCATCTTTTTTGGTGGTAGAGATTCGATCGCTATTGAGCATTTTCCTTTTTCTCTGTTTGTATGAAACCACCCTGCCTCTCCGCAACGGAGAAGGGGAGAAATCTTCTCCCGTCCACGGGGAGGGGTTGGGGGTGGGGTTCCACCGTCCCCGCGATACCTGGTAGCCATTCAACGCGCATAACATTGTTGTTGTGCAAGTCGAGAACTGTGAGGAGTCGGTCTTGGCGTTTGCGTTACCAATTCCACTTCTCCTTTAGAATTAACAACCCATCCTTGCGCCTCCACAATTTGAGTATTGGCGATTGGTGATGGGGAATGGAAATTTGGTAATTTTCCCACTCTGCCACTTTGGGAAGAATCGATCGATCCTAAATCTACCCAAGTAGCATTACTATCAAGGGGATGTAGAGGACTGGGCGGTAAACCACCTTTACCAGTAACGACAAATTGGTTTTGCTGTGTTCCTCGTTCTCGACAGCTGGAAGCAACTAAGCTAGTAGCATCAACCAAATTATCTGGCAAAGTGAGTAACCCAGAACTTGGATCGACATCGGGAGTGTTGACTGCGACAGTGCCACTTAAAGAAGAATCTGCACCAGTGGCGGTGATGTCGCTACTGAGCAAGTTTCTGGGATCTAAAAGGGTAGGATCGTCGGTATTGAGTAGAGTTTGTAGTTCTTCTCTGGTGCGCGACTGTGCGCCAAAGATAGCTTGTGCGTTGATGGTGATATTACCGCCTCTAGCATTGAGGGAATTGGCGCTGATATCGCTATTATCCAAAGCGGCAATTACATCAGCATTAATGGTAATATTGCCACCAAGAATATTTTCTCCCTGTGCGTTAGTGGTAATTCTGCTGTTTTGATGCAAGATGAGAGAGGATGCACCCAGCCTAATACTTGCTTGGTCTTCTCGTGTGGAGTTAAAACCTTGGATGGTTTCTGTGCTGATTACTGCCTTGTTGTTCAGATTGATGGCATCAGCCTCAACCAGTATATTACCTGCTGCACCTTGACCTCTACTGGCGCTACTCAATCGCGTGCCATTGGTAACGTTCACCGACTTGGCAGTAATGCTGACGCCTCCCGCATCTCCGACTCCATTCGAGTTCACCTGGCTGAAGGCTCCACTGGAGATTCCATCCTTCCCGCTACCATCAAAAGTCACCGTATCGCTGGCCGCAATCGTAACGCTACCTGCATTCCCTTTCCCAAACGTGCTGGAACTCAGTTGAGCGCCATTGGTAACGTTCACAGATTTGGCAGTAATGCTGACGCCTCCCGCATCCCCGACTCCATTTGAGTTCACCCGGCTGAAAGCTCCACTGTCGCTTCCATTCTGGCGCTCACCATCAAAGGTCACCGTATCGCTGGCCGTAATCGTGATGCGACCCGCATTGCCTTGCCCATTCGTGCTGGAACTCAGTTGAGCGCCATTGGTAACGTTCACAGATTTGGCAGTAATGCTGACGCCTCCTGCATCCCCGACTGCATTCGAGTTTACCTGACTGAAAGCTCCACTGGAGATTCCATCTTTCCCCTCGCCATCAAAGGTAAGCGTATCGCCGGCCATAATGTTGATGCTACCCGCTTTTCCTTGCCCATCCGTGCTGGAACTCAGTTGAGCGCCATTCGTAACGTTCACAGATTTGGCAGTAATGCTGACGTCTCCCGCATCTCCGACTGCATTCGAGTTTACCTGACTGAAAGCTCCACTGTTGTTTCCATCCTTGCGCTCACCATCAAAGGTAACCGTATCGCTGGCCATAATCCTGACGCTACCTGCATTGCCTTGCCCATTCGTGCTGGAACTCAGTTGAGCGCCATTGGTAACGTTCACCGATTTGGCAGTAATGCTGATGTCTCCCGCATTCCCGACTGCATTCGAGTTTACCTGGCTGAAAGCTCCACTACTGGATTTTCCATCCTTGCGCTCACCATCAAAGGTAACTGTATCGCTGGCCATAATGTTGACGATACCCGCATTCCCTCGCCCAAGAGTGCTGGTATCCAGTTGAGCGCCATTCGTAACGAAAAGGGACTTGGCACTGATGCTGACCCCCCCCGCATCCCCCACTGCACCAGGTTCCACACGGCTGAAGGCTATACTGGGGCTTCCATCCTGGCGCTCACCATCAAAGATAACCGTATCGCTGGCCATAATGTTGACGATACCCGCATTCCCTTGTCCAAAAGTGCTGGTATCGATATCGACACCGTTGGTAAGGCTCACAGATTGAGCGGTGATGCTGATTTCCCCTGCATCGCCCACGGCATCTGCTTGCACTGTGCTTCCGATTCCACTGGGGCTTCCATCCTTCCCCTCACCGTCAATGGAGACAGTATCACTAGCAATAATCGTGATGCTACCGGCGTTTCCTTGCCCAAAGGTACTCGTATCGATATCTGTACCATTGGTAAGACTCACTGATTTAGCGTTAATCCTGATATTGCCGCTATTTCCTACTGCATCAGGATTGACGTTGTTTTGAATGAAGCTCGAATCAATTGCGATACTTTCAGTAGCACTTAGAGAGATGTCCCCTGCTCTACTTTCAGGCGACCCCAAATCACTTGCTATCCCAGCACTCAGCAGACTCTCTCCCGAAATATCAATATTCCTGCCGGTCACACCAATCCTCCCGCCACCAGCAGCAAGTACGTTAATTCCTGCTTTATTAATAATTGACCGAAAATAATGGGATACAAGCCCCGTCCTTCTAGGACGGCTTTTTATTTGGTTCTGGTAGTCTAGCAATCATACTCCTAATCAACTCTGATTGGGTCATGCCACGTCTTGCAGCTTCCTCAACAAGCTGCTGTTTC